>NZ_JBFBDW010000003.1:0-315462 GCF_040683455.1 Kitasatospora sp. NPDC093679
CGACTGGCTCCACACCTACAATCACCACCGCGGACACACCGCACTCGCAGGCAAGCCACCCGCCAGCCGCGTCCCCAACCTCACGGGTCAGAACACCTAGGTGCACCGGACCGGCCGCCCCTCCCGGAGGTCGGCGCCGCGGTCCGTGCGGCCGCTAGCCGATCAGCCACTGCTCCTCGGCGACGGCGCCGACCTCGGTGCAGGCGTCGGTCAGCACGTCCAGCACCCGCAGCGGGTCCGGCAGCGGCTGGTCGGGACCGCGCAGCCAGCGCACCTCGGAGCCGTCCGGCAGTGCGGCGGGCGGCAGCAGGGTGTACGAGCCGCGGCAGTGCCATCTCAGGCCGGGGTGTTCGGACATGGTGTCCGGGGTGGAGTCCAGCGCGCTCGTCCACCACTCGTCCTCGTCGGCGGGGGTGCCGCGGGTGGCGGTGAAGAACAGGTAGCGGTCCTCGCCGACCGCGGCGACCGGTCCGTGGACGCCGCGCTCCTCCAGTCGCTCCAGCGCGAGCCGGCCCGCCTCGGCGGGGACGTCCAGCACGTCGTGGACGCGGCCGGTGGCGGTGACGAAGTTGGCCTGCGGGTCGCGGGCGAGCCAGCGGGCGAGCTGTTCGGCGTCGGTGGTCGCCTGGGTCTGCCAGGCGAAGGAGACGGGGTGCTGCGCCGGCGCCGGACAGCCGACCCGGTCGCAGGAACACCGGTACCCCGCCGGGTGGGCCGCGGGTGCCAGCGGGAAGCCCGCGCGCACCGCGCCCAGCAGCAGGTCCAGCCTCGCGGCCGCCTCCCCGCCCGTGACCGGACGGTCCTGCCGCCGCTCACGCCGCCACCAGGTCGTCCACCTGCTGCTGGCTTCCATCGGGCCCCTTCCGCTCTGCCGTGAACTGCCGTGCCTGGTGCGGCACGGCGAACGACGCACCGTCCGACGCAACAACGGTAGGCGCCCGCCACTTCCCGGGGCGCCCGTCGGTCGCATCCGCCGCGGCCGCGGCCGGGATCACCGGGGCGGCCAACGCCCGGGGCACGATACGGAGTTCGAGAAGGTACGACTCGGCGGACGGACGCGACGACACGCGCCTCGCCCGGCCCGTGCGGGCCCGCGGACCCGGGCCGAACCCGGAGGCGTACAGAGCAGGATAAGGGTGCGGACGGCCCCGGAATGACCGGGGGCGGTGCTGCGCCGGTCACACCGGCTCCACACCGCCTCTGCCGGACCTGCACGCGGACGCCGCCGACCGGCGGCCGAGAGGGCCCGGAGCACCCCGCGTACCCTGGGAGGTGTGAAGAGTGCGGAGACCGAATTCGTGGGCGGACCCCTGGACGGCAGGGTCCTGCCGATCATGCTGGGCTCCTTCTGGACGATCCCGAAGGTCTACCGCGTGCCCGTCCCGGCCACCGCGGGCCTGCCCGCCGTGACGTTGGTCTACCGGCGGTCGAAGATCTTCGGCAGCAAGGGCTGGCGCTGGCGCTACGAGTACGACGCCGAGGCCTGAGGCGCGCCCCTCGGTAGCAATCACGCCCCCGGGCACGCCGCCGTTCCCGGGCACGCCGCCGCCCCGCCGTGGCGGGTGCCGCGACGGGGCGGTGCGGTCGACCGCGGGACGGGTCAGACCTGCTCGTCGGCGAGGATCAGGTACAGCTTGCGCTTGGCCTCGTTGAGGACGGCGAGCCCCTTGGCCCGCTGCTCCTCGGTACCCGTCAGCATGACCTGGCGGATCGCGTGGTCGACGGCGCCCATCGCCGCACCGACCTCCTGGACGGCCTCCCAGTCGACGCCCCGGCCGGCCTCCTCCCACGGGGAATCGGCCCCCGCGTCGGCCTCGGCCCGGCCGGCCTCGGTCAGCTCGAACAGCTTCTTGCCCGAGGACTCCTGAGCGACGATCAGGCCCTCCTCCTCCAGCAGCTGGAGGGTCGGGTAGACCGATCCGGGGCTGGGCCGCCACGCACCGCCGGTGCGCTCGCCGATCTCGGTGATCATCTCGTACCCGTGCATGGGCCGCTCCTTGAGCAGCGCGAGCAGCGAGGCACGGACGTCGCCGCGGCGCGCCCGGCCGCCGCGGCGGCCCGGACCGCGGCCCCAGCCGCCGCCCCGCGGGCCCCGGCCGCCGTGGCCGTGCCCCCCGTGGCCGGGGAAGTGCCCCGGCCCGCCGAAGCCGTGCCCGAACGGGCCGGCCCCCGGCATCCCAGGGCCGCCGGGCGGCACTCCGGGCGGGCCGAACGGCCCGAACGCGAACCGCCTCTCGAAGCCCTCGCCCGGCATTCCCTCGCCGGGCACCGGCCCGCGGCGGCGTTCTCCTCGGTTTCGCCTTCCTTCGCGCATGATGCGCACCACCTTTCGTCCGTGATGCTTCCCCCGAAGCATCTCGATATCTCGACGATATATCGGTGACTGTCGCCCGTCAACGGTTTCCGATAGTCGTCCGACGGTCGCCCGGCGGGCGCGGGCAGGCGGGGGTGCGGGAGGGCGGCACGGAGGAACCGCGGACGCGGCGGAGTGGGAGCAGCCCCTGACGGGGCGTCCGATCAGCGGCGCGGCTTGAGCATCCGCAGGGTCCAGCCCTCGCCGGCCGGGTCGAGCGGGCGGGTGGCCAGCTTGAAGAGGTGCTCGGCGCGCTCGTAGGAGAGCCGCGCGCGGCCGGTCTCCGGGCAGAGGTCGGCCGGGACGGGCGTCCGGCCCGGCCCGGGGCGGCGGTCGGTGAGGAAGAGCGGGCCGCGGGTCCGTCCGGCCAGCAGCTCCGGCAGCAGCCGGGCCGTGCCCGACCGCCACACCACCCCGCGGTCGCCGCGGTCACCGGGGGCGCTGCGGTCGTCGAGGTCGAGGTCCTGGACGTCCAGCGCCAGGACGGCCCGCACCGGGGCGGCGGACTCGTGCAGCAGCCGCCAGAGGGTGCGCTCGCGCAGCGAGGGGCCGGGCAGCGCCCAGAGCCGTTCGAGCTGCTCGGGGGCGATCGCACCGGTCCGGCCGGCCGGTTCGGGGCGCCGTTCGAGGCCGGCCGCGAGGTCGTCCAGCCCGGCCCAGGCGGCGAACGAGCGGACGGCGGCGCGGTGCCGGTTCCAGGTCCGCGGCGCGGCGCCGCCCCAGGCGGCGGCCAGGACCCCGGCGACCCGGTCGGCGTCGACCGAGCCGAGCGGCAGCTCGTCGCCGAGCCCGAGCCGCAGCCGCCGCAGGGTCTGCCCGTACGAGCGGACGGTCGCCGCGTCCAGGTCGTCCCGGTCGAGGAACGCGCGGACGGTGGCGCCGAGGAGGGCGGCCGACGGCCCCGCGGGCACCCGGGCCCCGGCCGACGGCTCCCCGGTCGGCAGTGCGTCGGCGCGGCGGTCGAGGAAGGCGCGTTCCGCCGCGTTGCGGGTGAGGGCGGCGGCCCGCCGGAACTCCAGCCGGGCCTCCCCGGTGCGGCCGAGCCGTTCCAGCAGGTCGCCGCGGACGCCGGGCAGCAGGTGGTAGTCGCGCAGCGCCGGGTCGGCGGTCAGCCCGTCGGCGAGGTCGAGGCCGGCCTGCGGCCCGTACGCCTTCCCGACCGCGACGGCCCGGTTCAGCCGGACGACCGGGGTCGGCAGCAGCCGTTCCAGCGCGGCGTAGAGGGTCGCGATCTGCGCCCAGTCGGTGGCCTCCGCGGTGGGTGCCTGGGCGTGGCAGACCGCGATCGCAGCCTGCAGCACGTACGGGCCGGGCGGGCCGCCGCACTCCCGGGCGCGCAGCATCGCGGTGAAGCCGCGGCGGATCAGCAGCTGGTCCCAGCGGCCGCGGTTCTGCTCGTGCAGCTGGACGGGCTCGCCGGACGGCCCGGTGCGCGCGGCCGAGCGGGACGCCTGGATCTCCATCAGGGCGACCAGGCCGTGCGCTTCGGCCTCGTGCGGCACGGCGGCGGCGAGCAGCCTGCCCAGCCTGAGCGCCTCCAGGCAGAGCCCGGGCCGCATCAGGTCGTCCCCGCCGGTCGCCGAGTACCCCTCGTTGAAGACCAGGTAGACGACCTCCAGCACCGAGGAGAGCCGGTCGGCGAGCCGCTCGCCGGTCGGCAGCTCGAACGGCACCTGCTGCTCGGCCAGGGTGCGCTTGGCGGCGGCGATGCGCCTGGCCACCACCGGTTCGGGGACGAGGAAGGCCCGGGCGATCTCCGCGGCCGTCAGTCCGCCGAGCAGACGCAGCGTCAGTGCGACGCGGGCCTGCGTCGGCAGGACGGGATGGCAGGAGACGAACATCAGACGCAGCACGTCGTCCCGGTCGCCCTCCGGCTCGGCCTCGCCCGACTGCCGCAGCTCGTGGGCGAGTTGCCGCTGGCGCTGCTCCAGCCGCCCGTCGCGGCGGACGCGGTCGACGGCCCGGCGCTTGGCGACGGCGGTCAGCCAGGCGCCCGGGTTGTCGGGGACACCGGACTGCGGCCACTGTTCGAGGGCGGCCACCAGGGCGTCCTGGGCCAGTTCCTCGGCGAGGCCGACGTCGCGCACGATTCCGACGAGCGCGGCGATGATCTTCGCCGACTCGAGTTTCCAGACCGCGTCGATCGTGCGGTGGACATCCGGCACGGCCACGATGACAGCACCCGTCCCGGCCCGTCCGCAAACCGGGGCGGGGCCGGGGCAGGTGCCGAGCCGGGCAGGCGGGGCGGGCAGGCAGGCAGGCAGGCCGAGCGGGCAGGCGGGAGGGTCAGGGGCCGAACACCTGCTGGACGACGCTCTCGCCGTCGCCGACGATCCGGCGGAAGCGACGGGCGAGCTCGATCGCCTCCTCCTTCGAGCGGACCTCGACCAGCGCGAAGCCGGCCACGGCCTCCTTCGCCTCGGCGTACGGACCGTCGGTGACGGTGATCTCGTCGCCGGAGGAGACCAGGCGGACCCCGCCCGGCTCCAGGCCTCCGGTCGCCAGCAGCACGCCGGCCGCGGTCAGTTCCTCGATGAACGCGCCCATCTCCGCGAAGAGCTTCTCGTCGGGGGCGGCGTCGGTCGGCTTGGTGGTCATCAGGAAGCGCATGGTTCTCTCCTCGGTCCGGCGGCGCCCCGTCGCGCCGCGATCTTGTGCCGCCCTCACGTCGAACGAGCCGATGTGACAGGGAACGGCATGCATTCCCTGTCACATCGGCCGGACGACGTGAGGGCAGCACCGCTCGACGCCCACCGCCCCGGAGGACACCGTGACCACCGCCCCCGCCGCCGTCCGCACCGACCCCGCTCGCGGCACGGCCGCCACCGCACCGGGCACCCGCACCCTGCTGGTCTGCGGCGCGGTCGCCGGCCCGCTCTGGGCCGCCGTCGCCCTCGCCCAAGCCGCCACCCGGACGGGCTTCGACCTCACCCGCCACCCGCTGAGCGCACTGAGCAACGGCGACCTCGGCCCGCTGCAGATCACGAACTTCCTGGTCGCCGGCGTCCTGACCGTCCTCGGCGCCGCCGGCCTGCGCCGCACCCTCGCGGACACGCCCGGCGGCCGCTGGGCACCCCGGCTCGTCCGCACCTACGGCCTCGGCATGATCGCCGCCGGTGTCCTCGTCATGGACCCGGCCGACGGTTACCCGGTGGGCACGCCCGACGGGATGCCGCCCGGCCTCAGTTGGCACGCCGTCGGACACCTGCTGGCCGGCACGGTCTCCTTCACCGCCCTGATCGCCGCCTGCTACGTCCTCGGCCGCCACTTCGCCCGCGCCGGCCGCCGCGGCCGCGCCCTCGCCTCCCGCGCCGCCGCCACCGCACTGCTGCTCGGCGACGGATGGGCCATGACCGGCGGCCCGGCCGGCTCGCTCACCCTCGCGATCGGCGCGATCACCGCGATGGTCTGGGTCTCCGCCGTCGCCGCCGACCGCCTCCGCTGACCGCCCCCACCGCAGACCGCCCCGGCCTCCGATCCCCGCACCGCCCGACCGGCTCCGGCCACCGAACCCGAAGGACGACCACCATGCCCGCCACCACCACCGTCGCGCAGTACCTGGACTCCCTCCCCACCGCCCAGCACGAGATCGCCGACAGGCTGCTGCCGCTCGTCGAGGCCGCCCTGCCCGGCCGCGGCGCCGTCTGGCACGGCCACCCCGTGTGGAGCCTCGGCGCCGCCCCCGGCAAGAACCCGGTCTGCTTCCTCAAGTCGTACGCCGGCCACCTGACCTTCGGCTTCTGGCGCGGCCGGGAACTCGCCGACCCGTCCGGCCGGCTCGCCCCGGGCTCGCGCACGATGGCCTCGGTCAAGCTCCGGAGCGCCGCCGAGGTCGACACCGAGCTGTTCGCCGACTGGCTGGCCCGGGCCCGCGGCCTGGAGCAGCTGCCCGCCTGAACACCGGACGGACCCACCCGGTACGCCGGGCGGACGGACGGGTCGCACCCACCGGGGCGACTCCCGCCGCCCGGCGCAGCCGCGTCCCCGGCCCCGTCCCCGGCCGCCGGGGCGCCGTGACCAGCCGTCACCCGCACCGCCCCGCACGGCGACACACCGGCGGCCGGCGGGACGCCGTGCGGGCCCGGCCACACACTACGGTGGCGCCATGGCCGCCGAACGAGACCTGTCCGCCCTGCTCTCCGGGCTGCGACCCGCGCTGAACCCGGGGCGGTACGTGTACTGCACCCTGCCCGGCAGGGTCCCGCCCGGCCTGCGCCCGGTGGTCACCGTCGCCGAGGAGGAGGGCGCCACCGTCGTGGTGCCGCAGGAGGAGGCGGACTCGCTCGGGCTGGGCTACGAGTTCGTCGCCGGCTGGATCACCCTGCGGATCCACTCCGCGCTGGAGGCCGTCGGCCTCACCGCCGCGGTCGCCACCGCACTCGCCGACCGCGGCATCAGCTGCAACGTCGCCGCCGGGTTCCACCACGACCACCTCTTCGTGCCGACCGCCGACGCCGAGCGGGCGGTCCGCGTCCTGGAGGAGCTGTCGGCCGGTCAGGGCTGAGGCGGCGGCGCCGGGGAGCGGAGGCCCGTCCGCGGGTAGGTACCACCCGTACGACCGGATCCGCTCCACCGGGAACGGAGGACGCACGTGACCACCACCCCCTGGACACCCGCGGCCGCGGCCGCCCTCGCCGACGCCCTCGACCACGCCGTCCTGGACCGCGGCGTCCCGGGCGGCGTCCTCGTCCTCGGCACCGCCGGCTCCACGGAGGCGGCGGGCCGCACCGTGGCCGCCCGCGGCGCCGTCGCCCCCGAGTGCGGACCCGCCGCGCCCGACGACCGCACCCGCTACGACCTCGCCTCACTCACCAAGATCATCGCCACCTGGGTGCTCACCGGCCGGGCCCTGGCCGCCGGCCTGCTCGACCTGGACGAGCCGCTGCGCGCCCGCTTCCCCCGGCTCCCCTCCCCCGGCGGCTGGCTGACGGTCCGCCAACTGCTCGCGCACAGCGCCGGCCTGCAGCCCGAGACCCGGCTGGACCGCTACCTGCACCTCGACCGCCCGCTCGCCGAACTCCTCTGCGCCGAACAGCTGGTGGCCACCCCCGGCACCGAACACCGCTACATCAACCGGGGTTACGTGCTGCTCGGCCTGCTGCTCGCCGACGCCCACGGCACCCCGCTGGACGCCCTCGGCGACCACTACTGGCACGGGCTGGGCATGCGGGACACCGAGTTCGGCCCGGTGCGGCGCTCGCCCGCGGTGGCGCCGACCGAACAGCGGCTGCGCGGCGCCCCGCGCACCTGGGGGATCCCGCACGACCCCAACGCCGCCCTGCTGAACGGGATCGCCGGCCACGCCGGGCTGTTCTCCACCGCCGCCGACCTCGCCGTCTTCGCCGAGCACCTGCTGACGGCCGACGACCCCTGGCTCGCCGCCAGCCTTCGGCCGCAGATCGCGGTCGAGGCCGGCCGCTCCCGCGGGCTCGGCTGGCTGGTCACCGACACCGGCGCCGCCTACCACCACGGCTACACCGGCACCAGCCTCTACCTCTGCCCCGCCCTCGGCCGCTACGCGGTGCTGCTCACCAACGCGGTGTACCACGGCTTCAGCGGCAGCCGACTGACCCCGCTGCGCGACCGCATCCTCGCCGCGGTCACCACCCCCTGAACCGGCGCACCGCGGGCCCGGCGTTCCCCGGGCCGGACGCGCGGGTGCCCGCACCGGCGCAGGGCCGGTGCGGGCACCGCGGGCGGGCCGGTGGGGCGGCCCGCCGGCGACGGCTCAGCCGCAGCCCACCCAGGTGGCGTGGGCCGGGTCGAGCGCGTTGGTCACGTGGTGCAGCGAGGTCGGGTCGAAGGCGATCAGGACGTGCTCCGAGAGGTCGATCAGGCAGCTGTCCTGGACGGTGATGTTGTCGACGCCCGGCCCGCTGAGGAACTGCGTCCGGTACGGGGTGACCACCTCGTCGAAGACGGTGGAGATCACCGTGTAGTGCACCCCGGGCACGGTGTCCGGCAGCGAGGAGAGCTTCTGGTTGAACGCCGAGCCGACCACCTGGTCCTTGCAGGCCGGGCAGGCGGTGTAGATCAGGTCGGCGACCCCGGGCAGATAGGGGGCGAGGTTGGCGATGCCGGAGAGCGTGGTGCCGTGGTTGGACGGCGCGAGCGCCACCAGCTTGTCCACCTTGGACGCGCCGCCGAGGAACTTCAGGTAGTAGTTCGGGATCATGCCGCCCTGCGAGTGGCCAACGATGTCGACCTTCGCGGCGCCGGTGTACGACCTCACCAGGTCGACGAACCGGCCGAGTTGGGCCGCGGAATCGGCGGCCGGGCCGAGCCCGCCGATCGGCAGCAGCACGCCGCTGCCGGAGGAGGTGACGCCGGGGACGGTGCCGTAGTCGAGGGCGAAGACGCAGTAGCCCTTGCTCTTCAGCAGCGGCGACAGCACCAGCCAGTTCTCGAAGCGGTTGGCGAAGGTGCCGTGGACCAGCACGACGGGGTTGGGGTGGGCCGCGGTGGGGCGGCAGTTCCAGTCGTTGGCGCCGGGCGGGGAGGCGACGGTGTCGCCGTCCGGCGGGGCCGCCGCCGCGGGCGCGGTCTCGGCGGCGAGGGCGGCGGACCCTCCTCCGCCGAGCAGGGCGGCGGCCAGCAGGGCCGAACCGAGGGCGCCGACGAGCCTGCGGCGGAAGGTTCTTGCGGAGAAGCGGAGAAGTGGGGTTCTCAACTGTTGCCTCCACACCAGAAGTTTGTTACCAACAGGTAACCGGGAGTGCCTCCATGATGGGGCCGCCGCACCGGACCGGCCCTCGGGCGTTCCCCAGACCTGGACGGTGATTTCTGTGAGCAGTCACAACGCCCCGGCGCAGGTCACGGGGTGGCACGTCCCGACGATCGGCGGCGTCCCCGCGGACCAGCGGCTGCTGGCCGCCCTGCCGGAACTCGTCCGGGCGGTCCTCGCGGCACTGCTCGACGCCCTGCCCACCTACCGGCGGCTGCCCCGCGAACAGGTCGACGGCGAACTCGCCCGCACCACCGAGCGCCGCGTCCGCGCCCTCGCCCGGGCCGTCCGCACCGGAGAACCCGCCCCGGACGAGGAGTTCACCACCGTCCGGCAGACCGCCGCCCGCCGCGCCGAGGAAGGGCTGCCGCTGGACGCCGTCCTGCTCGCCCACCACATCGGCCTGGAGGTCTGCTGGGACTGGATGACCCGGCAGGCCGGCGAGGGCGACGCCCCCGGGCTGCTCACGCTCCACCGGCTGCTGCTCGACCACCTCCGCCAGGTCACCGCCGCGGCCGGCGCCGGCTACTTCGAGGAACGCCGCACCATGGTCGACGAACGGCACGCCGCCCGGAACGCACTGCTCGGCGCCCTGCTCGACGGCACCCCCGCCGACGAGGCCGCCGCCCGGGCCGGCCTGCGGCTGGCCCCCGGCTACGCCGTCCTCGTCCTCTCCGTCGACGACCACCCCGACGAACACGCCGAGGACGTCGACCGGACGGTCGCCGGCCGCCGCAAACTCCGCCGCCTGCGCGCCGAACTCGACCACCGCACCCGGCACTCGGCCCTCTCGGTGCTCGCCGCCGACGGCGGCCTGGTGCTCGTCCCGCTCGACACCCGGCCGGCCGACCTGCCCACCGCCGAGTGGCACCGCCTCGCGGACACCGTCGCCGCGACCGCCCGGGCCGCGGGCGCCCCGGTGCTCGCCGCCGGGGCGGCCGCCGAGCCCCCGGGCGTCGCGGCCGCCGCCGCCCTCGCCTACGAAGTCCTCGACGTGGCCCGCGCCTTCGGCCGCCCGCCCGGCCTCTACCGGCTCGACGACCTGCTCCTGGAGTACCAGCTCAGCCGGCCCGGCCACGCCAGACCCCGGCTCGCCGCCCTGATCGGCCCCCTCCACGGGGCGGGCGAGTTGCTCACCACCCTGCGCACCCACCTGGCCGGCGGCCTCAACCGCCGGCACACCGCGAACGCGCTCCACCTCCACCCCAACACCGTCGACTACCGGTTGCGCCGCATCGCCGCCCTCACCGGCCTCGACCCGGCCCGCCCCGCCGACCTCCTGCGCCTCACCGCCGCCGTCGCCGCCCACGACGCCGAACGCGCGTGACCGCCGGGCCGGCGGTCACGACTCCGTCCCGCCTCGCTCCACCGGCAGTGGCGCCGGCAGGGTGCTGACACAGCACCAGCAGAGGGGGGCACACGGGCTTCATCAACCAGGCCAAGGGGAACAACGCGGGCAAGGAGGCGGCCGAGGCCTACAACCGCGGCGGCTCCGTCTTCGCCTGGAAGGCCGTCGAGGCCAACAAGAACAGCCTCGCCACCGGGCCCATGGTCGGCATGGCCGAGCAGATCCAGGCCGTCGAGGCCTCCGGCTGGGCCCTCGCCGACTTCGCCGTCGGCGAGGGCAAGGCACTCGGCGGGGAACGCATCGCCCTCGTCATGCCCTTCCGCCGCAGGGCCTGAGTCGGGCGGTGGGAGGCGGGGTCACGGCCGCACCTCCCACCGCCGCCTCACACGTGCTCCGGGTCCGCGTCGGCCGGCGCGAGGTCCTCGGACTCCCAGCGGAGCAGGTCGCCCGGCTGGCAGGCGAGGACTTCGCAGAGTGCGGCGAGCGTGGCGAAGCGGACGGCCTTGGCACGGCCGTTCTTGAGGACGGCGAGGTTGGCGGGGGTGATCCCGACGCGGTCCGCGAGCTCGCCCACGGACATCTTCCGCCTGGCCAGCATCACGTCGATGTCGACGACGATGGGCATCAGATCACCTCGTCCAACTCGGCCTTCAGCTGCGTCGCCTCGACGTCGCGCGCGACGGCCTGGGCGAGCAGCATCCGCAGCACGAGCACGATGAGCGCGACCCCCAGGATCGCCACGCCGATCCCGGCCATGATGACGGTGACGCCCGGGTCCTCCCGCTGGCCCGGGGCGTTGATCGCGGTGACCGCGAACCAGACGAGGGCGGCCGCCACGATCGCGCCGATCACGCCGTCCACGTAGCGGAAGGCCGCGTGCGAGAACACCGTCCTGCGCCGCACCATCGCCACCAGCCGCCAGACGCAGACCAGGGCGACCTGGGCCGTCACCAGGCCCAGGATCGTCACGACGCGGAACGCGGTCAGCGGCAGCGTCCCGTCCTCCGGGTCGTTCCCGCTGACCAACACCCACACCATCAGGACCTGCACCAGCACGGTGCCGGCGAACACCACCGCGAGCACGGCGCGCAGCGCCCCCACTGTCAGCTTTCCCACGACCCCATCCTCCCATCGAATTGCGATGGGAATCTATCGAATCTCGATAGCCACGGCAAGGGCGGGGGCGGCTCCGGAGGTCGTTCGCCGAGCCGTCGAGCTCCGGACGCGAAAAGGCCCCCGTCCGCGCGATGCGGATCGGGGGCCCTCCGTCGGCCTGGTGACGGACGAGTCGGCCTGTACGCCGGGTTCTGTCTCCCGGGTTGCTTGCGCGGCCCGGGGAGGCGGCCATCCATCTAGGGCTGCCGTTGCCGACAGCCTCGTGCGGTCCACCCGCGGACTCGGGCGAGCAGCCCTCGAACATCCGCGCACGGCACCCCGAGGGGCACCGATCTTGACCTTGCTCCAGGTGGGGTTTACCGAGCCGGCCGAGTCACCTCGGTCGCTGGTGGTCTCTTACACCACCGTTTCACCCTTACCCGCCGCCGAAGCGGTGGGCGGTCTGCTTTCTGTGGCACTGTCCCGCGGGTCACCCCGGGTGGGCGTTACCCACCACCCTGCTCTGTGGAGCCCGGACGTTCCTCGGCGGGCCCCGTGAAGGACCCGTCGCGACCGCCCGGCCGGCTCGTCCGCCGTAGTGGTCATCGTAGCCGCTCGGGGGCCCCGCCCGGCACACCGGCCCGGGCCGGGTCCAGCCGGGCGGCGACCCGTGCGGCACTCGCCGCGGCCCGCGGTGTGGTCGTGGCCAGACCCAGCCCGATCACGGCGAGGCCGAGCGCGGTGACGATCCACCAGCCGGCGTGGCTGGCCTCCGCGAATCCGGCGGCGGCCGGTCCGACCAGCGCCGAGGTGACCACGGTGCCGATCACCGCGACGCCGAGCGACTGGCCGACCGAGCGGCTGGTGGAGGCGACCGCGGCGGCCACCCCCGCCTGGGCGAGCGGCATGCCGGAGACCGCCGAGTTGGTGATCGGCGCGTTCACCAGCCCGAACCCGAGCCCGAACAGCGCGTAGGCGCCGAGGACCAGCGCGGGCGGCGAGTCCGCGGCGACCCGGGTCAGCAGCAGCCCGCTGGCGGCCAGCGCGGCGCCCGCGCAGACCAGCGGCATCCGCGGCCCGGAACGCCCGACGATCCGCCCGGACACCGGTGCGAAAACCAGCATCATCACGGCCATCGGCAGGGTGAACAGCCCGGCCTGCACCGGGTCGTACCCGCGGACCTCCTGCAGGTACAGCGCGTTGAGGAAGAGGAAGCCGCCGAGCGAGGCGAAGGCGCAGACCGCGGTGACGGTCGCGCCGCTGAACGGGATGCTGGCGAAGAACCGCGGGTCGATCAGCGGCTCGCGCACCCGCGACTCCCAGATCGGCAGCAGGACGAGCGCGGCCGACGCGACCCCGGCCAGCGCGAGGATCAGCGGGGAGGTCCAGCCGTGGCCGGGGCCCTCGATGATCGCGGCGGTGCCGCAGCCGAGCATCAGCAGCATCAGCAGCTGCCCGACCGGGTCGAGCCGGCGCGGCCGCGGCGAGCGGGACTCGGGCACGTAGCGGAGGGTCAGCACGAAGGCGGTGAGGCCGATCGGCACGTTGACCAGGAAGATCGCCGGCCAGCCGGCGCTGTCCACCAGGAAGCCGCCGATCAGCGGGCCGAGCGCCATGGAGATGCCGACCACGCCGCCCCAGACGCCGATCGCCTGGGCCCGCTCCCGCGGGCTGGTGAAGGTGTTGGTGATGATCGACATCGCCACCGGGTTGAGCATCGAGCCGCCGACCGCCTGGAGGCTGCGGAAGGCGATCAGCCAGCCGAGGCCCGGCGCGAGGCTGCACAGCAGCGATCCGAGGACGAAGACCAGCAGGCCGATCAGGAAGATCCGCCGCCGGCCGACCCGGTCGGCCACCGAACCGGAGAGCATCAGCAGCGCGGCGAGCACCAGCGTGTAGGCGTCGATCACCCACTGCAGTCCGGAGGCGGGCGCGCCGAGGTCGTGCTGGACGGCCGGCAGCGCGACGTTCACCACGGTGGTGTCGAGGCTGACGATGAACAGGCTGAGACAGCAGACCGCCAGGACGAGCAGGCGGCGGCGCCGGTCCCCCGCGGGAGCGGGTGGACGGGCGGCGGGGTCGTCCCGGCCGGGGCCGGGCGCGGGCGGGACGGGGCGGCTCAGGGACACGGGCGGCTCACACGGGTGCGAAGCGGACGGTTCGGGTGGCGGGATCGGCACTGGTGAGGCGGACGCGGATGCGTTCGCCGAGCGGCAGCCCGGGCCCCTCGCCGTCGCACGTGGCGACGACGGCGGGATCGGCGAGCTGGACGGTTCCCCGGGCGGGCCGGCGCTCGTCGACGTCGATCACCACGGCGTCGAAGTCCTCGCCCTCGCGGCCACGCAGCACCTCGGCCTCGATCAGGTCGACGCAGGCCCGCTCGACCTCGTGGGCCCGCCGGTCGCCGCGCTCCATCTCCCCCGGCACGTCGAGCAGGTCGTCGCGGACCCAGCCCGGCACGTCGGTGCCGCCGGCCACCGCCACGCAGATCTCCTGCGCGTACCGGTCGGCGAGGCGGCGCAGCGGCGCCGTGCAGTGCGCGTACGGCGCGGCGAGCGCCGCGTGGCCCGGGTCGGCGGGCGGCGGCACGCCCCGGGCGGCGTCGAAGGCGTGGTAGCCGGCGCCGCGCAGCAGGCCGGTGCACTCCTCCAGGAAGGCGGCGTTGCGGGTGTCCGCGGGATCGAGCGAGCGGATCAGTTCGGGGTAGGGGGTGGAGTCCGGCCAGTGCACGCCGAGCGCCCGGGCGACGCGGCGCAGCCTGGCGTAGGCGGCCTCGGGGGCGGCGGGCAGGGTGCGGAGCAGTCCGGTGCCGGCGTCCAGCATGAGGTCGGCGGCGGCCATGCCGGTGAGCAGCGAGATCTGCGCGTTCCAGGCGTCGGCCGGGCGCGGTGTGCGGTAGGCGAGCCGGTAGCCGCCGTCGGCCGGTTCGACCTCCTGCTCGGGGACGGGCAGGCTGATCCCGCCGCGGGCGGCCTCCTGCCGTTCGCGCAGCCGTCCGATCTCGGCGAGCAGCTGGAGCTGCCCGTCGGCCGTGCCCGCGTCGAGCGACTCCTGGACGCCGGCGTAGTCGAGCCTGCGGCGGGAGCGGACCTGGGCGCGGCGGACGTCGGCGAGCACCACGGCGCCGTCCGCGTCGAGGTCGATCTGCCAGAGCACCGCGGGGCGCAGCCGGCCCGGCAGCAGGCTGGCCGCGTCCTCGGAGATCCGGGGCGGGTGCAGGGGCACCCGGGCGTCCGGGAAGTAGAGGGTCTGCACCCGGCGGCGGGCCTCGGTGTCCACCGCCCCGCCCGGGACGACGAACGCGGCGACGTCGGCGATCGCGTAGTGCACGCGGTAGCCGCCGTCGCGGCGGGCCAGGTGCATGGCCTGGTCGAGGTCGAGGGAGTCCGGCGGGTCGAGGGTGAAGAGCTCCAGGTCGGTCGCGTCCACGTCCGGCAGCCGGGGCACGGCCGCCGCGCGGTCCGCCTCGGCGAGCACCTCGGCGGGCCAGTCGGTGCGGATCTCCAGCCGGCTGCGCAGCTCGGCGAGCTCGGTGTTGATCCGGGCGGTGTCGGCGGTGCGGACACTCAGTTGTCGACGTGGCATGACCGCAGCGTAAGCGGGCCGGCACCGGCGGGCCCGTCGGGCGCGTCCCGTCCGGTGGTCAGAGGCGGTGCGGCCGCGCGGCGGGGAGTTGACGGGGCGCGGGGACGGAGGCCGGACGGCTTCGGAGCGGGCGACCGGTCGCCAGTACAGTGGCGGGGACGTCTGCCACAAAGTGTTGAGGAGTGCCGCCGTGCTGGTCCTGTTGCCGCCCTCGGAGGGGAAGGCCGCGTCGGCGCAGGGCGCTCCGGTCGACCTGGAGGCGCTGTCGCTGCCCGGACTGACCGCGGCCCGGCGGGCCGTCCTCGACGCGCTCGTCGGACTCTGCCGCGGCGACGAGGACACCGCCGCCGAAGTCCTCGGGCTCTCCCCCGGGCTGCGGGGCGAGATCGCCCGCAACGCCGAGCTGCCCACCGCCGGGGCACTGCCGGCCGGCGAGGTGTACACCGGCGTGCTCTTCGACAACCTCGGGCTCGCCAAACTCGACCAGGAGGCCTACGAGCGGGCCGAGCGCACGCTGCTCGTCTTCTCCGGGCTCTGGGGCGCCGTGCGGATCGGCGACCGGATCCCGCCGTACCGCTGTTCGATGGGGGTGAAGCTGCCGCCGCTCGGCGCACTCGGCGCCCACTGGCGGGCCGCCACCGCGGAGGTCCTGCCGGAGGCGGCGGGTGAGGGGCTGGTGCTCGACCTGCGGAGTTCCGCGTACGCGGCGGCCTGGAAGCCGGCCGGGGAGGTCGCGGGGCGGACGGCGACCGTGCGGGTGCTGCACGAGCGCGAGGTCGGCGGCGAACTCAAGCGGTCCGTGGTCAGCCACTTCAACAAGGCCACCAAGGGGCGCCTCGTCCGGGACCTGCTGAACACGGCGGCCGACCCGGCCACCCCGGGCGAACTCGTCGACGCCCTCACCGCGCTGGGCCACCGCGTCGAGGTCTCCGCCCGCGGCACCGCCCGCCGCCCCTGGCAGCTCGACGTCGTCGTCTCCGAGATCCACTAGGGGAACGGCGATCAGGGGCGCCGGGGCTCCTCCCGGCCGAAGGCCGGGGGCGGAACCGCGCAGTCCGAGGGCGGCCGAACCTGCGAAGTACGCCGACTCCGAATTGCGCAGTTCCCCGCGCCCCCGGTGTTGCCCTACCGCAGGTGGCCGGTGTCGTTGAGGAGGCGCAGGGAGGCGTTGCCGTCGGCGTAGTACTGGACGGCGCAGAGGGAGGCCGCGGAGAGCTCCATGCGGTAGACCGCGTCGGGCGGGGCGCCGAGGGCGAGGCGGACGAGGGTCTTGATGGGGCTCACGTGGGAGACGACGAGGACCGTCCGGCCGGGGTGGCGGGCGATGATCTTGTCGCGGGCGACGCCCGTCCGGTGGGCGAGGGAGGCGAAGCTCTCGCTGCTGCCGGTGGGCTTGGCCTTGCTGGAGGCGAGCCAGGCGTTCAGGTCGTCGGGGTACTGCTGCTGGACCTCGGCGAAGGTGAGGCCCTCCCAGGCGCCGAAGTCGAGCTCCCGCAGGCCGTCCTCGATCCGGACCTCCAGGCCGAGCCGCCGGGCGACGGCCTCCGCCGTCCCGCGGGTGCGCCGCATCGGGGAGCTGACGACCGCCTGGACGGTGCCGCGGGCGGCGAGCGCCTCGGCGACCCGTTCGGCCTGCCAGCGGCCCTTCTCGGAGAGTTCGGGGTCGGTGCCGCCGCTGCCGGAGAAGCGCTTCTGCGGGGTGAGGGCGGTCTCGCCGTGCCGGAGCAGGACGAAGGTGGTGGGGGTGCCGAGGTCGGCGGGGGCGGCCCAGCCGGCCCGGGGGGCGGCGGGTTCGGGCAGCGGCTCCTCGACCTCGGCGGCCGGGACGGCGGGGGCCGCGGCGGACCGGGGCTCCCACTGGCGGCCGGCCCGGCCGGCGTCCATGGCCTCGTTGGCGAGCCGGTCGGCGTCCTTGTTCCGCTCGCGCGGGATCCAGGTGTAGGCGACGCGGCCGCGCGGGAAGACGGTGCGGGCCTCGGCGGCCAGCGGCTGCATGTCGGGGTGCTTGATCTTCCAGCGGCCGGACATCTGCTCGACGACGAGCTTGGAGTCCATCCGGACGTCGACGGAGGCGTCCGGGTCGAGGCCGTGGGCGGCCCGCAGGCCGGCGATCAGTCCGCGGTACTCGGCCACGTTGTTGGTGGCGTGGCCGATGAACTCCGCGGCCTCGGCGATGATCGCGCCGGTGTCGGCGTCGCGGACGACGGCGCCGTAGCCGGCCGGCCCCGGGTTGCCCCGGGAGCCGCCGTCGGCCTCGACGATGAACCTGCGGGGGGACACGCCGCTCAGACGCCCGACTCGGCGGTGCGCACCAGGATGCGGCCGCAGTTCTCGCAGCGGACGACCGCGTCGGCCGGCTCGGCCTTGATGGCGTTGAGGTCGGTGATCGCGAACTCGACCCGGCAGCCCTCGCAGCGGCGCTGCTGGAGGCGGGCCGCGCCGACGCCGCCCTGCTGCTCGCGCAGGCGGGTGTAGAGCTTGAGCAGGTCGGCGGGGATCACCTTGGCGACGGTCTCGCGGTCGCGGGCGGTCTTCTCGACCTCGGCGTCGATCTCGCCCCACGCGGCGTCGCGGCGCTCCTCGCCCTCCTTGAGGACGACCTCGGAGTGCTGCAGACGGGCCGTCAGCTCGGTGACCCGGCCCTGGGCGGACTCCAGGCGCTCCATGACCTCCAGGACGACGTCCTCCAGGTCGGACTGGCGCTTGGCGAGCGAGCCGATCTCGTGCTGGAGGTTCTCCAGGTCCTTGGGGGAGGTGACGGTGCCGGAGTCCATCCGCTGCTGGTTGCGGGCGGCGCGGGCGCGGACCTGCTCGACGTCCTGCTCGGCCTTGGTCTGCTCGCGGATGGTGTCGGAGAGCTGGGCCTGGGCGGCGACGACCAGGTCCTTGAGGGCGGTGTGGTCGGCGGCGGCCTTCTCGATCTCGGCGAGCTCGGGCAGGGTGCGGCGCCGGTGCGCCAGCTGGTCCAGGCGGGAGTCGATGGCCTGCAGGTCGAGCAGGCGGATCTGGTCGGCGGGCGCGGCGTTCAAGCGGGAAGCTCCTGTGTGAATCGATCAGGTGTCAGGCGGTGTACGGCATGGGGGCGTGCCCCGTCCACGGGTCGGTGACCAGGTGGGAGACCTTGGTCTCCAGCTGCCAGCCGTGCTTGCCGGCCGCTTCGGTCAGGGACCGGGCGGCGAGGTTCAGCCAGGGCCACTCGGTGGCCCAGTGGGCGGCGTCGACGAGGGCGGTCGGGGCGGCCTCGGACGCCTCGGACGCGGGGTGGTGGCGCAGGTCGGCGGTGACGTAGGCGTCGACGTCCGCGGCGCGGACCTCGGCGAAGAAGGAGTCGCCGGAGCCGCCGCAGACGGCGACCCGGCTGATCGTCCGCTCCGGGTCACCGGAGACGCGGACGCCGGTGGCGGTGGCGGGCAGCCCGGCGGCGACCTGCGCGGCGAACGCGGCGAGGGTCATCGGCTCGGGCAGCACGCCGATCCGGCCGCCGCCGCGGCGGCCGGCCGGGTCGGTCGGGTCGGGGACGAGCGGGCCGGTGACGCGCAGGCCGACCGCCTCGGCGAGGGCGTCGGAGACGCCGGGGTCGGCGTGGTCGGCGTTGGTGTGCGCGACGTGCAGCGCGATGCCCTGCCGGATCAGGGTGTGCACGACCCGGCCCTTGAAGGTGGTGGCGGCGACGCTGGTGGTGCCGCGCAGGTAGAGGGGGTGGTGGGTGACGACCAGGTCGGCGCCCCACGCGGCGGCCTCGTCGACCACCGCCTGCACCGGGTCGACGGCGAAGAGCACCCGGCGGACCTCGGCCTCCGGGTCGCCGCAGACCAGCCCGACGGCGTCCCAGGACTCCGCCCACTGCGGCGGGTACAGCTCTTCGAGCGCGGTGATCACGTCGGACAGATTCGGCACCTGTCGAGACTACCGCGCCCGGCGGGCGGCCCGGTCCGCGCCGTTCGGCGCCGGCCCGCACAGCTGCGCGTCAATCCGCGCGCGGCGGCGCGCCGTCCGCCCGCCGGTGGGCCGGCGGCGCACGTCGTCCGGGGCGCGCTCCGGAGCGCCGGGCCCGATCCGGTCGCACTCCGGAGCCCGCGCACGACCGGAATCGGATCTGGATCACCCTTATGAGTGAAGTGACCCGGGCTGCGTTGAGTCACACCGACCACGAAAGTAACTTCATTCCCGCGAACGAGAGTTGCCCTGACCTGGGGGGTCGGGAAGGGTGCCGGACTCCGGCCCGGGCCGGGCGAGTGGCCCGCGGGCGGTCCGGCGGCCGGGCCGCTCTCGTCACTTCCAGGACGACCGGGCCGCGGTGCAGGAGCAGTGGGCACCCGCGGCGTCGACACGAAGGGGTGTGAAGCGATGGGGGCGGGCACACCGCTGCGTTCGACCTCGGTGGCGGGGTCGGTCGGTGACGGGCCGGATGCGGACGGCACGGCACTGGAGGTCGTGCGGACGGCCGAGGCCGGTGCGCCGGGGCGGGGAGGCGAGGGCGGCCGGGCGGCCGCCGTCGACGGACCCCGGCGCGCCGCCCGGCCGTCCGCGCCGGTGGACCGCGCGGGGAGGCGCGGCGAGCCGGCGGGTGCGGAACTCCGCGGTGGCGGGCGGAGGTTCGCCGAGCCGCCGGTCGGCCCCTTCGAGGGGAGGGGGTCGGCCAGGCCCGGGCAGGAGCCCGGGGCACCCGAACGGTTATCGGCCGCGCTCACCGCGGCCCGCCTCGCCGCACCACCGGGGCCGCGGACGGGCGCCGCCGGCACGACACTGGACGACTGGGTCGCCGAACGGCTCGGCCGGGACGGCGATCCCGGTGTCCCCTGGCCGCAGGCCCGCCCCGTCGCCACCGCGCTGGCCGACCTGCTGGTGCGGGTGCACGGACTGGGCGCCGCGCTGCGCGGCCTCTCCGCCGACCGGGTCCTGGTCGGACCGGACGGCCGGCCCCTCCTGCTCGACCCGAGGCCGTACCCGGCGCCGCGGCCCGGCGCCGCCGTGCTCCAGCGCGGCCCGTACGCCGACGACCGGCAGGCCCTCGGCGGACTGCTCTTCCTGCTCGCCACCGGCCGGCCCCCGCTGCTCGCCGAGGAGTTCCCGGAGGCCCGGGCCGGCACCCCGCCGGCCCCGCCCGCCGCGGCCCGGCTGCGGCGCTGGCTGGCCCTGGCCGCGCGCAGCGGCGAGACCGCCCGCCGGCTCACCCCGGTCGTCCTCGGCCTCACCGCCGGCTCCCCCGCGGACCGCTGGCCGCCGCAGCGGGCGCTGGCCGCACTGACGGCCCTCGCCGAGCCGCCGTCCCCCGGCGGCGCCGGCACCTGACCGCCGCCCGCCCCAGCCCCCGTACGGATCAGGAGAGCCGCCGATGAGCACCGTTGCCCGGAGCGCCGCCCAGGCGCTGCGCCGGTTCGGCTTCACCTTCGCCGCCGACGGCTCGCACGCCGCCTGCCTGGCCGCCGGCCCGGACGGCGGCTGGTACGCCGAGAGCTGGCGGCTGCCCGCCGACGGCTCCGCCGCGGAGCCCGTCCCGCTGCCGCCGCCGGGCGGCCGCACCGAGAGCCTGCGCTCCCAGCTGGTGGCGCTCCCCGACGGCCGGGTACTGGTCTGCCGGCACGACGGCGAGCGGCACGACCTCGTCCTGCTGGCGGCCGCGGCGGACGGCCGCGAGGAGCAGGTGGCCCGGCTGTGGCTGCCGGGGCTGCGGCTGCTGCCGCAGCCCGGCGGCGGCGCGGTCGCGCTCGGCACCGACGGGCGGCCGGTCACCACGGTCTGGCGGATCGCCGCGGACGGCTCGCCGCCCGTCCAGGCCGCCGAGCTGCCCGGGATGTACGGCGGCGGCGTCTGGCTGGACGCCACCGGACGCCTGCTGGCCCTGGACCGGGTCGCCGAGGGGGCCGTGCGCACCGTCGTGCTGGACCTCGAACACGGCGCCGTCACCCCGCTGCTGGAGATCGCCGAGGGCAGCAACGACCGGCTGGTGCTGTTCGACCCGGCGAGCGGCTTCGGCCTCGTCCGCAGCGACGCGCCCGGCGCCGACCGGCTCGGGTGGGCGGTGCTCGGCGGCTCCGACCCGGTCCGCTTCCCGGAGTGCCTGCACCTGCCCGGCCCGGTGCCACGGCCGGTCGCGCTCGCCCCCGGCGGGGCGGGCGATCCGCGGGTCGTGCTGCAGCTCGACCACGGCGCGGCCACCGCCCTCGCGCTCTGGCAGCCCTCCGCGGGCCGGCTGGACCGGCTGCCCGCCCCGCCCGGCCGGTTCGGCGAGACGGGCCACTGGTCGACGGCCGGCCTGCGGATCCCGTACTCGGCGCCGGACCGCCCGGCCGCCCTCGCCACCGTCGACGTCGACGCCCTGCTGGCGGCGGGCGGCACCGGCACCCCGGGGGCCGTCCCACCGCCGCTGCCGCTGCAGCTCGCCCCGCTCGGCTCCGGTGCCGTGCACGGCGAGCAGCCGGCCGGGCCGGCCGGCGCGCACCCGCCCGGCTGGCGGGTGGACGGCTCGGCCGAACCCGGTGACGGCGGCAGTTGGCAGGGCGCCCGGCTGGTGCACCTCGGCGGCCCGGCCGGCCCGCTGGAGGCGGTGGTGTACGGCGGCGACTCCTGGCTGGCCGCCCCGCACCTCGTCCTCGCGCTGCACGGCGGGCCGGCCGACGCCTGGCGGCTGGAGTTCGACCCGGCGCTGCAGCGGATGTCCGGCCGCGGGACGGCCGTGGTCGCCGTCAACCAGCGCGGTTCGACCGGCTACGGGCCGGAGCACGAGGCGGCGGTGCACGGCGCCTGGGGCGGCCCGGACCTCGACGACGTCCTGCACCTGCTGGACGGTCTGGCCGAGCAGCGGGCCGCCCTCGGCCTGGAGCCGCCCGCCCTGTTCGGGCAGAGCTACGGCGCCTTCCTGGCCCTGCTGGCCGCCGCGCACGCCCCGGCCGGGCACCTCGCGCGGTGTGCGGTGGTGGCGCCCTTCCTGTCCGGTGCGCGGCTGCTCGCCGAGGCCGCCGAGCCCGTCCGGGCGATGTGCGAGCGGCTCGGCGGCGAGGCCGAGCCGCAGGACGCCCGCGGTCCGCGCGACGTGCTGCAGCTCGCCGGACGGCTGACGGCGCCGCTGCTGGTGGTGCACGGCGACCGGGACGAGGTGGTGCCGGTCGGGCAGTCCCGCACGCTCCGTCACGAGCTGCTGCGGCTCGGCCGGGCGGAGGGCACCGACTTCCGGTACGTGGAGGCCGCCGGGGCCGGCCACGACCTGCTGGCGGAGGAGGGCGCCGCCGTCCTGCACGAGCTGCTGGCGGGCTTCCTGCGCACCGGCAGACCGGCCTGAGGGCGCGCCGGGCGCCACCGAATCGGAGTGTGCCGTGCGCGGGCGGTGACCGCCCCGATAGGCTCGTACCCGATCCGGCCGCCGCGGCGGCCGGGGCCCCGGGTGCCGAACGCCCGGGCGGCCGGGCCGCCCAGTGCCCGGCCGGACGACGCTGCAACCGCAGTACCGCACCGCACGGAGAAGACAGAACCTGATGTCCGAAACCCTCACCGACACCACCGAGCACGACCGCACCGCGCCCGGCGCCGACGGGGCCGTGGCCGAGGACAACGGGCACGGCCGCCACCGTGGCACGACGGCGGCGGACGACCGCGCCGACGCCGACGCGCACGGCAAGCACCGCCGCTGACCTGCTCGCACTCCTGCGGCCCGGGGCTCCCGCCCCGGGCCGCAGGCGTTCTCGGCGGCGCGCGGCTCAGTCGAAGGTGATCACGGTGCGCAGGCCCTCGCCGCGGCGCATGCCCGCGACCGCCTCGCCGACCTCGGCGAGCGGCACCCGGTGGGTGACCAGCGCGGCCAGGTCGAGCCGCCCGGCCCGCCACAGCTCGACGACCCGGGCCGCGGTGCGGGCGACGTCGCCGCCGCCGTACAGCGAGGGCAGCACCCGCTTCTCGTTGAAGAACAGCTCGCCGAGGCTGAAGGAGACCTTGTCGTCGCGGGCGCCGGCGCCGACCACCACGACGGTGCCGCCGCGCCGGGCGGCGTCGTAGGCGGCGCGGACGGTCTCCGAGCGGCCGACCGCCTCGACCACGCAGTCGTAGCCGCCGAGGGCGAGGCCCTTGGCGGCGGCCCGCAGGTCCTCCGGGGCGAGGGCGTCGGTGGCGCCGAGCGCGAGGGCCCGTTCGCGGCGGGAGGCGACCGGGTCGACCGCGGTGACCCGGGCGGCGCCGCTGACCAGGGCGGCCTGGACGGCGGCCGCCCCGACCCCGCCGGCGCCGAGCACGGCGACGGTGGCGCCCGGCTCGATCCGGGCGGTGTTCACCACCGCGCCGAAGCCGGTGGTGACCCCGCAGCCGACCAGCGCTGCCAGCTCGAAGGGCAGGTCGGCGGGCACCTTCAGCACGGCGTCGGCGGCGACCACGGCCTCCTCGGCGAAGCTGCCGGTGCTGTAGAAGCCGTACGCGGCGGTGCCGCCGCCGAAGCGGAAGGTCGGCTCGGCGAGCCGCTTGAGGCTCGCGGTGCACAGGTGGGTCTCGCCGCGGGTGCAGAACGCGCAGCGGCCGCAGGGCGGCATCCAGCAGAGCACCACCCGGTCGCCCGGGGCGAGGCCGGTGACGCCCTCGCCGACCTCGGTGACCTCGCCGGCGCCCTCGTGGCCGGGCACGAACGGCGCGGGCTGCGGCAGGACGCCGTTCATCGCGGAGAGGTCGGAGTGGCAGAGTCCGGCGGCGCGCATCCGGACCCGGACGGTGCCCGGCCCGACGGCGACCGTCTCCACGTCCTCGCGGACCTCCAGCTCGTCCCGGCCGGTCTCGTGCAGGATCGCTGCGCGCATCGGTGCTCCCGTTCCCTCGTTGCCCTGGTCGGCCCGGACGGCCCGCGCACGCCCGCGTGCCGGGGGCGCTCGACGGCACGAGCGTACGGGCGCCGGGCGCGGACGCCGGACGCCGGGCGCGGACCTGGGCGGCCTCCGGCGCCGGACGGTCGGGTAGGGTCCGCTGCACCCGTCCGTCCGCCCCGCAGGGAGCAGCAGCATGACCGACCGCCACGACGCGCCCGGCGCGGCCCGCCCGGAGCCCGAGGTGCTCAAGGCCTTCGAGTCGGCGACCGGCTTCATGCCGGTGGACGAGGGCCTCGCGCTGTACGCGGCGGCGGTGGAGGCCGCGGGGCGCACCGGGCTGCCGGTGCTGGAGATCGGCACGTACTGCGGCCGCTCGGCCGTGCTGCTCGCGGACGCGGCCCGCCGCACCGGCACGGTGGCGCTCACCGTCGACCACCACCGGGGCTCGGAGGAGCAGCAGCCGGGCTGGGAGTACCACGACCCGACGCTGGTCGACCCGGAGGTCGGCCGGATGGACACCCTGCCGGTCTTCCGCCGGACGCTGTTCCACGCCGGGCTGGAGGAGCACGTGGTGGCCCTGGTGGGCCGCTCACCGCAGATCGCCGCGCTGTGGGGCGGCCGGCTGGCGCTGGTCTTCATCGACGGCGGGCACACCGACGAGCACGCCACCGGCGACTACGAGGGCTGGGTGCCGCACCTGGCCGAGGACGGCCTGCTGGTGGTGCACGACGTCTTCCCGGACCCGGAGGACGGCGGGCAGGCGCCGTACCGGGTGTACCTGCGGGCGCTGGACGAGGGCTTCGAGGAGGTCTCGGTGACGGGGTCGCTGCGGGTGCTGCGGCGGACCGCCGGCTGACGGGCCGGCCGGGCGGGCGGGCGCGGCGGGCACGATCCCGGGCCTTCCGCCGTCGTACGACACGGGACGGTACCCACCGGGTGCCGTGCCGCGGCGCACCCGCGGTCTGTACGGTGTCGGACAGCAGTCGAACGGCTGGGCACGGCGCGGTGGGTGCGACGCGACTACGCAGCGGGGCGAGGGCAGGGGAATGACGGATCAGGACAACACGCCGCCGGCGGTCTGGGACCCGACCGCGCGCGGCGGTGCCGGCGGCTGGGTGCGGCGCAGGCCGGCCGCTGAGGGCGCGCCGCCGCCCCCGGCCGGCGCCCCGGGCCGCCCGGCCGCCGTGCCCTCGGGCTTCCCGCCGCACGCCCGGCCGCAGCCGTTCCCCCCGCAGGCCGGGCCGCACGCGCAGCCGCAGGGCGGGCACGTCCCGCCGCCGGGCTTCCCGCCGGCGCGGGGCCCGGTACCGGACGAGCAGGCGACGACGCTGCTGCCGCCGGTGCCCGCGGGCGGGCCGGGCGACCAGGGGCCGCCGCCGGGCGCCCGGCCGTACGTGGCCGGTGCGCAGCCGGGTGCGGCGCCCCCGGGCTTCCCGCCGCAGGACCGGACGCAGGCGTTCGCCGCACCGGCCCCGCCGCAGGGCTTCCCACCGCCGCAGGGCTTCCCGCCCGGGCCGGGCTTCCCGCCGCCGCAGGGCGGTTCCCCGTTCGACGGCGGTGGTCGGCCGCCGTTCCCCGCCTTCGACCCGGCGCAGGCCGGGCCGCACCCGGCGGGTGCCCCCGGCCCGGCGTACGAGGACCTGGACGCCGAGGAGCCGGCCCGCAGCCGGACGCCGCTGCTGGTCGGTGCGGGCGTGGCGCTGCTGCTGCTGGTCGGGGTCGGCACGGTGTGGGCGGTGCAGAACTCGGGTTCGGACGGCAAGCCGGCGGCCAACGCGCCGGCCGCCTCCGCGGTGCCGCCGCCCGGGCAGGGCGGGGCCGGCGGTGCGGCGCCGTCCGCGGCCGCGGGCGGATCGGCGGCCGCCTCGCCGAGCGGCAGCGCGAGCGCCGGGGCCGGCGCGGAGGGGCAGGCGAAGGCGCTGGACGGGCTGCTGGCCCGCGGCGAGAACGCGAAGGCCCCGATCGGCAGCGCGGTCGCGAAGGTGACCAGCTGCCCGGACAAGTCGGAGATCGCGAGCGCCGCCCAGGTCTTCGACGACGGCGCCACCCAGCGCGACCAGCTGGTCGCCGACCTCGGCAAGCTGGACCTCGGTGCCCTGCCGGGCGGCGCGGAGGCGGCGCAGACCCTGAAGACCGCCTGGCAGACCTCGGGCGACATCGACCGGGCGTACGCGGCCTGGGCCCGGACGGTGGCGAGCCAGGGCTGCTCGGGCAGCTCCGCCCCGAACACGGCCGACAGGAAGCGCGCCAACGACCTCAATCCGCAGGCCACGCAGTCCAAGAAGGACTTCGTGGCGAAATGGAACGCCATCGCGAAGACCTACGGTCTGACCGAGCGCACCTGGGACAGGATCTGAACCACCCGTGACCGGCACCACCAGCGACCCCCAGTACCCGGAGCGCCCCCGCCGCGCCCGCCGCCTCGGCATCGCCGTGCTCGTCTGCACGGTGCCCGCGCTCTGCGCGGGCGGCTGGTTCGGCTGGCAGGCGCTGGCGGACGGCTCCCGCCCGGCGGCCCCGTCCGCCGCCACCCCGGCCGGCGCGGCCTCGGCCCCGGCGCCGGAGCCCTCCTCGGCGGAGCCCGCCCCGGCGTCCTCCGGCCCGGCGGCGGGCGGGCCCGCGCCGAGCGGATCGGCGCCGACCGGTTCGGGGCCGCTGAACGGCCGCACGGTGCTGCTGGACCCGGGGCACAACCCGGGCAACGTCACGCACACCACCGAGATCAACAAGCAGGTGGACATCGGCAACGCCCGCAAGGAGTGCGACACCACCGGCACGGCGACCAACGCGGGCTACAGCGAGGCCTCGTACACGCTGGACGTGGTGCACCGGGCGCGGGAGATCCTGCGGCAGCGCGGCGCGAACGTGGTGCTCACCCAGGACGGCGACCGGCCGTTCGGGCCGTGCATCGACGAGCGGGCCCGGATCGGCAACCAGGCGAAGGCGGACGCGGCGGTGTCCGTGCACGCCGACGGCGCCCCGTCCGGTGCCCACGGCTTCCACGTGATCATGCCGGGGAAGGTCACCGCGGGTGCGGCCGACACCTCGGCGATCGTCGACCCCTCGCACCGGCTGGGCCTGGAGCTGCGGGACGCCTTCAAGCGGGCGACCGGCCAGCCGTACGCCGACTACATCGGCAAGGACGGCCTGGACACCCGTACGGACCTGGGCGGCCTCAACCTGTCGCGGGTGCCGAAGGTGTTCATCGAGTGCGGGAACATGCGCAACGCCGCGGACGCCGAGCACATGACGGACCCGCAGTGGCGGCAGAAGGCCGCCGAGGGGATCGCGGAGGCCGTGACCGCCTTTCTGGCGGGGGGCTCGTGACGGCGCGCACGGCCTGCGGGGCCGCACCGGCCCGTCCGCCGGTCGTGCGCTGACCTGGAGTCACGGCGATTTGGCAACGAAATCGGGGGTTTCCCCGGGGCGCTGTGCACAGCGGACGACCCGGGCCCTAGGCTCTAGCAGTCCGGGGACGTCCCGTACCGGTCAGCCGACCGCCCCGACACGCAGTCCACGACACACCAACGAGGGGAACGTTAGTGAATCTGCGCGCTCTCACGCGGGGAGACGCCGCCGTCGCAGGTGCGGCCGTACTGCTCTTCATCGCGTCCTTCCTGCCCTACCTGACGGTCGAGTTCTGCATCGCCGGCCGGTGCAACTCGGACAGCCAGAACGCGTGGAAGGCCTCGCTCTTCCCGATCCTGCCGTCGGCGTTCCTGCTCGGCATCGTCGCGGCGGCGCTGATCCTGGTTCACCGCCTGCAGGGCGAGGCCTCGGCCACCCGGCAGGTCCTCGGGCTGCGCCTGGACCAGTGGGGCACCGCGCTGTCGGTCGCGACGCTGTGGTCGGCGCTGTGGGCGATCGGTGGCGGCGGTGAGGGCGTGAGCCACGGCTTCGGTGCCTGGCTCGGTCTGCTGGCCGCGCTGGTGCTGGCCGGTGCCGCGGCCGCGGGCCCGCTGGTGCCGGCCCTGCAGGGCCCGCTGCTGTCGGACAAGCCGGCCGCTCCGGCGCCGCAGGCGTACCAGGCCTTCCCGCAGGGCGCGGGCCAGCCCGGCCAGTACGGCTACCCGCAGGCCGGGCAGCCGGGTGCGGTGCCGACCCCGGGCTTCGGCGCGGAGCAGCAGCAGGCCGGCGGCTACGGCTACCCGGGGGCGCCCCAGCCCGCCCCGCAGCCGGCGCACGACGCCGCGCCGTTCCAGCCGTTCTGGTTCGCGGTGCCGGCCGTCCGCCAGCTGGCGAACAAGGACAACCCGGCGGGCCCGCCGGTCGGTGAGCTCGTCCCGGGCACCTGGTACCTGGCGGTCGAGCAGCGCGGCGCGGCGCTGGTGGCGCAGCTGCCGGACGGTTCGCACGGCCTGCTGGCCGACACCTCCGGCATCCAGCGCGGCTGACGGGCGATTCCACGCCGAAGGGGCGGTACCCGGCCGGGTACCGCCCCTTCGGCGTGTGCGGGGTTTCTCAGCAGCAGTCGTTGACGACCAGTCCGGCGGGCAGGCCGTCACCGCCGAAGACGGCCACCGTGGCGTGGTCGCCGCCGAGGGCGGCGACGGCGAGCAGCAGGGCGCCGGCCGTCCAGGTGGTGCGCTCCTCGGGCCAGATCGCGTCGTCCTCGAAGACGTAGCCCGTCCAGTAGGAGCCGTCGGTGTGCCGCAGGTGCTGGATCCAGCGGAGGATCTCCACCGCGCGGTCGGACTGGCCCACCGCCCAGAGGGCGAGGGCGAGTTCGGCGCTCTCGCCGCCGGTGACCCAGGGCCGGTCGCTGACGCAGCGCACGCCGAGGCCGGGGACGACGAAGCGGTCCCAGTCGCGGGCGATCCGCCGCTCGGCCTCGGTGCCGCGCAGGGCGGTGCCGAGCACCGGGTAGTACCAGTCCATCGAGTAGCGGTCCTTGTCGAGGAACCGCTCCGGGTGGTGGGCGATCGCGTGGCGCAGCCGTCCGGCGGCCAACTCCCAGTCGGGCTGGGGCTCTTCGAGGTGGTCGGCGATGGCGAGGCCGCACCGCAGGGCGTGCAGGATCGAGGAGGAGCCGGTGAGCAGCGCCTCGTCGGGGGCGGTGCCGTCCTCGTCCTGGCGCCAGGCGATCGGGCCGCCGGGCAGCCGCAGGCCGACGGTGAAGTCGAGCGCGCGGCGGACGGTGGGCCAGATCCACTCCAGGAAGGCGTCGTCGCCGGTGGCCAGGTGGTGGTGCCAGGCGCCGACGGCGACGT
The DNA here is from genome assembly GCF_040683455.1 of Kitasatospora sp. NPDC093679. NCBI lineage: Bacteria > Bacillati > Actinomycetota > Actinomycetes > Kitasatosporales > Streptomycetaceae > Kitasatospora > Kitasatospora sp. NPDC093679. The sequence continues at coordinate 29,096 of NZ_JBFBDW010000003.1, forward strand.
ACGCGCAGAAGTTGGTCTCCTTGGCGGCGTTGGTGACCTCGCCGTCGGGGCCGCCGTGGCCGTAGGAGTAGGCGGCGTACCAGGAGCCGTCGGGGTTCTGGTGGTCGACCAGCCAGCGGTAGGCGGCCTCGGCGGCGGCGTGCTCGCCGGCGGTGTCGAGGGCCATCGCGGCCTCGGTGTGGTCCCACGGGTCGAGGTGGCCGCCGCGGAACCACGGCAGGGCGCCGTCGGCCTGCTGGTCGGCGAGGATCGACCGGACGGTGGCGGCGGCCTGCTCGGCGTCGAGGACGCCGTCGAGCAGCAGCGCGTCGGGGACGGCCGCGGTCACTTGCCGGCCCGGTGCGGCTTGGAGGCGTACACCACGAAGCTCTTGCCGATCACCGGGTTGAGCGCCTTCTCGGCGGCCTTGGTGAGGGTGCTGATCACCGGGGTGCCGACGATGTCCCAGACCAGCAGCTGGTGGTAGGCGCGGACGGGCAGCGCCTTGTCGTTGTTCACGCCGACGGCGCACTTGATCCACCAGTACGGCGAGTGCAGGGCGTGCGCGTGGTGGGTGCCGTACGGCTCCAGGCCGGACTCGCGGACCTTGTCGACCAGTTCGTCGCCGCGGTAGATGCGGATGTGGCCGCCCTCGACCTCGTGGTACTCGTCGGAGAGCGCCCAGCAGATCTTCTCCGGCAGGTAGCGGGGCACGGTGACGGCGAGCAGGCCGCCCGGCTTCAGCACCCGCACCATCTCGGCGAGCACGCCCTTGTCGTCCGGGATGTGCTCCATGACCTCGGAGATGATGATCCGGTCGAAGGTGTCGTCGTCGAAGGGCAGGTTGAGCGCGTCGCCCTCCATGGCGGTGGCGGAGGCGCCCGCCGGGGCCTCGCCGGCCTGCTCCATCGCCGCGAACCACTTGCGGACCTCGGCGATCTCGTCGCCGTTCTGGTCCAGGGCGACGACGTTCGCGCCGCGGCGGTAGGCCTCGAAGGCGTGCCGGCCCCCGCCGCAGCCCAGGTCGAGCACCCGGTCGCCGGGGGCGAGCGGGAAGCGGGAGAAATCGACGGTCAGCACTGCGGGGCTCCCATTCGTTGCTGCTGTACTGAAGGAGGTGGGGCGAAGCGTCAGTGGACGTAGCGCCAGCCGCGGCCGGCGCGGGCGCGCTGCCCGGCCCCGGTGGCGACGGCGGCGCGGTAGCGCTCGGCGGTGAGCTCGGCGGCGCGCTGCCAGGTGAAGTTGGCCAGCACCCGCTCGCGGCCGGCGGCGCCGAGGCGTTCTCGCAGCGCGGGGTCGTCCAGCAGCCGCCCGAGGGCGGCGGCGAGCGCCCCGGCGTCGGCGGGCGGCACGGCCAGGCAGGTCTCGCCGTCCTCGCCGGCCACCTCGGGGATGGCTCCGCCGGTGGTGGCGACCAGCGGGGTGGCGGTGGCCATGGCCTCGGCGGCGGGCAGCGAGAAGCCCTCGTACAGCGAGGGGACGCAGGCGACCTCGGCGGAGCGGTACAGGTCGACCAGCTCCCGGTCGGTCAGCCCCGTGCGGAAGTCGATGTGCGCCTCCAGGCCGAACCGGCGGACGGCGTCGGCGACCGGTCCGTTCTCCTTCTGCGGCTTGCCGACGACGACGAGGTGGGCCTCGCGCTCGGTGCGGACCTTGGCGAGCGCCTCGACGAGGTGGACGAGGCCCTTCAGCGGGACGTCGGCGGAGGAGGTGGTGACGATCCGTCCGGGCACGGTGGCCACCGACGGGTCGGGCGACCAGAGCCGGGTGTCGGCGCCGATCGGCACCACCGAGACGGCGCCGGCGGCGACGCCGAGGTGCTCGACGATCTCCGCGGCGGAGCTCGCGGAGACGGTGATGACGTGCTCCAGGCGCGCGGCGACCCGCTTCTGCATCCGGGTGAAGGCGTACCAGCGGCGCAGCGAGAGCCGCTTGACGGCGGTGGTCGCGGCCTCCAGCTCCAGGCGGCGGTCCACGGTGATCGGGTGGTGGACGGTGGTGACCAGCGGGAAGCCGTGCCGCTCCAGGCCGAGCAGTCCGTAGCCGAGGGTCTGGTTGTCGTGGACGACGTCGTAGCGTCCCCTGTGCCGGGCGAGGAACTGCCGGGCGCGCAGCGAGAAGGTCAGCGGCTCGGGGAAGCCGCCGGTGCGCATGGTGAGGAACTCCAGCACGTCGACCGGGCCGCGGTACTCGGCGAGGGCCGGGGTGCGGAAGGGGTCGCCGGCGCGGTACAGGTCGAGGCTGGGCAGCTCGACCAGCCGGACGGAGCCGGGGCCCTCGACCTCGTCGAGGACGGGGAACGGCTGGGCGCCGATCACGTCGACGTGGTGGCCGAGGCGGGCGAGCTCGCGGGACAGGTGCCGGACGTAGACGCCCTGGCCGCCGCAGAACGGGTCGCCGCGGTAGGAGAGCAGGGCGATCCGCAGCGGTCGCGGCGACGCGGTCATGCTGGTCCCCTTGTCCCTACTCAGCCCGGCTCGGCGGCCGCAGCGGCTAAAGTAGATCACGTTTCACGGTGGAGTGTGTCATCGTCGTCGGGCATGTGAACAACGAGAGACCTCGAAGATACCGGCCCGTAGCTTCGCGGTTCGGGCCGGGGATGGTGATTCACGCCACGTGCCCGGTCCCGTCCCGTCGACGCCCTGGGGGCTGTGTTGACCGTGTCCACCACTGCCGGCCGCCGGCTCTCCCCGCGCCAGGCCGAGCGGCGCCGCGGGATCCTGCGCGCCGCCGCCGCGCTGGCCTCCCGGGGCGGCTGGGAGGCCGTCCAGATGCGCGAGGTCGCCGAGGGCGCGGAGGTCGCGCTGGGCACGCTCTACCGCTACTTCCCGTCCAAGGTGCACCTGCTGGTGGCGGTCATGGAGGAGCAGCTGCGGCAGCTGAAGGAGCAGGTGAAGCGGCATCCGCAGACCGCCGCGGACCCGGCCGGGCGGGTCGCCGAGACGCTGACGCTGGCCTTCCACGCGCTGCAGCGCGACCCGCGGCTGGCGGAGGCGATGGTGCGGGCGCTGTCCTTCGCGGACCGCTCCGTCGGGCGGGAGGTGGACGCGGTGGCCGAGCTGACGTCCGAGATCGTGCTCGCCGCGGCCCGGCTGCCGGGCCCGCCGACCGCGGAGCAGCAGGCGGCGCTGCGGGTGGTCGGGCACACCTGGCACGCGACGCTGCTGAGCTGGCTCTCCGGCCGCAGCTCCCTCGCCGAGGTCCGCGCCGACCTGCACACGGCGGCCCGCCTGCTGTCCCCGACGGAGTGACGACGGTCAGGGGCGCGTGGGGGCACCTCCCGCACCCCTGAGGAGCCGCCTCGGGCGGAGGGCCTGGACTGGAACACGTTCTACTGCCCGCGCTGCAAGCGGTTCGCGGGTGCCCGTTAGAGTCGGGGCGCACGACAACTCCATCCGCCCCTCCCGGGGGAAGCCGGTGCGAATCCGGCGCTGACCCGCAACCGTGAGCCCGCCCGGCGGGCGAGCCGGACTGCCCGGGGCCGGGGGCGAGCGGCCGGCCGGGCGTGGCACGCCCGGTTCCGTCGAGGTCTACGGGCAGCCCTGCCGGGCTGCTGCACCGCTCACCGAAAGGCTCACCCTCACATGCTCACCGCCGCCCGCCTGGGCGCCTCCGCGCTGGCCGGCCTGCTGCTGGCCGCCGGCGCCGCCGCCCCGGCCCTGGCCGACACCCCGGCACCGTCCCCGGTCACCCCGCCCGCCGCGCTGTACGGCAAGGGCGACCCCAGCTACGACGGCGTGTGGCGCCAGTCCCTCGCGCTGACGGCGCTGGCCTCGGCGAAGGTCGTCCCGGCCGCGTCCGCCGTCTCCTGGCTGACCGGCCAGCAGTGCGCGGACGGCGGCTGGCCCTCGTTCCGGGCGGACGCGGCCGCGGCCTGCGACCCGAAGACCGAGGACAGCAACGCGACCGCCGTCGCCGTGCAGGCGCTCACCGCACTCGGCGGCCACCAGGACGCCGTCGCCAAGGGCGTGGCCTGGCTGAAGGCGAACCAGAACGCGGACGGCACCTGGTCGTACAACCCGGGCGGCCCGGGCGACGCCGACTCCACCGGCCTCGCGGTCAGCGCGCTGACCGCCGCGCACGCCGACCCGGCGCAGGTCGCCAAGGCCGGCCGCAGCGCCCTGGACGGCCTCGCCGGCTTCCAGCTGGGCTGCGCCGCGCCGGCCGCCGAGCGCGGCGGCTACGTCTACCAGCCGGGTGCCGACGCCAAGGCGAACGGCCTGGCGACCGGGCAGGCCGCGCTCGCCGCCGCCGGCGGGGCACTGCCGGTGGCCACCACCGACCGGGTGGACGCCGCACCCGCCGCCCCGGCCTGCCCCGCGGGCGGCGCCGCGGCGGCCGTGCCCGCAGCGCAGTCGGCCGAGGCCGCCTCCGCGCACCTGGTCGGCCGGCTGAACGCCAACGGCCAGCACCTGATGCTGACCACTCCCGGTGCCGAGCCCGCGCCGGACCTGAACGCGACCTCCTGGGCGGTGCTGTCGCTGGTGCGCGCGGGCCACCCGCACCAGGCCGCGGGCGCCGCCGACTGGCTGGCCGGCAACGGCTACGCCTGGGCCGCCAAGGGCAAGAACGGCACCGACCCGGCGGCCGCCGCGACGCTGCTGCTGGTCGCCCAGGCCGCCAAGCTCGACCCGTACAACTTCGGCGGCACCAACCTGGTGCAGCTGCTGGTGGACTCCGGTCCCAAGCCGCTCTCGCTGCCGTCCGCGGCGGCGTCGGCCGCCTCGGCCAACCCGGACGGCACCGCGGCGCCCGGTTCCGGCATCACCGACGGCGAGGACAACGGCGGTTTCTCGCCGATCTGGCTGGTCGGCACCGGCCTGGTGGTCGGCATCGGCGGCGGGCTGATGATCAGCCTCAACCGCCGCCGGCAGGCCGCCGCCGCCACCCCGGCGAAGGACGACGGGCAGCAGTGACCGGTGCGCTGCGCCGGACGGCGGCGGCGCTGCTCGCCGCCGCCGTCCCGGCCGTCCTCCTCGTCCTGCTGCCGGCCGGCCCCGCGCAGGCCGCGGACTACCGCTACTGGTCGTTCTGGAAGTCCGGCGGCGGCACCTGGGCCTACCAGCAGCAGGGCCCGGCGGTGTACGTGCCGGCCGACGGCGCGGTCGACGGCTGGCGGTTCGCGCTGAGCCCGGACGGCGGGAAGGAGGCCGCCCGGCCCGGCACCACAGGGGACTTCGCCGCGCTGTGCGCCGCCACCCCGGCGCAGCAGGGCCGCAAGCGGGTCGGCGTGGTGCTCGACTTCGGCACCCCCGCCGACGCCCCGAAGGGCGCGGGCGCCCCGCCCGCCGCCCGGACGGCCTGCGCCTCGGTGCCGGCCGCCGCCACCTCGGCCGAGGTGCTCGCCGCCGTCGCCCCGCCGCTGCGCTACGACGGCGCGGGCATGCTGTGCGCGATCGCCGGCTACCCGCGGGCCGGCTGCGGCGAGGCGGTGGACGCCGGTGCCCCGGCCGCCTCCGGCTCACCGTCCGGGGGCACCGGCCTCACCGGCCCGGTGCTCGGCGGAGTCCTCGTCCTGCTGCTCGGTGCCGGCGCCTGGTGGCAGCTGCGCCGCCGCCGCTGACGACCCGTCCGGAGACCCGCCGTGCCCCGAACCCGCACCGCCGCGCGCCCCGCCGTCGGCCCGCGCCACCTGCACCCCGGTGCCTGGTGGCTGTGGGCGCTCGGCCTGGCGGCCGCCGCCTCCCGCACCACCAACCCGCTGCTGCTCCTGCTGATCGGCGCGGTCGCCGGGTACGTGGTCGCCGCCCGCCGCGGCGACGAGCCGTGGTCCCGGTCGTACGGGGCGTTCCTGCGGCTCGGACTGCTGGTGCTGGGCATCCGGATGGCGTTCACGGTGCTGCTCGGCTCGCCGGTGCAGGGCACCCACGTGCTGCTGACCCTGCCGCAGCTGCCGCTGCCGTCCTGGGCGCAGGGCGTCCGGGTGGGCGGCGCGATCACCCTGGAGGGCCTGCTGTTCGCCCTGTACGAGGGGCTGAAGCTGGCCGTGCTGCTGGTCTGCGTGGGCGCCGCCAACGCGCTCGCCTCGCCGACCCGGCTGCTGCGCGCCCTGCCCGGCGCCCTGTACGAGGCCGGGCTCGCCGCGGTGGTGGCGATGACCTTCGCGCCGAACCTGGTCGCCGACGTGCGCCGGCTGCGGGCCGCCCGCCGGCTGCGCGGCCGCGACGACCGCGGCGTCGCCGCCCTGCTGAGCGTCGGGCTGCCGGTGCTGGAGGGCGCGCTGGAACGCTCGGTCGCGCTCGCCGCGGCGATGGACACCCGCGGCTTCGGCCGCACCGCCGACGTGCCGCGCCGCCTCGCCCGCGCCACCGCCGCACTCACCCTGCTCGGCCTGCTCGGCATCTGCGCCGCCCTGTACGGGCTGCTCGGCGCGGCCGGCAGCGCCTGGGCACTGCCGGTGCTGCTGCTCGGGCTGGCCTCGGCCGGCGCCGGGCTGCTGCTGGGCGGCCGACGCAGTCCGCGCACCCGCTACCGGCCCGATCCGTGGGCCGTCCGGGAGTGGCTGGTGGCCGGTTCGGGCATCGCCGTCGCCGTGCTGACCGTCTGGTGTTCCGGGCGGTACCCGGCCGCGTTCGCCCCGTCCGTGGTGCCGCCGGAGCTGCCCGCCCTGCCGCTGCCCGCCGTGGCCGCCGTGCTGATCGGCCTGGTGCCGGCCGCGGCCGCCCCCGTCCCGCCCCGGAGGAGCTCGTGATCACCTTCGAGCAGGTGTCGGTCGTCTACGCCGACGCCACCGAGCCCGCACTGACCGGGGTCGACCTGACCGTGCCGGAGGGCGAGCTCTGCCTGGTCGTCGGCCCGTCCGGCTCCGGCAAGTCGACGCTGCTGGGGACGGTCAGCGGGCTCGTCCCGCACTTCACCGGCGGCACCCTGCACGGCCGGGTCACCGTCGCCGGGCGGGACACCCGCACCCACCGCCCGCGCGACCTCGCCGACGTCGTCGGCACCGTCGGGCAGGACCCGCTCGCGCACTTCGTCACCGACACCGTCGAGGACGAACTCGCCTACGGGATGGAGTCGCTGGGTCTCGCCCCGGACGTGATGCGGCGCCGCGTCGAGGAGACCCTCGACCTGCTCGGCCTCGCCGACCTGCGCGACCGCGCCCTCACCTCGCTCTCCGGCGGCCAGCAGCAGCGGGTCGCGATCGGCTCGGTGCTCACCGTCCACCCCCGGGTGCTGGTGCTGGACGAGCCGACCTCGGCGCTCGACCCGGGCGCCGCCGAGGAGGTGCTGGCGGTGCTGCAGCGGCTCGTCCACGACCTCGGCACCACCGTGCTGATGGCCGAACACCGGCTGGAGCGGGTCGTCCAGTACGCCGACCAGGTGCTGCTGCTGCCCGGCCCCGGGCGGGCCCCGGAGCTCGGCGGGCCGGCCGAGGTCATGGCGCACTCCCCCGTGCACCCGCCGGTGGTCGCGCTCGGCCGGGCGGCCGGCTGGTCGCCGCTGCCGCTGTCCGTCCGCGACGCCCGCCGCCGGGCCGCCGGTCTGCGCGCCCGGCTCGCGGACCGCACCCCGCCCGCGGCCGCGGCGCCGGGCGGCGAGGTGCTGGCCGCCGTCGACCGCCTGGTGGTCAGGCGCGGGCCCGTCCCGGCGCTGCGCGGCATCGGCCTGGAGCTGCGGGCGGGCGAGACCACCGCGCTGATGGGCCGCAACGGCGCCGGCAAGTCCACCCTGCTCGGCAGCCTGGTCGGCCTGCACGCCCCGTCCGGCGGCAGCGTCCGGGTCGGCGGCCTCGTCCCGCACAGGGCCAGGCCCGCCGAACTCGTCCGGAGGATCGGGCTCGTTCCGCAGGAACCCCGCGACCTGCTGTGCACCGAGAGCGTCGGCGCCGAGTGCGCCTCCGCCGACGAGGACGCCGGCGCCCCCGCCGGCACCTGCCGGGCCCTGGTCGCCGGACTGCTGCCCGGCCTGGCCGACGACCGGCACCCGCGCGACCTCTCCGAGGGCCAGCGGCTCACCCTGGCGCTGGCCGTGGTGCTCACCGCCGCACCCCCGGTGATCCTGCTGGACGAGCCGACCCGCGGCCTCGACTACGCCGCCAAGGCCCGCCTGGTCACCGTGCTGCGCGGCCTCGCCGAGGCCGGTCACGCCGTCCTGCTGGCCACCCACGACGTCGAGCTCGCCGCCGAACTCGCCCACCGCACCGTGGTGCTGGCCGAGGGCGAGGTCGTCGCCGACGGCCCGACCGCCGAAGTCGTCACCGCCGCACCGTCCTTCGCCCCGCAGATCGCCAAGGTCCTCGCTCCGCAGCCGTGGTTGACGCTCAGTCAGGTCACTTCGGAGCTCGGGGAGGAGCTGTGAGCGCACCGGCCGGGCCGGCCCCGCTCGGACGGCGCTCCGGCCCGGCGCTCGCCCTGCTCTCGGCGATCGGCGTCGCCGCGTTCGGCTGGCCGCTGCTCGCCTCCCCCGGCTCCGACCTGGTCGGCCACTCCGCCGACGCGCCCTGGCTGTTCGCCCTGATGCTGCCGCTGCTGCTGGCCGTGGTGGTCGCCCGGATCTCCGAGGGCCGCTCGGCGGGCGGCGGCGCCCCCGGCCTGGACGCCAAGGCCGTCGCCCTGCTCGGGGTGCTGGCCGCGGCCGGGGCGGCGCTGCGGCCGCTCGGCGCGGGCACCGCCGGTCTGGAGCCGATGTTCTTCCTGATGGTGCTGGCCGGCCGGGTGCTCGGGGCAGGCTTCGGCTTCGTGCTCGGCGCGGTGTCGATGTTCGCCTCGGCGCTGCTCACCGGCGGGGTCGGCCCCTGGTTGCCGTTCCAGATGCTCGCCATGGGCTGGGTCTGCCTCGGCGCCGGGCTGCTGCCGGGCTCGGACGGGCTCCGCGGCCGGGGCGAGCACCTGCTGCTCGCCGGATACGGGGCGCTGGCCGCGGTCGCCTACGGCATGGTGATGAACCTGCAGGGCTGGCCGTACATCGCCGGGCAGGCGAGCTCGATCGCCTTCGTCCCCGGCGACCCGCTCTCGGCGAACCTGCCGCGCTTCGCCCTCTACTGCCTGACCACCTCGCTCGGCTGGGACCTGCCCCGGGCCGCGCTCACCGCGGTGCTCTGCCTGACGGTGGGCGGCCCGGTGCTGCGGGCGCTGCGGCGCACCACCCGCAGGGCCGCGTTCGGCGCGCCGGTGACCTTCGCCCCGCCGGCCGGGGCGCCCGCGGCGGTGGACGCCGACGAGCCCGCCGAGCAGCACTGAGGGGGTACGGCCGGCGGCCGCACCCCCTCACCGTTCGGATCCCGTCAGGCCTTCGGCCCGGCGGACTGCACCACCTCGAAGGACCACAGCACCGAGTCGCTGGCGGCGGGCCGCTTCGGCGCCTCGCCGCCCTCGGCCGGCGGACCCTGGCGGTGCGCGGCCTGCATCGGCCCCTCCATCCAGGCCTTGAACGCCTCCTCGCTGGCCCACCGGGTGTACACCAGGTACTGGTCGGTGCCCTCGACCGGGCGCAGCAGCTCGAACCACTCGAAGCCGTCGGAGTTCTCCACGGCCCCGGCGCGGGCGGCGAACCGCTTCTCCAGGGTCTCCCGCATCTCGGCCGGCACGGTCAGCACGTTGATCTTCACTACGGACATGCCTCCCATCCTGCACCACCTCACACCCGGACGGCGGTCAGGCCCCGGCGCGTCCGGAGAGGACGAGCGCCCAGCCGAGGCAGCCGAACGCCGCGGTGTTCAGCACCGCCCGGACGGTGTTCCAGCGCACCCAGGTCTGCTCGAAGGCCGCCCGTACGGCGGCCGGGTCGGTGAGCGAGCCGGGTTCACCGGCCGCGGCGAGCCGGTCGTTGAGCGGTACGTTGACCGCCGTGGTGACCACCAGCACCACCAGGTAGAGCAGCGCGGCCGCGGCGATCCAGGGCAGCGCCGGCCGTCCGCCGCCGCCGAGGTGGAGGGCGCCGGCCGCGACGGTGAGCAGCAGGGCGCCGACGAACGCGGCGGCGAACCAGCCGTTGAGGATGGCGGTGTTGATCCGCTGCATCGCCTCGACGAAGGTGCCGTCGCCGCTGCGCCCGAGGCCCGGCATCACCGAGCAGGCGAACGCGTAGAAGAGGCCCGCCATCAGTCCCGTCGCGACGGTGGCCGCGAGCAGCAGTGCCGTTGCCATGGGTCGCACCTCCGATTTCCCCCGGATCCGTGTCATGCCGTCAAGTCAAACCGGCACCCCGCCCCCTGCCCATGGCCGAGCCGCTCACCCGCATACGCACGCGTCCAAGCGAACCCACGCGCCCCCGGTGCTGCCGCTTCTAGGCTGGCCGCATGGACGCAGTCGACGGACTCGCCGGGCTGCTCGCCGCGCCACGGGCGCAGGGGGCGTTCCTGCTGCGCTCGGTGCTGGCGCCGCCGTTCGCGGTGGCGGTGCGCGACGAGGCGCCGCTGACGGTGGTCAGCCTGGTGCGCGGCACGGCCTGGATCGTCCCCGCGGCCGGCGGTCCGGTCGCGCTGGCGCCGGGCGACCTGGCGATCGTCCGCGGCCCGGAGCCGTACACGGTGGCGGACCGGCCGGACACGCCGGTGCGGGTGGTGATCCACCCGGGGCAGGTGTCCACCGATCCGCAGGGCGCCCCGCTGTGCGAGGAGATGGACCTCGGCGGGCGGTCCTGGGGCGAGCGCACGGACGGTGCGACGGTGCTGCTGACCGGCACGTACCAGCTGCGCGGGGAGGTGAACGGGCGGCTGCTGCGGGCGCTGCCGCCGGTCGCGGTGGTGCCCGCGGACGCCTGGTCCTCGCCGCTGCCGGCGCTGCTCGGCGAGGAGATGGACCGGGACGCGCCGGGCCAGGAGGTGGTCCTCGACCGACTGCTGGACCTGCTGCTGATCACGGCGCTGCGCGAGTGGTTCGCCCGCCCGGAGGCGGCCCCGCCGCGCTGGTACCGGGCGTCCGCGGACCCGGTGGTGGGACGGGCGCTGCGGCTGGTGCACCGCCGGCCGGCCGAGCCGTGGACGGTGGCTTCGCTGGCGGCGGAGGCGGGGGTGTCCCGGGCGGCGCTGGCGCGGCGCTTCACCGAGCTGGTCGGCGAGCCGCCGATGGCGTACCTGACGGGGTGGCGGCTGGACCTGGCGGCGGACCTGCTGCGCGAACCGGACGCGACGCTCGCCGCGGTGGCCCGCCGGGTCGGCTACGGCAGTCCGTTCGCGCTGAGCAGCGCCTTCAAGCGGGTGCGCGGGGTGAGTCCGCGGGAGCACCGCGCGGGCTGATCCGGCCGCCGCGGCCGGGGGAAAACCGTTCGCAGCCGGGCCGCCGCGCGGCCTACCGTGCCCGGATGACCCTGGAGATCGCACCCGGCGCCGACCGGGACACCTGGCTGCCCGCCCATCTGCAGCGCCTCGCCGCCCGCTACCGCGCGGCGGGGCTGTCCGCCGCGGCCGCCGAGGGGCTGGCCGAGCAGCAGCGCGCACCGGCCGGGACGTGGACGGTCGCGGACGTCCGGACGGACGGCCGGACGGTCGGCTGCGTCGCGGTGGGGGTGGCCGACCGGGACGGCACCCCGGTGGGGCGGATCGGCGAGGTGTGGACGGAGCCGGGGCACGGGCGGCTGCGCCCGGCGGCCCTGGAGTGGGCCGAGCGGTGGTGCGCCGAGCGCGGCGCGGCGCGGGTGGAGGCGCGGGTGACGGGCTCGGACCCGCTCTTCGACGGGTACGCGGTGCGCGGCCAGAACCGGATGAAGGAGCTGGCCGCGGCGTCGGTGGAGCAGGGCGCCGTGACGGCCCGTCCGATGACGGCCGAGGAGTACCCGGCCTGGCGGGCGCAGCAGGAGGACGCGTACGTGTTCGACATGCTCCGCGCCGGTTCGCACACGGAGCAGGAGGCCCGGGCCAAGTCTGCGGCGGACTTCGCGCGGATGCTGCCCGAGGACATGGCCACGCCCGGGCAGGCCCTGCTGGTGCTGGAGGCCGAGGGGCGGACGGTCGGCACCGGCTGGCTGCACCACGGGTTCCTGCCGGGCGTCACCTTCGGCTGTTCGCTGGACGTGCTCCCCGAGGAGCGCGGGCGGGGCTTCGGCCGGGCCGCGATGGCGGCCGGCGAGCGGGCGGCCCTGGCGGCCGGCGACGGTGCGCTGATGCTCAACGTGTTCGGCGGCAACACCGTGGCGATGAACCTGTACACCACCGCGGGGTACCGGGTGCTGGAGGAGAGCCGCTCGCGGGACGTCAGCGGCGGCGGGGCGTAGCGGTGGCGCACCGCGGGGACGGCGGGACGTCACCGACCGTTCATCCCGACCGTTTCACCATCAAATAGGACAAGGCCGCCGTCCGTCACAGGACCTCCCTGTCATACCCGTGCAACCTCCTGCATAATCGGGCGCGTTCGTCACACCGACCGAGGAGGACCGGCCGATGCCGGGAGAGCTCTGCCCGCTGTGCGGCACGGTCCGGACGGCCGTCGGCTGCGCGTGCGCCTCCTCGTCCCCGGATGCCGCCGAGACGGCCGTGCTGCCGCACCTGGAGGGTCCGCCGCTGGTCAGACCCTACGTCGCGGCGGGCGGCGGCCACGGCCGGCCGTACGCCGGGCCCGGCCCGGACCCGTTCGCGACGACCCTGCTGCCGCCCGCCGCGTACCCCGCCGTTCCCCCGCCGCCCGCCGCACCGCCGGGCGTTCCCCCGCAGCGCCCGGACGCTGCACCCGAGCCGGTGGCGCCCCGCGGTGCCGGCGGCGACCTCGGCGTCTTCGACTTCCACGGCACGCCGCAGCAGCGGCCGGGCGGCCGGGCCGAGCGGCGCGAGCGCGCCCAGCTGGTCACCGGCCGGCGCCGCACCGCGGTGATCGCCACCGGCCTCGGCATCGCGGTGGTCGGTGCCGGTCTGGCGCTGGCCCTGTCGCCGTCCTCGGACAAGCCGAACCTCGACCAGGCGCTGCCCGCGCCGTCCGGCACCCTCGACTCGGCGCCCCCGGACAACGGGCTGCCCGAGCCGACCGCGACCGCGAGCGCCTCCACCACCCAGAAGTCCTCGGCCTCCCCGACCCGCGTCGCCGGCAGGGCTAGCACCAGCCGGGCGGCCGCGCCGAGCCCGGCCGGGTCGGCCCCGGCGAGCGCCAGCGCCGCACCGCCGGCGGCGCCCAGCGCCTCGGCGGCCGCCCGGGTGCTCAAGCCGGGCGACTCGGGCCCCGACGTCCGGACGATGCAGCAGATGCTGATCACCGTCTCCTGCGGCGACCTCAACGTCTGGTTCGCCACCGGCACCTTCGACTCCTGGACGCAGTGGATCCTGAGCGAGTTCCAGCGGGACGCCCGGATCAAGGGCGACGAGCGCAACGGCACCCAGTACGGCCCCAAGACGCGCGCCGCGCTGGAGAAGGCCTCGGCCGACCCCGCCTGCTGACCGGCGGCCCGTCCGCAGGTGTCAGGCGGGCACCAGGCCCCGGCCGACCAGTTCGAGCACCAGCACCACCGCGGTGGACTCCACGGCGAGCAGCGCCACCAGGACGAACAGCTGCACCGCGCCGGCCTGCACCGGCCCGGCACCGCCGAGCAGCATGCCGACGAAGGCCCCCGGCAGCGTGACCAGGCCCACCGTGCGGGTCTGGTCCAGCACCGGGACGAGCGCGGTGGCGGCGGCCGTCCGGCAGATCTCCAGCCGGGCGTCGCGGTCCTCGAAGCCGAGCGCCAGCGCCGCCTCGACCTCGCCGCGCCGGGTGCGCAGTTCGTCCAGCGCCCGCCGGCCGGCCAGCGAGGTGGCGGTGAGCCCGCCGCCGATCAGGATGCCGGCGACCGGGATCAGGGCGATGCCCTTGTGCGGCAGCAGCCCGGTGGCGAGCAGCAGCACCAGCACCGGCAGCACCCCGGCGCCGATCGGCAGGGCGGCCCACGCCCAGCCCGGGCCGGTGGTCATCCGCCGGCCCGCCGTGCGCACCGCCACCCCGAACATCAGCAGCACGAACAGCGCGGACGTCCCGAGCGAGCCGACCACCCAGGAGATCACCAGCGCGACCGCGCCGAGCTGCACCACGGCGCGCAGGCCCGCCCGCAGCACGGCGTGCCCGTGGCCGAGCCGTCCCCGGCCGGCCACCGCGACCGCCGCGGCGAGCAGCAGCGCGATCTCGACGCCCAGCAACCAGGTGACCGGCAGCAGCTGTCCGGCCGGTGCGGCCACCGGTCAGATCCAGCTGGTGAACCACATCCGGTCCTGCCAGTCCGACATGGGGATCACCTCCGCCGTGTACAGCGGGTGGAAGTACGCGAAGCAGCCGACCACGGCGAAGACCACCAGCCCGGCGCCGGCCGCCCCCCAGATCCGGCGCCGCCGGCTGCAGCCCGCCGGGCCGAGCATCGCGCCGAGCATCTGGGCGACCGCGAGGCACAGGAACGGCACCAGGATCACCATGTAGAAGGAGAAGATCGTCCGCTCCTGGTAGCCGAACCAGGGCAGGTAGATCCCGGCGACGCCGGCCAGGATCGCGCCGGAGCGCCAGTCCCGCCGGAACGCCCAGCGCCACAGCGCGTACGCGAGGGCGAAGCAGGCGGCCCACCACAGCAGCGGGGTGCCGAGCGCGAGGATCTGCGAGGCGCAGCCGCCGTTCGCCGTGCAGCCGCCCTGCCCGTCGCTGAGCTGCTGCCAGTACATCGACACCGGGCGGCCCTGGACGAGCCAGCTCCACGGGTTGGACTGGTAGGTGTGCGGCGAGGTGAGGCCGGTGTTGAAGTCGTACATCTGGGCGTGAAAGTGCCACCAGCCGCGCAGTGCCGGCGGTACCCAGGTCATCGGCACCTGCGGCAGCGGGACGTCCACCACCGGGGTGCGCGGCGGCGACAGCCCGGCGCGGTGGTCGGCCCAGTGCCGGTCGAAGCCGCCGTCGCTCGCGAACCAGCCGGACCAGGAGGCGACGTAGACCAGCACCGCGGCACCGACCGTGGAGAGCAGGCCGGGCAGCAGGTCGCGGCGGAGCAGGCTGCGGGTCGGTCGGCGGGCGCCGGCCCGGCGGCGGCCGGCGCGGTCCCAGAGCAGGGTCAGCACGGTGAACACCAGCAGGATCTGCAGGCCGTTCCACTTCACCGCGGTGGCGCAGCCGAGCAGGACGCCGGCGCCGATCCGCCAGGGCCGCAGGCCGAGGCGGACCTCGTCGGCGGCCCGGCCGCCCTCGGCGAGGGCCGCGGCGAGCACCTGCCGGGTGCGGTCGCGGTCGACGAGCAGGCAGCCGAAGGCGCCGAGCACGAAGAACATCGACACGCCGTCCAGCAGGCCGACCCGGCTCATCACGAAGTGCAGGCCGTCGACCGCCATCAGCAGGGCCGCGGTGCAGCCGAGCAGCGTGGAGGAGAAGAGCCGCCGGCCGATCCGGGCGAGCATCAGCACCGAGAGGGTGCCGAGCAGCGCGACCATCACCCGCCAGCCGAAGGGGTGCAGGCCGAACACCCACTCGCCGAGCGCGATGACCCACTTGCCGAGCGGCGGGTGGGCGATGAACGCGGGTTCGGCGGTCAGCGGGATCTTCTGCGGGGAGGAGATGATCTCCCGGTTGGCGAGGTCCGGCCAGACGCCCTCGTAGCCCTGGTGCAGCAGCGACCAGGCGTCCTTGGGGTAGTAGGTCTCGTCGAAGACGAAGGCGTCCGGCTTCGCGAGGTTCCAGAAGCGCAGCAGTCCGGCGAACAGGGCGACGGCGATCGGGCCGAGCCAGTCGGCGTGCCGCACGATCCACGGCAGCGGGCCGCGCCGGACGGCCGGCGGCCGGGCCGCGACGGGCAGGCCCGTGGCCGGTGCATGCTCGGTGACTGCCGGATGCGCCATGGTCTGCCGCCGCTCCTCGCTCGGTGTCGCGGCGGCCGCGGCGGTCGCGGGCTGACGGGTCGCAGGCCCGGACTGGCGCTATGTCGCCTTTGTCGGAGAGATCCTAGCCCGGCCGCGCGGCACCGCCCTCCACCGCGCCCCGCGGTTTGACCCTCGACCTGGTCGAGGGGGCAGAGTCGGCGGTGTGGACAGCGGACTTCACAGCATCGGCGAGACCGCCCGACTGAGCGGACTCAGCATCAGCGCCCTGCGCTTCTACGACGGCGCGGGCGTGTTCGGCCCGGCCCGGGTCGACCCGCAGACCGGCTACCGCTGGTACGCGCCGGAGCAGCTCGCCGACGCCCGGCTGATCGCCCGGCTGAGGCGGGTCGGCATGCCGCTCGCGGACGTCTCGCGGGTGCTGGCCGGCCGCCCCGGCGAGGCCGCGGCCGCCCTGGACGCGCACCTGCGCCGTCTGGAGGAGGGTCTGGCGGACGCCCGCCGCGAGCTGTCCACCGTCCGACACCTGCTGGAACTGAGGGGGAACCCCGTGCAGAACACCCGTCTGACCCTGCCCGCCGCCGAGCTCGCGGCCGCCCTGGACGCCGTCCGCTTCGCGGTCGGCCCCGACGGCTCGCTCCCGCAGGTCGCGGGGGTGCTGTTCGAGACCGACGGGGCGGTGCTGCGGCTGGTGGCCACCGACCGCTACCGGCTGGCGGTCTCGGAGGCCGCCGCGGGCACCGTCGAGGGGCCGTCCGTGGCAGTGCTCGCGCCGACCGCGTTCGTGGACGCGCTGCGCGGACTGCTCACCGGGGCGGGCGACGGCACGACCGAGCTGACGGTGGCCGAGGGCGTGCTGGCCGCCGCGGCCGGCGGCCGCGAGGTGACCGGCAGCCCGGTGCCCGCCGACTTCCCCGACTACCGCCCGATGCTGCGTCCGGAGCCGGTCCGCCGGGTGGAGATCGCCGCGGACGCACTGCTCGAAGGGCTCGGCGCCGGGCCCGTCCGCACCGTCCGCCGGGACCAGGACGGCGTGGACTTCCCGGTCTCGGAGCTCACCGTCTCCGCGGACGGCGCCCTCACGGTCGGCGGCGCCGAGGAGGAGGACGGGCTGTGCGTCCGGGTCAACCGGGACTTCCTGCTGGAGGCGGTCGGTGCGGGTGCCCGCGGCCAGCTCGTGCTGGAGCTCGGCGGCCCGGTCGCCCCGCTCGCCGTCCGCTTCCCGGACCGCGCGGGCACCTTCTCGCTGCTGATGCCCACCGCGCCCTGACGGTCCGCGGCCGGCCGGGGCGTGCGACGGGTTCCGGTACGCGGCCGTTGGGCCGAATCGCACGTGGTGCGCCGAATCTGTGGAGACCACGGCAATGTGGTCGGGCATATGCCGATCACTCCCTACGGTGGTTGCGCCGCCCACGGCACCCGGTCCGCCGTCCGGGCCCGCACGGGGCACCACGACGACCAGGAGTCCTGCATGGCCGCTCACCACCCGTCAGCCGCTCCCCCGTCCGGGCGCGGGCCCGGCCGCCCCGGCCGCCCCGGCCTCCCCGCCGGGCGCGGCCTCCGACCGACGGGCCGGCGGTGATCCCTGCCGCCGGCCCACGGCGGGTCACCCGCCCCGCCGCGTCCGCCCGCCGTGCCGGGACCGCGACCGCTGGGAGGGGTGCCGGGTGATCAGCTGGCGCGCGAGCTGGTCGAGGCAGATCGCCGCCGCCACGGGGGGAAGCCCGGCGACGATGACGTCCGGCACGGTCTGCGCGACCCCGCAGATGCAGAGCCCGGTGGCGACCGCCGAGAAGGCGAGGACGACGCTCCAGGCGTGCAGCGCGCGCCGGCCGTCGAGGGCGGCCCGGAGCACCGACAGGCAGCCGGCGAGCCAGGGCCCGTAGACCACCACCGGCCACAGCACGGACAGCCCTCCGGGCACCCGGGCGAGGGCGAGGTCCTGCAGCGGCGCGTAGGAGAGGACCCAGCCCAGCACGCACACGACCGTCACCGCGACGGCGAGCAGGGTGCGGAACAACTCGCCCAGCGCCTCCTCGCGCCGCACCTCGGCGGCCCGCACCCGGCGCCGCTTCCGCGGGGTCCGCGGCGGCGGGGCGGGCTGCGGCACGGAATCGGCGACCGGCACCGCCTGGCTCGGCACGAAAACGCCGGAACTCCAGGCGCCGGACATTTCGACGGTCGGCGCCGCATACCATCCGGCGTCCGCGGCGAGCGACCCCGCCACCCCGTCACAATGCTCTCCGGGACCGGAAAACAGCGGGTCATTTCCGTACGGACGAAAGAATTCCAGCAGGGGGTCATGCACGGGGCGGCTCATTCCCCTGCGCAGCCGCGGAATGATCCGCCGGCGGGGGTTGCGGGGCACCGGCGGGCGCGGCGCCGGAGGGCTGCGCGGCGCCGCCGGTAACGGCGAACCGGCATTCCAGGCGGCGCAGCGTCCGGAGGAAGTCGGCGAGGATCCGGGAACAGTGCCACAGGACGACGCGCCGGCCGTTGCGCACCAGGTAGCCGGTCTCCACGTCGCCCGCGGCGTTCTGCCGGTCCGGGACGAAGAGCCAGGCCCCGAGGCTGCAGATCGGGTCGCGCTCGGAGCTGTGCGGGGTCACTGGGTCAGGCATGGGAATCACACCACGGTCAACGAAGCGATCTTCCACCCGGGTGTGCGGAATTCGGGCGACATTCCGTATGAACGCTTGCGGGCGCTCTGCGGATCTCCTCGCGGGTGGTGCGCGCCCGCATATGCGCAAGGCCGCTCGCCGAATTTTCCCATCCGTGCGGCGCGCACCGCCGTTGTGCCGCGCCGCGCTCTCCAAAATTACCCGGATGCCAAGCACCGGAGGAACGTTTCCTCTGATTCCGATCTTCAAAGCGGTGCTGTATGGTCACTCTCTTGCAACGTTCCATTGCGAATTATCAGCCGATGTGGCCGGCAAGCCTGCACGCAGGGGGTTTGGGTTGCTCAGCACGAACGAATACCTGGATGTCCGGCGGCTCCACGGCCAGGGATGGTCGATCTCGGCGATCGCCCGGCATCTCGGACGGGACCGCAAGACCGTCCGGAGGTACCTGTCCGGGAACCGCAAGCCCGGGGTGCGCACCCCGGCCGAGGACGTCTTCCTCTCCTTCCTCCCGTACTGCCGCCTGCGCCTGGCGGACGACCCGCACCTGCCGGCGACCGCGCTCTTCGACGAGATCACCGACCTCGGCTACCGCGGCGGCTACTCGACCTTCACCCGCGCCCTGCGCAGACACCGGCTGCGCCCGCCGTGCAGACACTGCCACCCCGGCGCCCCCGGCGGCGGGGCGGGCGGCGGGCACGCCGACCAGGAGGAGATCCGGTTCGGCTGGACGGACCTCGCCGACCCCCAGCCCGGCTGGGACGGCGGCGCGAAGGCCCACCTGCTGACCGGCTCACTGCGCCACGGCCGCCGCTGGCGCGGCGTCCTCCTCGACAGCGACGACTTCCCGCAGGTGCTGGAGGCCGTCGACCACCTGCTGCGGCGACTCGGCGGCACGGCACCGCGCTGGCGCTTCGACCGCGACGCGCCCGTCCGGTGCCCGGCGACCGGCCGACTGGCCAAGGAGTTCACGCCGGTCGGGCGGTACTACGGGGTCGAGATCGAGCTGGAGACCACCGGCCCGACCGCCGAGGAACAGCGGCGCGCCGCAGCCGCCGGGCAGCACTGGCGCAGCGTCGTCGACGACCTCGGCCCGCGCGCGGCCCAGCAGATCCTCGACCGCCTGGCGGCGTGGTCGGACGACCGGATCCCGGCCGGCGACGGCACGCCGACCGCCGCCCCGGCGCTGGAGGCGCTGCCGCCGGCGCCGTTCCCGGCCTGCGTGCGCACCCTGCGCACGGTCGACCAGCACGGGCTCGTCCACTTCCGCGGCAACCGCTACGCCGTACCGCCGGACCTCGCCGGGGCGCTGGTGGAGGTCCGCCACCGGCTGGACGAGTCGGACCTGTCGATCACCGCGTCGAGCGGGGCGGTCATCGCGCGCCACTCCCTGGCGCCGCGCGGTGCGGGCCGGACGGTGGCCGACGGCGACACGACCTTCGTCCTGGAGCGCCCGCCCCGGCTGGTGCTGTCCGGTTCGGTGGGCTGCCCGGAGACCGCCGTCCGCCGTCCGCCGTCCGCGGAGGCGTCCGCCGAGGCCGAGGCCCTGCGCAGGCAGTACCTCCGCCCCGCCCCGGCCGTACCGGTGCCCCGCCCCGCGGGCCCACGCCACGGCTGACCGCGGCCGGCCCGCCCCGGAAACCGTCTTCGAAGGCGCGCGGGTGCTCGCTTCAGGAGCGCGTGGGGACACCTGTGCGGCATCCGTGCGCCGTTGACGACCGCCCTCAGGCCGCCGGCCTGATGTTGTGGTTGAAGTGGAAGACGTTCGCCGGGTCGTACTCGGCCTTGACGGCGGCGAGCCGGGCGAGGTTCTCCGCGCCGCGGCCCGCGGCGGCGCGGTCCTCGCCCTCGTCTCCGATGAAGTTGAGGTAGACGGCGCCGATCGACCAGGGCGCCATGTCGGCGCAGACGGCCTTCGTCCAGGCGCGACCGCGCTCGTCGTCCGCCGGGTCCTCCCAGACCGCGAACGGGTGGACGGCCCAGGGCGCGGCCCGCCAGGGGACGGGCCACTCGTGGTCGCCGGCCGCGACCGCACCGCCGAGGGCGAAGACGATGTGCTGGCTCGGCGAGGGAAGGATCATGTCCTTGGCCCGCGCGGTGAAGGCGTCCACGGTCTCGTCCGGGAAGCCGGAGAGGTACTCCGCCGACCAGTAGTTCCGGAAGCCGGGCGGGTCGTCGAGCATGCACTGCAGGTCGGCGTACGGGATGTCGGTGACCACCTCGGCGGCGTGCCCGAGTCCGAGCATCGGTGCGAAGGCGGGGCGGGCGCTCTCCAGGTCGCCCGCGTAGGTGAGCAGGACGCCGACGGCCTGCTGTCCGACCAGCCCCGGGGGCACGAACTCCTCGGGCGGCGCGGTGAGGTAGATGAAGGCGCCGCCGACCTCGTCGGGTGCGGCCTCCATGGTGTCGCGGTAGGCGCGCAGCACCTCCGGTCCCCGGTCCGCCTCGAAGAGCAGCAGGGCGATGGAGAAGCCGGGCAGCGGGTGCAGACCGAGGGTGAACTCGGTGACCACGCCGAAGTTGCCGCCGCCGCCGTGCAGTGCCCAGAAGAGCTCGGGGTTCTCCTGCGCGCTGGCGTGCACCCGGCGGCCGTCGGCGGTGACCAGGTCGGCGGCGAGCAGGTTGTCGCACATCAGGCCGAAGCGGCGCTCCAGCCAGCCGGAGCCGCCGCCGAGGGCGAAGCCGCCGATGCCGGTGGTGGAGGCACGGCCGCCGGTGGTGGCGAGGCCGTGCGGCTGGGTGGCCCGGTCGAGGTCGCGCATCAGGGCGCCGCCGCCGACCCGGGCGACCCGGGCGTCCGGGTCGACCCGCACCCCGTTCATCCGGCGCAGGTCGAGCACGAGGCCGCCGTCGACCAGGGCCTGTCCGCTCACCGCGTGGCCGCCGCAGCGGACGGCGATCTCCAGTCCGCGGCTGCGGCCGAAGGCCAGCGCCGCGGCGACGTCGGCGGGGCCCTCGCACTGGGCGATCATCGCGGGCCGGCGGTCGACCATGGCGTTGTGGATGGTCCTCGCCTCGCCGTAGGCCTCGTCGCCGGGCAGCAGCACCCGGCCGGCGAAGCCCTCGGCCAGTTCCTCCGGACGCAGGTCGCCGTTCGCAGGGGATGCCATGGTGAGCCGTCCTTCCGGCCGGTGCGGAGCCGCCGCGGCCGGCGGCCCCGCTTCCGACAGTAGGCCGGACGGGTGAAGGCCGCATCCGAGCCGGATGCGGCCTGACGGCGGCTCAGGCCGCGGTCTGCAGTTCCCGCACCACCGGCCGGACCTGCGCCACGGTGACGACGGCGTTGTCCTGCGCCGGCGTCAGGTGGCCGCGCAGCCGCACGGCCAGTACGACGATCAGCACGGTGCAGGCCGTCATCGCCAGCAGGTACAGCGGCCAGGTGCCGGCGCCGACCAGCAGCACGCCGACGGCCGGGCCGACCGCGATGGCCATCTGCTTCACCAGGGCGTGCGCGGCGTTGTACGTGCCGAGCAGCCGGGCCGGGGCGAGGTCGGCCACGATCGGGCCGAGGGTCGGCGCGAGCAGCGACTCGCCGACGCCGAACAGCGCGTACACGGCCACCACGGCGACGGTCGCGGCGAGCGCGTCCGAGCGGACCAGGCCGGCCACCAGGGCGGCCGTCCAGGCGCCCAGCCAGACCACGCCGGCAGCGGCCATCGCGGTGGTGCGGCGGCGGCGCTCGGTGAGCCGGACGACGACCATCTGCAGCAGCACGATGGTCAGCGCGTTGGCGCCGATCGCGATGCCGAGCACGGACGGCGCGGTGCCGACCGTGTCGGTGGCGAAGGCGGCGACACCGGACTCGAACTGCCCGTAGCAGGTGAAGAAGATCAGACCGGCGAGCAGGCAGAGCCGCAGCATGGCCTTGTCCTTCATCACCGTGCGCAGGCCCTGGCCCTGCCCCCGGCCCGCGCCGTGCCCGGCGGCCGGGACGGGCTCCGCCTGCGGGATGCGGGCGGTGCCGGCCACCAGGGCCAGGCCCAGCAGGGTCAGCGCCTCGATGGTGAACAGCCGGGTGAGGCTGGCCGGATCGGCGGGGTCGACGATCTGGCCGCCGGCCAGGGCGCCGATGCCCATGCCCAGGTTGACCAGGGTGAACTGCAGGGCGAAGGCCCGCGAGCGGCCGGCCCGGCCGGTGCTGCGGACGATCATCGTGGCGAGCGCCGGCTGGCAGGCGGTGATGCCGGCGCCGAACAGGAACGAGGAGACCAACAGGGTCGGTGCGGTGGCGGCCTGCCCGAAGGCGAAGGCGCCGACCGCGGCGAGCACGGCGCCGGCGAGCAGCACCGGGCGCGGCCCGTACCGGTCGATGCCGCGGCCGGTGAACGGCAGGACGGCGAGCGCCGCGAGCGCGAAGACGGTGAACACCGTCCCGGCCGCGAGCGAGCCCAACCCCCGCACCTGGTCCACGTACACGAACATGTACGGCATCGTGAACCCGCTGCCGAACGCGCTGAGCGCGTTGCCCGCCTGGACGCGGCGCAGCGGGCCGCCCGCCGCGTCCGCCCGCCGTACCCACTGCTTCACCGTGCCGGTCACCGTGCACACCCCTTTGTCGTCGAGGAAGGTTGAAGCCTTCCTGCTTTAACCATGCAAGATTTCAGAGCTAAAATCTAAGTCTTCGAAGACTCAGGTGTCAAAGGCTTAACAGCTGCACGACGCGTGGGAGAATGACGGCCATGAGCACACGCAAGCCGGACGAGCCGGCCGCCACCGAGCTCGGCATCGCCGAGCAGGTGGCCCTCTACCAGCGGGAATTCCCCACCGTGGACCCGCAGGTCGAGACGATCGTGTCCACGCTCTCCCGGCTGTCCCGCCGGATGAACGTGGCCTACAGCCGACAGCTGGCTGTGCTGGGAATCACGTCCGCCGAGTGGGAGGTGCTCAAGGCCCTGGTCTTCGCCGGCAGTCCCTACCGGCTCGGCCCGGGCGACCTCGCCAAGCGGCTGGGCCTCACGCCGGCGGCGATGACCCACCGGATCGACCGGATGGTCGCCGACGGCCTGGTCACCCGCGAGCGCGACGAGGCCAACCGGGTCCGGGTGATCATCGAGCTGACCGAGACCGGCCGCGACAAGTGGCTGGAGCTCATGCGGATGGCCGCCGTCTTCGAGGCCGACCTGCTGCAGGACATCACCGGCGACGACCGGGGCGCGCTCTCCGCGATGCTCGGCCGGATGCTGCGCCGGATCGAGCGGAGCCAGCCGGACGCCCTCGGCCGCACCGAGGACCTGGACTGACCGGCGCCCGCACGCGCGCGAAGGGGACCGCCCCGGACGGAGGTTCCGTCCGGGGCGGTCCCGTTCAGCTCTGGTGGTGCGGGTCGTCCGACGCGGTGCCGGTCAGCAGGCGCCGTTGTCGGTCCAGACGCCCCACTGGCCGCTGAGGGTCGGGTCCTCGCCCTGGGTCCACCACTTGTTGGTGTAGTTGTGGCCCTTCCAGGAGACCTTGGCACCGGCGGTCGCGTAGACCGTGGCGGCGTTCCAGCTCGGGGCGGTGCAGGTGCCACCGGTCGGGCTGGCCGAGGTCGAGGGGGAGGTCGACGGCGAGGTCGACGGGGAGGAGCTCGGCGAGGCCGAGGTGCTGGGCGAGGAGCTCGGCGAGGCGGAGGCGGTCGGAGAGGTGGTCGGCGCCGGGCAGGAGGCGGCGGAGCCGTTGGTCGCGGTCACCATCGTGTCGAAGAGCGAGGTCTGGGTGCCCAGGTCGTACAGCGAGAAGGCGAAGGAGCCGCCGAGGCCGTTGCAGTGCGCGTAGTCCATCTTGGCCTGGATCGACTTGGCGTTCTCACCCGTCCAGAAGGTGGTGCCGTCGTAGAAGTACGAGGTCTTCGCCGCGTCGTCCCAGTAGGTGTTGGCCGCGTTGCCGACGAAGCCGCTGAGCTCCTTGTACATCTGGATGCCGGCGACGTTGCCCGACATCGCGGCGCCCGGGGCGGGACCGGTCGCGCTCTGGAACAGGCCGTGGTCGGCACCGGCGGGGACGCCCGTCCAGCCGCGGTAGTAGAACGGCACACCCATGTTGATCTTCTTGGCGGGGAAGCCGCCGGGGATGCCGTACTGCGGGTCGCCGACCGTCCACGCCTTGACGGCGTTGTCGATCGAGTACTTGCCGGTGCCGCCCGGGACGGGGGTCATCGGGTCGCTCGGGTTGTTGTAGATCGGCGCCTGGTGGTTGGTCGGGCCGGTCTTGTCCCACGCGCCGTGCATGTCGTAGGTCATGACGTCGAGGAAGGTCAGGTACTGGCCGAGCTTGTCGGTCTCGACGTTCTTGATCTTGTCCTGGCCGGCGCCGACCGCGGCGGAGAGCGCGTAGCTCTTGCCGTCGGTCCTGCCCTGCGCGTCGAGCTGGGAGCGCAGCTCGGCCATCAGCGCGGTGAAGTTCTGCTTGTCGTTCGGCGAGGCGTGGTTGCCGGTGTGGCCGCCGCCGCCCGGGTACTCCCAGTCGATGTCGAAGCCGTCGAAGACGCCGGCCGCGGAGCCGGCGCCGCCGAAGCCGCCCTGCACGGGCAGGTTGCCCTTGATGAACATGTCGACGCAGGAGGAGACGAACTTCTTGCGCGCCGCGTCGGTGGCCGACACGTCGGAGAAGTACTTGGAGTAGGTCCAACCGCCGATCGACAGCAGCACCTTGAGGTTCGGGTTCTTCGCCTTCAGCTTCTTCAGCTGGTTGAAGTTGCCGACCAGCGGCTGGTTCCAGGTGTCGGCGACGCCGTCCACGCTGGTCGCCGTGTCGAAGGTCTTCTGGTAGTCGGCGTAGGCGTCGCCCGCACCGTCGCCCGCGTTCGGGTCGTCCTCGTTCTGCGAGGCGGCCTTGGTCGCCTCGAAACAGGTGAGGTTGGTCGGGTCGATGTTGGCGAAGTCGTAGATCAGGTAGTCCAGCTTGGAGGCCACGCCGGTGTCCTGAACGGTCTTCAGGTAGTACGCGTTGGAGTAGATCGACCACTGGTCGAAGTACGCGACCTTGATGCCGCCCGAAGTGGCGGGCGCGCCGGTCGAGTTGGTGGGGGCGGCCTGGGCGCTGGTGCCGGTCAGCGCGAGCGCGCCGCCGAGCAGCAGGGAGGCCGCGGTGCCGGCGGCGAGGAGGCCCGCGCCGCGGCGGCGGCGGTGCCCGCTCGGCCGGGGCCGGGACGGAAGGGAACGAAGCATGGCTGCGTGACTCCTGGTTGTGGGGGCGGTCCCGCCGCACCCCGGGGGAAGTCGCGGCGGGTGGGACCACCACGTCAGGGGCATGACAGGGAAATCGAACGTTGGCCTGCACACACAAGAAGAACCAGGTGCGGGGAGGTGTGCCGAACCGGTGCCGACGGCCCGAACCGCCGGCACCGGCCCAGGGGCTCCCTGCACCTGGCCACAAAAATGGACTAGACCAAACGTCCCGTCAAGAGTCGTCCCCCGGGCTTGAGGCGCCCTTAAGGTTCCGTTGGGATACGGCTCAGTACCGCACCGCCCGGCTCACGACGGCCTTGACCTGACCGCTCAGCGAGCGGTTGCTCGTAGCCGTGGCCTGCGCCGTTCCGCCGGCGGGGACCTCCGGAACGGTCACCACCACGGTGTCCAGCCGGTTGCCGCTCGCGTCCTGGAAGTCGACCTGCACCAGGTACTTCTGCGGATCGCCCTGCCCATTGGCAACGGTGATGGGTACCTCGACCTTGCCGTCCGAGGACGTCACCGGGGTGCCCAGCTTCACGTCCCCGGCGGCGTCCAGCCCACCCGTGACGTCGGCGACCGCCGAGGAGGCCGCCGCCTCCGCGGAGGCCACCGCGGAGGCGGCCGAGGAGGCGAGTGCGCCCGCGGACGAGGCCAGCTCGGAGGCCTTCGACCCGATCGCGGCGGCCGCCGAGGAGGCGGCCGAGGACGGCGAGGAGTCCGACGAGCAGCCGGCCAGTGCGGCCCCGCCCAGCAGAGCGGCGGCGCCCATCAGGGCTGCGGAACGGATCTGGAGGTTCATGGATTTCTGCTCCTGTGGGAACGACGGCTGCCGCGGGCGGGGTCCGCGCGGCCAGGTCCGATGGGACGCCCCTGGTCAGGACAGGCCCGCGCCCTCCTGCATGGCGGCCTGCTCGACCTCCCGGATCTCCCTGCGGCGAACGGTGTCCTGACGGCGGGTCACCACGGCGGCCGCCCCGATCGCGCTCGCGCCGAAGGCCAGCAGCCCGACCCACGGCCGGTCCAGCACGTGGCCCAGCGCGTGGTCCAGCGAGTAGCGGCCCGCCCCGGAGATGCCCAGCGCCAGACCGCAGGTGCCGAGCAGCCCCGGGTACTCGAAGCCGCCCCCCATCGCGAAGAAGCCGGCCGGGGCGTGCACGGCGATGGCTCCGGCCATCGTCCCGGCCACCACCGAACCGGCCACCGGCGTGGCCAGGCCGAGGACGAGCAGCGCCCCGCCTCCGGCCTCGCCGAGGCCGGAGGCGATGGCGTTGGGCCGGCCCGGCTCGTAGCCCATGTGCTCCATGGCCTGGGCGGTTCCCTCGATCCCTCCCCCGCCGAACCAGCCGAAGAGCTTCTGCGCGCCGTGCGCGAACATCACCCCGCCCACAGCGGCGCGCAGGGCGAACAGGCCGAGGTCCTTGCGGTGCAGACTGGTCATGATGGGGCCCCTGGGTCGATGGCGGCACGTCCTCTCCATCCCAGCCCACGGGCCGAGGCCGCTCGACCCGGGACCGCCATCCGGGCGAACCACCGAGGAGCGCCATGTCCGCGCCGGCCACACCCGTGTTCCACCTCGACGGGACGGAGGTCACCGACGAACGGTCGCTGTTCACCGCGCTCGGAGCGGCCCTCCGCCCGCCGGACGGCTACTACGGCAGCAACCTGGACGCGCTCGCCGACTGCCTGCGCGGCGGCTACGGCCCCGAGCCGCCGTTCGTGCTGGTCTGGCACGCCTCCGCACTCGCCTCCTGCCGGCTGGACCGGCGGATGCTGCTGGCCGGCCGGGAGTGCAGCTACTTCGAGGCGGTGCTGGACGTCCTGAAGCAGGGCGGCGTCACCGTGCGGCTGCGCTGACGGTCCGTGACGGCGTCCGGGCCCCGTTACCGAGCCGGGACACTCCGTGCAGAACCGGGCCGCCGACTCGCGGCGTGATCACGCCCGACACCCCGTGACCGGCGACCCGCAGGAGCACCCGTGAACCACCGCACGACCGCCACGACCCGGGCGGCGGCCACCGCCGCGGCCGTCCTCGCCCTCGCGCTCGGCGCGGTCGCCTGCGACGACGACACCACCGCGGCCGGCACCGGCACCGCGGCGCCCACCGCCGCGGCCTCCACCGCCGCCGGCACCGGCTCCACCGCGAGCGGGGCGCCCGCCGGGGCGTCCGGGCCGGGCCCGGCGGCCGGCACCGGCGGCAGCACCGCGCAGGCCGGTACCGACCGCTGCCGCACCGCCGACCTCAAGGCCGACGTGCAGATCCAGGAGGCCGGCAGGGCCATGGTGATGCTCACCAACAAGGGCGGCCGCGCCTGCACCGTCAAGGGCTACCTCGGCTACGGCGGGCTGCTCGCCGACGACTCCCGCACCGACACCGCCACCCACCGGGTCGCCAAGCCGGGCCCGCCGGTCGCCGTCACCCTGAAGCCCGGCACCACGGCCTTCTCCGGGCTCTCCTGGAGCAGCTGCGACAAGGCGGACGCCACCTGCACCGTGCTCGCCGGCCTGGTGGTCACCCCGCCGGACGAGACCACCCAGCTGACCGCCACCGTGCGCGGCACCGACGGCAAGCCGGTCGTGCAGTTCCCCGTCGCGAAGGCCGGCTTCACCGTCGGCACCCTCCAGCCCTCCAACCAGGGCGTCCTGCTCGGCTGACGCCGGCAGGAGGCCCCGGGCGCGGCCCCGGCCGGAGGGCGGCACCGGTCAGAAGAACGTCCGGACCAGGTCGACGACGCGCGGACGGTCCGCGTCCGCGTCGTCGAGCACCGGGATCAGCGTCCAGCGGTCGAAGGCCGTGCACGGGTGGGAGATCCCGAGCCGGACGACGTCACCGACGGCGACCTCGGCGTCCCGCAGGTAGGCGTGCTGGTCGTTGAGGGCGCTCACCGTCGCACCGGTGAGCGGCTTGCCGCCGCGAACCTTCTGCGGGGCGGGCAGGCCGAGGTCGACCGGAAGGTCGCGCTTGCCGGCGTCCAGCAGCGCGAGGCCGGGCTCCGGTGCGGACACCACCCGGGCCCAGCCGTGCAGCGCGGCCCGCAGCGGCTCGCCCGCGCCGCGGCGGCCGAACGGCGAGATGCCGCGGTAGAAGCCGTCGTCGTGAGCGAGGTAGGCGCCGGCCCGGACGACCACCCGGGTCCGGTCGTCGGCGAGCGGCGCGAGCTCCTCGGCGACGGTGTCGAAGAAGGCGCTGCCGCCGGCCGTCACCCAGACCTCGTCCACCTCGTCGAACAGGCCCTCGCCGGCGAGCTGCCGGTGCAGCTCGGCCATGCCCCGCAGGTAGCCGGTCACGGCGGAGAGCGAGGCCGGGGAGGCGTCCGGGCCGAGCGGGCCCTCGTAACCGCTGACGCCGGCCAGCCGCAGGCCGGGCGCGGCGTGCACGGCGCGGGCCACCTCGACCGCCTCGGACAGGGTGCGGCAGCCGGTGCGGCCGCCCGGCGCGCCGAGCTCCACGCAGACGTCGACCGGGGCGGGTGCGCCGCGCAGTGCCCCGGACATCAGGGCGACGGCGCGGGTGGAGTCCACCCAGCTCGCGAAGCGGAACTCCGGGTCGGCGGCGAGCTCGGCGGAGAGCCACCGCAGACCGGCCGGGTCGAGCAGGGTGTTGGCCAGGTGGATGCGGCGCAGGCCGAAGGCGCGGCCGACCCGCAGCTGCGGCAGGTTGGCGAGGGTGATCGCGCAGGCGCCCGCGTCCAGGTGGCGCTGCCACAGGGCGGGGGCCATCGAGGTCTTGCCGTGCGGGGCGAGGCCGACGCCGGCCTGCTCGCACCAGGCGGCCATGGTGCGCAGGTTGTGGTCGAGGGCGGCGGCGTCCAGGGTCAGCAGCGGGGTGCCGAGGCCGTCGAGCCCGGGGGCGGTGGCGAGGTACTCGGCGACGGTCAGGCCCCACGCCTCGGCGGGGATCGCCTTGAAGCGGAAGTCGAGCCGCTCCCCGGCCAGTTCGGCCACCTTCGCCCGGTCGATCAGCTCCATCGCGCCCAGCCGTCCTCTCGCCCGCGCCCGCGGCGTTCCGGGCGTCCGACGGGCAGCCTATGCCGTCCGCACGGACCCGCGGGCCTACGGCGCCACCACGGGGCGCCAGGGGACGGGGCTGGAGAGGATCATCGAGCTGGCGGGCTGGCCGTAGGCGGCGAGGCGGTCGATGAGCTGCTCGAAGGCGACCATGCCGGGCACCCCGACCAGCAGGGTGCAGCAGGCGCCGCCGGTGACCCGGTGCAGCTGGAAGACCTCGGGCCAGCGGGCCACCTCGGGGTCGCGCAGCACGCAGTTCGGGCCGTAGCACTGCATGGTGACCAGGGCCATCACGGCCAGGCCGGCCCGGGCGGGGTCGACGTGCGCGTGGTAGCCGGTGATCACCCCGTCGGCCTCCAGCCGGCGGACGCGTTCGGCGACGGCCGGGGCGGAGAGTTTCACCCGCCGGGAGAGCTCGTTGTAGGAGAGCCGGGCGTCGGCCTGGAGTTCGGCGAGCAGCAGCCGGTCGACGGCGTCCAAGGCGACTCCCGGGGTCGGGTTTGCGTTCACAAAGCGGATCGGCTCCAAGACCTTTCGGTCATGAACCCGGGGCGCGTTTTCGCTGCCCGCCGCCCATTCAAGACGGAACGGATGCCGCCGCACAATGGTGGCCCCCACGATGGGAGTGGGACGTAACAGGACACACCAGGAGGAGTGCCATGGGCGGGGACACCGTCGACCGGCCGAATCTCGCCTTCGCGCCGCAGGGGGAGCCCGGCAACGGCACCCCGTACGCGCGCTACGCCATGCTGGACGTGCTGCACAGCCTGCAGCAGCCGCGCAGCAAGGTGCCGGCCGAGTACACGTTCATCGTCGCCACCCAGGTGATGGAGCTGCTCTTCGACCTGCTGCAGCGCGAGTGGGTCGCCGCCCAGCACGCGCTGCGCGAGAACGACCCCGCCGGCGCCGTCACCGCACTGCGCCGCGGCACCCACATACAGGACGTGCTGGTCAGCTCCTGGGACCTGCTCGCCACCATGACGCCCGCCGAGTTCGCCTCCTTCCGCGAGGTGCTGGGCGAGGCCTCCGGCTTCCAGTCCTCGGCCTTCCTGCGGCTGGAGTTCCTGCTCGGCAACAAGGCCGGCTCGCTGCTGCGGATGTACGAGGACTCCCCCGCCGTGCACGCCGAGCTCACCGCGGCCCTGCACGGCGCCAGCCTGTACGACGACGCGCTCGCCCTGCTCGCCCGCCGCGGCGTGGACGTGCCGCACGAGCCGATCCCCGGCCGGCACCGGCACAGCGCCGAGGTGGAGCAGGCCTGGCGCCGGGTCTACACCGACCCGGAGCTGGCCGAGCTCGCCCGGCTCGGCGAGGCCCTGCTCGACACCGCGGAGCGGGTCACCCGCTGGCGCCAGCGCCACCTCTCCTCGGTCAAGCGCACCATGGGCGCCAAGCCCGGCACCGGCGGCTCCAGCGGCCTCAGCTGGCTCAAGCAGTCCGCCGACCAGGACATCTTCCCCGAGCTGTGGACCGTGAGGAACGACCTGTGACCACCCGCGAGGAGTGCGCGGCCCTCGACGCCGCAGACCCGCTGGCCGCACTGCGCGGCGAATTCACCCTGCCCGAGGGCGTGCTGTACCTGGACGGCAACTCGCTCGGCGCACTGCCCAGGGCCACCGCGGCCCGGGTCGCCGGCATGGTCGAGCGCGAGTGGGGCCGGGGCCTGATCCGCAGCTGGAACGACGCCGGCTGGTTCGCCATGCCGCACCGGCTCGGCGAGCGGCTCTCGCCCATGCTGGGCGCGGCCCCGGGCCAGGTGGTGGTCTGCGACTCCACCTCCGTGAACCTCTTCAAGGTGCTCGGCGCGGCGATGCGGCTGCGGCCCGGCCGGAGCACCCTGCTCGCCGAGCACGCCGCCTTCCCGACCGACCTGTACATCACCGAGGGCGTCACCGGCCTCTTCGACGGCGCCCGCACCGTGCTGCTGCCGCGCGCCGCCGACCTCGGCGAGCACCTCGGCGAGGACACCGCCGTGGTGGTGCTCTCGCACGTCGACTACCGCACCGGCGAACTGCTGGACATGGCCGCGATCACCGAGCAGGTGCACGCCGCGGGCGCCCTGATGGTCTGGGACCTCTGCCACACCGCCGGCGCCCTGCCGATCGAACTCGACGCCTGCGGCGTGGACTTCGCCGTCGGCTGCGGCTACAAGTACCTCAACGGCGGCCCCGGCGCGCCCGCATTCCTGTACGCGGCGCAGCGCCACCAGGGCGCCGCCGCACAGCCGTTGAGCGGCTGGTTCGGCCACGCCCGGCCGTTCGCCTTCGAGCCCTCGTACGCGCCGACCGAGGGCATCGGCCGCTTCCTGACCGGCACCCCGCCGCTGCTCGGCATGGCCGGCCTGGACGCCGCGCTGGACGTCTGGGAGAAGGCCGACCTGGCGCAGGTGCGGGCCACCTCGCTGGCGCTCACCGACCTGTTCCTGGAGCTCGTCGAGCCGCTCGGCCTGGAGTCGGTCACCCCGCGGGAGCACGCCCTGCGCGGCAGCCACGTCTCGCTGCGGCACCCCGAGGGCTACGCGGTGATGCAGGCGCTGATCGCCCGCGGGGTGATCGGCGACTTCCGCGCCCCCGACCTGATGCGCTTCGGCTTCACCCCGCTCTACCTCTCCCGCACCGACGTCTTCGACGCGGTGCGGCACCTCGCCGAGGTGCTGGAGAGCGGCGAGTGGCGCGAGGAGCGGTTCAGCCGCCGGGGCGCGGTGACCTGAGGAAGGCGTTCTCCAGGCCGTCCCAGTTCAGCGGGCGGCCGGGCGGGATGCGGGTCTCGTGCGCGACCTGCACGATCCGGGTCGCCAGCCGGTGCACCGCGAGCTCGTACAGCTCGCGCCGGCCGGCGGCCCGGGCCAGCGCGTACAGGCCCTCGCTCTGGTACTCCGGGCCCAGGCTGCGGTGGTTGAAACGCAGTTGGCGGGCGGCCGCGGGCTGCTCGGCCGAGGCCACCGGCAGCCAGATCACCGGGACGATGCCGCTCGCCTGCACCGCCGAGCGGTCCGCCGCCCGGGCCGCCCGCCGGGCGAAGCCGTACCACTCCCGACCGCAGCGCTCGCTGGCGAAGTAGCGCGGCGAGTAGAGCGGCACGAAGACCCGGCAGGTGGCGAGCGCCTCGGTGATCTGCCAGCGCGACCAGCTGTCCAGCTCGGGGCTGCGGTCGACGAACCCGGGCGGCACCGCGGACGGCAGGTCGGTCAGCTGGAGCACCTCCTCGCAGAGGTCCTGGAAGAGCCGGTCCACCGTGCGGCCGCCCGGGCCGCCGGGGTGGCTGAGGAAGAAGTAGGGTCTGGGCGCCTCCGGGCCGGCCGGCTCCTTGCGGTGCGTGCCCGAGTGCGAGGGGGTGCGCGACTCGACCGGGCCGCCGTGCAGTTGGGCGTTGCGGGCGAGCACCAGCGGACGGCCGTCCCGGGGCGGCCAGATCCGGGTCACCGGCGGCGCCGGCGGGGTGGACTGCAGGGCGATCTCCAGCAGGTGGTGGACGGTCAGCTGAGGCGCGCCGTCCGGGTCGCCGGTGCGGATCGCCGCCGCCAGTCGGCCCGCCACCGAACGGTCCACCGGGTGGCGGAGGTTGACCACCTGGAAGCTGCCCGGGTCGACCGCCACCGGACCGCCCGCGGCCGGCTCCGGCGGCACGCTGCGCGAGCCGTCCAGGATCAGCAGCCGCCGCGCCGCCCGGCCGGCCGCAACCGTCTCCACCACCGCCTGCCAGTCCAGGCCCGGCCGGTGCACCCCGCCCCAGCGGCCGGCCCCGACCGCCACGCCGAGCTCGTCGCCCGGGCCGAGCGGGCCGCCGACGTGCACCACCAGGGTGTCCTCCGCCTCCTGCACGGCCCGCTGCAACGCCCGCTGGAAACCGTCCGGGTCGTCCTCGCCGAGCCAGATGTGCCGCCGGTCCAGGCCCACCAGCGCCGGGTCGACCAGGGCCTCGGCGAGCGCGGCGAGATCGCGCAGCGCGGTGTACTCCTGCTCCTCCAGCACCTCGCCCGGGGCGCCGCGCGAGGTGGTCAGCAGCAGCACCGCCCGGGAGCGCTCCGGGTCGGGCAGCGCCGCGGGCTCCGGCGGCGGCGGGACGGGCGGCGCGTCCTCCTCGACCGGCCGGGCCGCCGCCTGCTCCTGCTCCTGCTCCTGCTGCGCCCCGGACGCGGTGTCCGCGGGGTGCGTCCCGGCGACCGGGCCGGCCAGGGTGAACACCGGGGCGCCGGTGACCCCGAGCAGCCGGGCGGCCTCCGGGCTGACCAGGGCGAAGGGCCGGGTGTCCAGCAGCGTCAGGGTGCCGCCGCCGGCCGTCTCCACCCACGCCGGGAAGGTGCCCGCGCCCGTCCGGCCGGCGTCGCCGATCCGCCCGCCGACCCGGATCAGCAGCTCCAGCGCATGGTGCGCGGTGGACCGCGGCAGGGTGTGCAGCAGCAGCTCGCGCACCCCCGGACGGAACGCGAAGTAGCCCGGCCGACCCTGCTGTTCGCGCAGCAGACCGCTCACCACCACCTCGGCCAGGTGCTGCGGCTGCGGGCGGGCCAGCCCGACCTGCTGGAGCAGCCGCATCACCGGCAGGGCGGGCGTGGTCAGCGCGGTCATCCCGGCAAGGGTGAACGCCTCCCGGGAGGCCGTCGCCCGGAACCGGACGACCAGTTCCTCGGCGGTCAGCTCCTCCGGGTCCGGCCCGGCCTCGACCGCCCGGCCCGCGGGGTTCGTCGCCGCGCCGACCATCAGCGCCGCGCCGACCACCTGCCCGCCGGTCGGACTGCCCACCAGCTGCGCCCAGTTGGCCAGCCACTCGGGGCCCGGCTCCAGCACCGGGACGGCCGGTGCGCCGCGCCCGGGCGGGGCGTCGGTGAACGGGGCGAAGGTGTAGGCGGCGTCGGGCGCGCCGGCCTCGATGGCGGTGAACACCCCGGGCACGGCGGGCACCGCGGTGAGCGGCCAGAGCCGTTCGGGCAGCGGCTGGACGACCGCCACCGGCAGCCGCCGGGCCATCGCGTGCAGGGTGCGGTGCCAGCGGTCCCCGGCCGGTCCCGAGCGCCACTGCGGGCCCATGCAGTCGCTGATCACCAGAACGGCGGAGCGCCCCTCGGCGATCCGCCGGTGGGCGAGCCGTCCGTCCGGCAGCAGCCGGCCGGAGCAGACCTGGCGGAAGGCCCCGGTCTGCTGGAAGAGCGTGCGCAGTTCCCGGGCGAGCGGCCGCCACAGGGTCATCGTCGGGCCGAGGTCGAGCACCAGGTGCAGGTCGAGCCAGCGTTCGGTACTGGGCCGCAGCACCGGCAGCCACTGGACGGGGCCGGGCTCGCGCAGCGCCTCGGCGATCCGGTCGGCGGTGGCCTGCTCGTCGAGCAGGCGGCGGCGCTCGTCCGGGACGAGCCGCTTGAGCGGGCGCAGGGCGCGCTGCAGCGGCAGCGGGCGGGCCAGCATCGGGGCGTCGGGGGTGGGTGCCGGGACGGCGGGGGCGGGCCGGCCGCCGCGGTCGGGGGCGGGCAGGTGCAGGGCGGTGCGCGGACCGGTGCCGTCCGGGCCAGGGGGGTGCTCGGTGCGGTGACGGGGGCGGTGGCCGCCCGGGGCGCCGGCGGCCGGGCGGTCGGTGCTCGGGGCGGCCCGGCCGGCGGTGTCCTGGCCGGTGCCGCCCTCGGTGCCGCGGGCGGCCAGCCAGAGCAGTTCGGCCAGTTCGACGGGCGCCCGGGGCGAGAGGCCGAGTTCGGCGAGCAGGTCGGTGAGGCGGTCCAGGGCCGCCGGGTCAGAAGACATCGTCGTCCTGGCCGCGGCTGAGGTAGGGCATCACCTGGGCGGCGAGCGCGGCCCGGTCGGCGGCGTCGCCGAGTTCGGGGCGGGAGGTGAGGTAGATGGCGTTGAGCAGCTGGTCGGTGGCGAGTTCGCCCTCCTCGCGGCGGGCGAGGAAGACGTCGAGGATCTCGGTGACCAACTGCCGGTCGGAGTCCGGGAGGTGGGAGTGGACGATGGACTCCAGCTCGGCGCCCTCGGGGCGGCGCAGCTCCAGCACCACGCAGCGGCGCAGGAAGGCGGCGGGGAACTCGCGTTCGGCGTTGGAGGTGAGCACGGTGAACGGGAAGGCCCGGCAGCGGACCCGGCCGGAGCGGACGGGCGCCCGGCCGGTGCCGTCGGCGGTGAGCACGTGCGCCTCGGGCTGCTGGGGGGCGGCGCGGACGAGTTCGTCGATCTCGTACTGGCCCTCCTCCAGGATGTGCAGCAGGTCGTTGGGCAGGTCGAGGTCGCCCTTGTCGATCTCGTCGATGAGCAGCACCCGGGGCCGCCGGTAGGGCAGCAGGGCGGTGCCGAGCGGGCCGAGCCGCAGGTGCTCGTCGAGCGAGGCGTCGGGGGTCTGCGGGCCGGAGCGGTTGGCGGCGTAGAGGCGGGAGAGCGGGTCGTACTGGTAGAGGCCGTCGCGCAGGGTGGTGCGGCTGGTGATGTTCCAGCGGAGCACCGGGCCGAGGCCGAGTTCGCGGGCGACCGCGTACGGCAGGCTGGACTTGCCGCCGCCGGGCGGCCCGGTGACCAGCAGCGGCCTTCTGAGGTAGAGCGCGGCGTTGACGAGTTCGACGGTCTCGGGGGTGGGGCGGAAGGTCGCGGCACGGTGCCGCGCCGGGTCGGGCACGGGGTCGGCGGGGCCCTCGGGCTGCGCCAGCAGCGGCCCCCCGTCGAAGTCGCGCCAGGGCGGCGGGGCGGGCAGCTCGGCGATGCCGTCGTGCGGCTCGTTGACGCCCTGGTAGATGCGCTTCAGCGGCATTGCTCTCCTGCTCCTGCTCACTCGTCGGGGCCTTCGGCGGTCTCGGTCTCACTCGGGGCCCGCGGCGTGGGGCGGCGGTGCGGTCGGGACGACGCGGTAGGGGCGGTGGGGGCCGGGCAGTACCGCCGGGTCCTCCCACAGCAGCACCAGGCCCGCCGCCCAGTGCTGCGAAGGGTCTGCCGCCTCCTCCGCCTCGTGCCGCAACTCCCTGACCCGGCGCGGCAGGTCGGCAGGTGCGACGTCGGCCAGTTCCTCCGCCAGTCTGGCAAGGAATCGCTCGTTGCGGCAGGTCCGGGTGTGCGTGTGGTCGGCGGTGCAGGTCTGGCCCGGCCACAGCACGGCGGGAACGCCGGCCCGCAGGGCCGCCGCCAGCAGCGGTTCGTACGGGGCGCCCCTGGGCGGGCCGGGGAGGGCGGGCAGCTCGACCCGCTCGGGCGGTCGCAGCCGGTGGTAGAGCCTTTTGCCGTCCGGGAGTTCGGTGCAGCGCAGCTGGTGCAGCAGGGTGCCGGCGGCGGCCCGCAGCGGGGCCCACTTGAGTTCGAGCTGGCGGCGGGCGGCCGGGTCCGCGCGGCGCTGCGCGTCGACCACGACGACGGCGTGGTCGGCCCCGAGCGGGCCGTAGTCGGTGCGCCGGCGCGCCCAGCCGTGCACCGGCTCGGTGAGCCACTTGCGCGGCAGCGAGAAGATGACGAGTTCCGCGCCGTCCGGTTCCAGGCGGCCGAGTTCGTGGTCGATGCGGTCGCGGACGGCGTGCTTGAGGCGCAGCCGTGGGACGGTGCGGGTGTCGGCGGCGCCGATCCGGCCGTCGCGGACGGCGGCGACCGCGACGTGGAACATCGCGGGCCCGGCGCCGCTCGGGGTGATCTCGACCAGGATGGGCCGCCACCGCTCGCGTCTGCGGCCGGCGGTGGGGGCGGTGTCGCGGTGCCGGTCGAGCCACTCCAGCAGGCCGTCGCGGAGGGCCGGGTCGGTGTGCGCCTCGGCGACGTGGTGGGCGAAGTGGACGACGGGGTGCGGCCCGTGCTGCGGCCGGGGGACCTCGGCGAGCAGGTACCAGCCGGCGTCCCAGAGGGTGGCGGGGCGGCTGGGCGGGTCGGGGCAGCCGAGCGGTCCGACGGCGGCGCGGTAGAGCTCCAGCGGGTCGGCGGGCGGCGGTCCGGCGCCGAGCAGCAGCCGCAGTCCACGCACCGCGTGGGCGGGCAGGGCGGCGCCGGTGAGCCGGTCGGCGAGCTGCGGGACGTACCGGGCGGCGGCCTCGGCGGGCAGCATCTGGCCGAGCCGGGCGGCGGGCCGGCTGCGGTCGTCGGGGGCGCGCGGGACGCCGAGGGTGTCGAGGGCGGCGGTGACCAGCCCCGCCACCTCGCCGGTGGCGGCGATGACGACCGGTCCGCCGCTGAATCCCGGGGAGAGCGGCATGCCGGTGCCCTCGTGCTCCAACTGCACCAGCTCGCCGGCGATCCGGAAGCCGCCGCGGGTCAGTCGGATCTCGCTGCTGAGGCCGGTGTCGTGGCCGGCCGGGAAGCCGTAGGCGACCAGGGCGGGTGCGGGCGGGCCGGCCCAGCGGTGCAGCGGGGCGAACGGGGCCGGCGCGGCGGTCTGCGCGGGGACGGGTTCGCGGAGCCGGAGGACGGCCACGTCCCCGGCGCCGCCGGGGAGTTCGGGCCAGGGGCCGCGCAGCGCGACGGTGCCGGTGAGCGGCGGCAGGTCCGGGTGGGCGACCAGCCGGACCTCCGCCTCGTGGACGCCGTGCACCACGTGGGCGCAGGTGAGCACCTCGCGGTCGGAGATGAGGATGCCGGCGCCGGTCAGCGGCCCGGCGGGCCCGGCGGTGTCGATCCGGGCGAGCCAGCGGACGTCCTGCATCGGCACGTCCGGTCAGTGCCCCGCCCGTTCCCCGGTGGTGCCGGGTGACCAGGAGAGCTTGACCGTCAGGTGCGCGTCGGCCGCCGTCCTGGCGATCAGCGCGCCCGCCTCCGCGGAGAGCTTGACGCCGAACTCGATCTCCACCGCGTCCGGGCGAAGGCTGCCGTCGCGCAGGACGGCGAGCGCGGCCTCGGCGGCGGCGCGGACGCCGCCCAACGCGTGCTCGAAGGTCTCCGAGGCGCGGACGACGGCGTCGCCGCTGCCCCGGCCGACCGGCTGCATGCCGTACGCCGCCGGGGTCTGGGAGGTGCTCTCCACCCGGACCACCGCGCCGTCGGCCGTCAGGAACTCCACGTAGTGCGACATGGGCACTCCCCACCGTGTCAAGCCGTACTGTCAGCCGAATTCCTTGGCGATGGTCGCACAGCACAGGCCGTGGCGCAGCGGTTCCGACGGGGTTGACATCAGTAATCTTCAAGGAACATGACAATATGTCAGGTTGATCCGCCCGTACCGGGCCCGGCCGGATCCCGCCGGACGCGGGAGGGGCCCTAGGGCTTGTCTGACAATTCGCGTCGCATCGGCGCGCGGCGTCGGGCGCCCGACCGGGCGTGCCGCCGTATCGACCTCGTACTGGATGTACTCGGGCGATGCGGCGGTGCGTCCGGTCGGGATGCCCGGCGTCGCGCGCGCGGCGGGAATTGTCAGACAAGCCCTAGGGTGGTCCGGACGGAGCCGAGGAGGGCGAGCGGGTGGACGGGACGGTCGGCGGGGGGCTGGTGGCGGTCGCTGGGAGCGCCGAGGTGTTGGCGCTGCCCGGCCTCGGCGAGGAGTTGCTGACCCCGGTCGAACGCGAGCGCGCGGCGCGCTTCCACCGCGACCGGAACCGGCTGGACTTCGTCGCCGCGCACCTGCTCGTCCGGCTCTGCGCGGCCCGGCTGCTGGGCGTCCCGGTCGCCGGGCTGGTGCTGGAGCAGTACTGCCCCGACTGCGGGCTCTCCGGACACGGCGCGCCCTCGTTGGCCGGGCGGCCGGAGGTGGGGCTGAGCCTGTCGCACACCGAGGGCGTGGTGGCCGCGGCCGCCGGGCCCGCGCCGGTCGGCGTGGACGTCGAACTGCCGGGAGGCCGGGACGGCACCGCCGACCTGTACGACCGGGTGCTCGGCCCCGCCGAGTCCGCCCTGGTGGCCGCCCGTCCGGACCCGGACGGGGCCTTCCTGCGGCAGTGGGTCCGCAAGGAGGCGATGATCAAGATCGGACGGGCGAGCCTGGACACCCTCGCCTCCGTCGACCTGTCCGCGCTGCCGCTGGACCTCCCCGGCCCCGGACCGTCCCTGCACCGCCACGGCGACCTGCACCTGCTGGACTGGGCGGCCCCCGGCAGCGGGGCCCTGCTCGCCGCGGTCAGCACCCGGCCGGTCCGGCTCCTGCAGCCCGACGGCCTGCGCCCAGGAGGAATCCAGGGGCGTCCGGGGGCGTCCGCATAAGGGGTGTTAGCGTCGGCGACGGCCGCGTCGGACCGCATCCGCGCAGGTCCGCCCATTCCTCCCCGCCGCGCGAAGGACGACTTCCCCATGGCCAAGTTCCTGCTGAGCCTGCACGTGCTGGCCTCGGTGCTGTTCATCGGCCCGGTGGCGGTCGCCGTCAGCATGTTCCCGCGGCGCGCGGCCGCGGCCCTGGGGTCCGGCGCGGACCAGCCGGTCGCGGCCGCCTCGGTGCGGCTGCTGCACCGGATCACCCAGGTCTACGCGCTGCTCGGGATCGCCGTCCCGCTGCTGGGCATCGGCGTGGCCCAGGTGATGGACGTCCTCGGCCAGAGCTGGCTGATCGCCTCGATCGTGATCACCGCGCTGTCGGCCGGCTCGCTGCTGCTCTTCGTGGTGCCCGCCCAGCAGTCCGTGATCGACACCCTGGACGCGGAGGCGGGCACCCCCGCCGCCCACTCCCGCGGCGACGACCGGGAGCGGGCGGAGCGCGGTCTCAAGCTGCTGCCGATGACCGCCGGGGTCTTCAACCTGCTGTGGGCGGTGGTCGTGGTGCTGATGGTCATCCGACCGGGGTCGACGACGGGGGCCTGACCTCCACCCGTCCGGCACCCCGGATCTCCAGGCCTTCGAGCAGCTCCAGGGTCGCGGCGGCCACCGCCGCGACCGCCTGCTCGAAGGCCTCCCTGTTGTGGGCGGCCGGCGCCCGGAAGCCGGACACCTTGCGGACGTACTGCAGGGCCGCGGCGTGGACGTCGTCGGTGGTGACCTCCGGCGTCTCCGGCGGCCGGAGCGTCTTGATCGATCGGCACATACCTCCCAGTCTGCCCGGCGCGCCCGCCCCGCGGGCCGTCATCGGCGGATCGGGTCGACGAGGCGTACGCCCGCGCGTTTCACCGCCCGGGCGACGATCGCGGTCTCCGCGCGGGTGATGTCGAGCGGGCCCAGCACGTCGGTGGTGAACCGGAACAGGGCGGCGTGGTCCTCGCAGAAGACGGTGGCCATCAGGCTGGCCGGGCCGCTGGTCGCGAGGACGCCGTGCACCTGCGGGTGCCCGGCCAGCACCCCGCCGACCTCGGCCAGCCGGCCGGGCGGCACGTCCAGCCAGAGG
Organism: Kitasatospora sp. NPDC093679; assembly: GCF_040683455.1. NCBI lineage: Bacteria > Bacillati > Actinomycetota > Actinomycetes > Kitasatosporales > Streptomycetaceae > Kitasatospora > Kitasatospora sp. NPDC093679. The sequence continues at coordinate 69,715 of NZ_JBFBDW010000003.1, forward strand.
TTGGCGTCGACCGCCATGCCGAGCAGCCGGGGGTCGACGGTGGCGTGGGTGCGCAGCAGTCCGCCCGCGGCGAGCCGGTGCAGCCGTCGGCGCACGGTGGACTCGGGCGCGCCCGAGGCGGCGGCGAGGGAGGCGTGCGACCGGCGCGCGTCCCGGCCGAGCAGGTCGAGCAGGGACCGGTCCAGCGCGTCGGTGGCGGGAGCCGCGGTGGTCGGGGCGGGCGGGACGAGGGCGGCGACCTGCTCGGGCGCGAGGTGGCCGGAGTGCCAGTGGCCGGCGTCCGCGAAGGCGTGCAGCACCGCGTGCACATCGGTCTCCAGGACGGCGCCGGTGGCGGGGAGTTGGCCGTAGAGCAGGCGGTCCCGGGAGCCGGCGTCGGTGAGCACGACGGCGCTCACCTCGCTGCCGCCGAGCATGATGTCGACGAACGGCACGTCCGGGCGGGCCGCCAGCGCGTGCGCGACGGTCTCCACCTTGCCGCGCAGGACGCGGACCCTCAGCAGCAGGGCACCCACCGCGCGGTCCCGGACGTCCGGCATGAGGACGACGGTGACGGTGCCGCTGCCGAGCAGTCGGGCGAGGCGCCGGGTCACCGTCCGGGCGGAGACGCCGAGCACCTCGGCGATCCGGCCGGTCTCGGCCCGGCCGTCGATCTGCAGGGCGCAGACCAGCCGCCGGTCCAGCTCGTCCAGCCGTTCGTCCGGATCCACCGCATCGAGGTCCACTGCTGTCCGATCTCCGCCGTTCCCGGCCGATTGAGGGTCCCGGTCCGCCGCGATCACGGTACTCCTTCTCCACGGCCGAGCCGGACACGACCGAGCAGGCCACGACCGGGAGGAGCCCCGTGGAGAAGACGCTGTCCGGAACGATCGACGCGGTGCACGCCGTCGGCGAGCGGCTGACCGCCCTGCAGAGCCCGGCCCCGGTGTCCGCGACCGGTCTCGCCGAGGCCGTGGCCGCCTTCCGCGCCGTGGACGGACCCGCCGCCGCGCTGCTGCGCGAGCGCCTCACCGCGCTGCGGCCGTCCGCCGGGTGGCACGGGGAGGAACTGGACGGCGACGTGTCCGCCGAGGGCGAGTGGTGGGTCTGCGACGCCACCGACGGCGCCGTCCAGTACCTGGGCGGGCTGCCGCACTGGGCGGTCACCGCCACCCTCGTCCGGGACGGCGCCGCCGTGCTCTCCGTGGTGCACGCGCCGCTCCAGGCCGCCACCTACACCGCACTGCGCGGCGGCGGCGCCCGCCTCGACGGCCGGCCGATCGCCCCGACCCCCCGCACCCTGCAGGTCGCGGTCGCGGCCACCGCGCAGCCGCCGACGGTGGCCGGCGACCCGGTCGCCCGGCGGCGGGCCGGCGAATCGCTGACGGCGATGCTCGGCGGGGCCCTGGCCGTCCGCAACCTCGGCCCGACCGCCCTGCAGGTGGCCCAGGTCGGCGCCGGGAACCTCGGCCTCTTCTGGGAGTACGGCCAGGACGGCCCCAACCTGCTGCCGGGCGCCCTGATCGCCGCCGAGGCCGGGGCCGTGGTCACCGACGCGGCGGGGCGGCCGTGGACGCCGGCCGCGGACAGCTTCCTGGCGGCCGCACCCGGGGTCCACGCCGAGGCGCTGGCGGTGCTGGCACAGGTGCGGTGACGGCCGCGGCGGCCCCGTCTCAGCCCTTGGGGCTCATCAGGGTGCTGGTCAAGGGCGTGCGGGCGAGCACCACGACGCCGGCGACGATCAGCGCGACGCCGACGGTCTCGGGGATCAGCCAGAGGCCGGCGCGCAGCGTCTCCTCGTACAGCAGGACACCCAGCAGCAGGCTGACCCCCGCGTCGCCGAGGGTCAGCGCGGGCTGCGAGGCCACCAGCGGACCCGACTGCAGGGCGTTCTCCAGCAGGTAGAGCGCCCCGACCCCGGCGACGGCGAAGCCGTAGGTCTGCCAGGCCGTGAGGAAGGCCTCCAGCCCGTGCTCGTCGAGCAGATGGGTGGAGGACTTGATGAGCGCCGCGGTCAGCGCGTTGCCGACGGCCGCCGCGCCCGCCAGGCAGGCGGCGCGGACCCCGCCGGGCGGACGGCGCAGCGCCACCGCGCAGAGCACCGCGATCGCGGCGCCGCAGCCCGCGAGGGCCGGGATCCAGCGGGACATCGGGACGTGCATCGTGCCGGGGGTCGGCGCGGCGGCCCCCAGCGCGAGGCCGAGGCCGACCACCATGCAGGCGACGGCGGCCCAGGCCCGGCGGGAGAGGTTCCGGTGGGACATCGCCGAGGCGATGACCAGCGCGAACGGCAGCTCCAGGACGAAGATCGGCTGGACGACCGAGAGGGCGCCGCGGGCCAGCGCCACCGCCTGGAAGAGCGCGGCGGCGGTCACCGCGGCGATGCCCGCCAGCCAGACCGGGCGGCGGGCCAGGTCGCGCAGCAGGCCGAACCGGAAGCCGGAGGAGCGCGGCACGGTCTGCGCGGCACGGTGCTGCAGCACGGTGGCCAGGGCGTTGCTGATCGCGCCGCACAGGGCGAACAGGACGGGGAGCAAGACGGGCGGTTCCCTTCACCGGATCCGCCCAGTCTCACCCGCCCGCCCCGTACTCCGGCCGCACCGCGCCGCACCCCGACTCCGGCGCCAGCCGTTCAGGGGCTCCGCCTGGCCGAACCCCGTGCGAGCCGCGAACACCGCACGAGCCGGAGAGCACGCCACTACCCCGTCACCCCGCCCCGCGCAGCGGCTCACCCCCGGCCACTCCGAACAGCCGTGCCGCGTTCCCCCAGCACACCGCCCGCAGCCACTCCTCCCCCAGGCCCAGCCGCTCCAGGGCGGTCAGCGCGTGCCTGTACCCGTACGGGATGTTGGGGAAGTCGGTGCCGTGCAGGATGCGGTCCTGCAGGTCGGTGAGGCGGGACCGCAGGCCCGGCGGGAAGGGGGCCAGGCGTTCGGTGAAGTCGGTGAACGCCATGGTGGTGTCGAGGTGGACGTTCGGGTGGCGGTCGGCGAGGTCGAGGAAGTCGGCGTACTCGGGCAGGCCCATGTGCGCGACCACCAGGTGGAGTCGGGGGTGGCGGGCGAGGACGGCGCCGATCGGCCCGGGCCCGGTGTGCTTGCCGGGGGCGGGACCGGAGCCGCAGTGCGTGACGACCGGGGTGCCGCTCTCGGCGAGCAGGCCCCAGACGGCGTCGAGCCGCGGGTCGGCCGGGTCGTACGCACCCACCTGCACATGGGCCTTGAAGACCCGGGCGCCGCGGTCGAGCGCCGCTTCGACGTACCCGGCGGCGCCGTCCTCGGGGTAGAAGGTGGCGGTGTGCAGGCAGTCGGGGGTGCGGGCGGCGAAGTCCGCGGCCCAGGCGTTGAGCCAGGCGGCCATCGCCGGTTTGTGCGGGTAGAGCATGGCGGTGAAGGCGCGGACGCCGAACTCCCGCAGGGTGTCGACGCGTTGCCGTTCGGCGTGCCGGTAGGCGATCGGCCAGGGCTGCCCGGTGAGCGGCCCGACCGCGTCGAAGTACGCCCACACCTTGTCGAGCACCTGCTCGGGCATGAAGTGGGTGTGCACGTCGATGAGGCCGGGAAGCCCCAACTGCTGCCAGAAGGCGCGGACTTCGTCGGTCTCGGTCACCGCCGGACGGCCCTGTCCAGGATCGCGGCGGTGTCGGTGCCGGCGGGCAGGGTGCCGAAGGCGAGTCCGTGGTCGCCGCCGAGCCGGGATGCGCAGAAGGCGTCGGCGACGGCCGGGTCGCCGTACCGGACGAGCAGCGAGCCCTGGAGGGTGAGTGCCATCGACTCGACCAGCCGGCGGGTGCGGTACTCGAGGTCGGTGAGGTCGCCGAGTTGCTTGCGCAGGGCGGCGGTGGCGGCGTCGAGGCGGCGGTCGGCGCCCGCGGCGGCGTCGAGTTCGGCGAGGAGGGCGTCGACGCTGGCGGGGCGGCGGGCCATGGCGCGCAGCGCGTCCAGGGCGGCGACGTTGCCGGAGCCCTCCCAGATGGAGACCAGCGGGGCCTCCCGGTAGAGCCGGGGCATGCCGGACTCCTCGACGTAGCCGTTGCCGCCGAGGCATTCGAGCGCCTCGGCGGCGTGCGCCGGACCGCGCTTGCAGACCCAGTACTTGGAGACGGCGAGGCCGAGGCGGCGCAGCAGGGTCTCCTGTTCGTCGCCGGCGAGGGCGGCGTCGGTGGCGGCGGCGAGCCGCATCGCGACGACGGTCGCGGCCTCGGACTCGACGACGAGGTCGGCGAGGACGTTGCGCATCAGCGGCTGGTCGACCAGGGCGGCGCCGAACGCCCGCCGGTGGGTGGCGTGGTGGAGGGCGCGGACGCTGCCGTAGCGCATGCCGGAGGCGGCGCCGATCGTGCAGTCGAGGCGGGTCATGTTGACCATCTCGATGATGGTGGGGACGCCGCGGCCCTCCTCGCCGACGAGCCAGCCGGTGGCGCCCTCGTACTCGATCTCGGCGGAGGCGTTGGACTTGTTGCCGAGCTTGTCCTTGAGCCGCTGGAGGCGGATCGGGTTGCGGCTGCCGTCGGGCAGCACCCGGGGCAGCAGGAAGCAGCTGAGTCCGCCGGGGGCCTGGGCGAGGGTGAGGAAGACGTCCGACATGGGCGCGGAGGTGAACCACTTGTGGCCGGTGAGCCGGTAGCCGCCGTCGGTGTGCGGGACGGCGGTGGTGGTGTTGGCGCGGACGTCGGAGCCGCCCTGCTTCTCGGTCATCGACATGCCGGCGATCAGGCCGCGCTTGGTACCGGGCTCGCGCAGCCCGAAGTCGTACTCCCGGGCGGAGAGCAGCGGTTCGTAGCGCTCGGCGAGGTCGGGGGTGGCGCGCAGGGCGGGCACCGCGGCGTAGGTCATGGAGATCGGGCAGGTGTGGCCGGCCTCGACCTGGCCCCAGACGTAGAACTTGGCGGCGCGGGCGGTGTGCGCGCCGGGGCGGTCGTCGGCCCAGGGGGCGGCGTGCAGGCCGTACCGGACGGCGGTGTCCATCAGCCGGTGCCAGTACGGGTGGAACTCGACCTCGTCGACGCGGTGGCCGTAGCGGTCGTGGGTGCGCAGGACGGGCGGGTTCTCGTTGGCGAGGCGGCCCCAGGTGTCGGCCTCCTCGGAGCCGGCGAGGCGCCCGAGTTCGTGGAGCTCGTCCTCGGCCCAGCCGGCGCCGGCCCGGTGCAGGGCGGCGAGCAGCGCCGGGTCGGCGGCGACGTCGTGGCCGTACGGGTCGGGGACCTGGTTGGTGACCTCGTGCGTCGGCATGCCGTCCTCCTGGGCGGGGGGTCTGGGGTCTGCGGGGTTTCGGTGCTCGAACGGTTCTGCGGGGTTTCGGGGTTCAGCGGGTGGTGCGGGCCGGCGGCGCGGCCTCGGGGGTGCCGAGGGCACGCAGCGCGAAGGCGGTGAGTGCGGGGATGGTGTCGCCCGGGTCGCCGCCGGCGGCGAGCGGGCCGACGAGGGCCTCGCCGATCGCGCCGACCAGCGCGGCGGCGGTCAGTTCGGCGTCCTGGGGCGGCAGCTCGCCGCTCTCGACGGCGTCGGCGATCTGCGCGGCGATGAGGTCGCGGAAGGCCCGGCGGAAGACCAGGCGTTCGGCGTCGACGACCGGGTCGGCGGGTTCGGCGAGCAGGGCGTAGGCGCGGCGGGGGGCCTTGAGCGCGCGGGCGGCGAAGGTCTCGACGACGGCGGCGACCCGGCGCTGCGGAGTGGACTCGCGTTCGACGGCCGCGGTGACGGCGGCGACCTCCCCGCCGACGACCGTGCGGAAGAGTTCGACGGCGAGGTCGGACTTGCCGGCGAAGTGCCGGTACATGGAGCCGGTGGCGATCCCGGCGCGTTCGGCGACGGCGGCGACCGAGCAGCCCGCGTAGCCGCGCTCGGCGAGCAGGGCGACGGCCGCCTGGAGCACGGCGGCGCGCTGGGCGTCGAGCCGGGCCTGGACGGCGGGGGTGCGTCGGTATGCCATGCCAAGCATTGAAGCACTGATTCACTGCTTCGAGAAGGCGGCGGCGCCGGCCCGCCCGGGAACGCCGCGAGGGCCGCCCGCCGGTCGGCGGACGGCCCTCGGGGAGGGGGCGGCAGTTGGCTGTCGGGCCCTTGCGGGCGTGGACCGGCCCGCTACGGCTTGGGCAGCGCGCAGCCGGACCGGTTCAGGTCGAGCTTGTTGCCCGCGGCGAAGCAGGCGGGGATGAGGTAGGTCTCCTCGGCGTAGTTGATGCCCTTGCGGACGGTCACCGTGCCGTTCTGGTCGACCTCGCACGGGTTGTTCTCGGTGCAGCGCTCGCCGTCCTCGTTGCCGGTGTTGTTCACGGCGACGACCTGGCCGGTGGCGGTGTCGACGACCGGGGAGCCGGACGTGCCGCCGATGGTGTTGCAGCTGGAGGTGTAGCGGACGGAGTCCTTCCAGGTCCAGCCGCCCTCCTTCAGCCGGTAGACGAAGCCGTCCACGCTGCAGGAGTAGATCTTCTTCCAGTACCCGGAGACCACCTTGATCGAGGCGCCGGCCGCGGGGTGGCTCGCCGAGAGGGTGAGCGGGGCGATGCCGTAGCGGGACTGGATGGCGGCGTAGGTGCTGGTCAACTGGTAGAGCGTCACGTCGGTGTCGGTCATCGTGCTGTAGACGACTTTGTTCGCGCGCAGGGTGCCGAGGCTGCCGCCGGAGGAGTTGAGCAGGGTGAAGCTGCGGCTGGACGAGCGGTTGGTGATCACCTGACCGGGCGAGGGCATGCCGGTCTCCAGGCAGTGGCCGTTGGTGAGCACCAGCGCGGGGTCGGTGGCGGCCGAGCCGGGCAGCCGGACGACCGAGCCGGAACAGTTGCTGAGCGCCACGGTGCCGGCGAAGTCGACGGCGACGGCTGCGGCGCCCTCGGTGGCGGCCGCGGCGGGGGCGGCACCGGCCAGCGCGGTGGCGCCGCCGAGCAGCAGGGCCAGGGACGCGCCGATGAGCGGCTTCTTCATGGGAGGGCCTCTCGGAGTGGGGGTCCTCCAAACCTGGCGTGTTCATGACGTACAGTCAATATGCTTGTATGAATTACCGGTTACAACAACTGCCCCTCAGGAGCTCCCGGAGCCGGACCCGTGCGTCATCCTGCTGCGATGAACGAGATCGAGGACGACCGGCCGCAGCCCGCCCGCGACACCCCGCTCCGGACGCTCCGGCACGGCGCCGTCGACGGCTGGGCCGCCCCGGGGGCGCAGGGAGGCCGACCACGAACAGGGGCGCTGGGGGCACCTCCCGGCCGAAGGCCGGGGGCGGAACTGCGCGATGCGGACGTGGAGAACACGCTGGTCGGGCACCCCGGAACCGCACGGCCCTCCGCGCCCCCTTGCGGGATCTCAGCCCTCGTCGAGCCAGTGGCGGCGGCCGGTGGTGATCAGCCGCAGCTGGGTGCGGGCGGTGCGGGCGATCCGCGTCTCCCCCGCCGGGCCGGCCTCCAGGAAGGCGGCGGCGGTCGCCACCATGTGCTCGACGTAGAGTTCGGCGAGCATCCGCACGTCCGCCCGGGACCAGCCCTCCGAGGCCGGCTGGGCGCCGAGGCCGGCCGCCACCTCGTCGGCGAAGCGCTCGAACTCGGCGGCGATGGCCTCCCGGACGGCCCGCACCCCGCCGTGCCGCTCGCGCGCCAGGAAGCGGACGTACGCCGGGTGCTCGCGCACGTGGTCGGCGATCAACTCGACCGAGCGGTCGATGAGTTGGTCGGAGTCGCCGGACTCGGCCAGCACCCGGCGGATCATCCCGTGCAGACTGGCGAGCGACTCCTCGACCAGCACCACGGCGAGTTCGGACAGGTCGCGGAAGTGCCGGTAGAACCCGGCCGGCGAGAGCCCGGCCTCCCGGGTCACCTCGCGGACGCCGACGCCGCTGAGGTTCTGGTGCTCCAGCAGGCCGAGGGCGGCGTCGAGGAGGGCGCGGCGACTCTGCTGCTTCTGGGCCTGGCGGACCCCGGGGGTGTGACTCACATCATTCAGTAAACAACCGTTTGCCGACTTTGGCGAGCCCCGGAGCGCGTACGATGGAGAAGTCGGCGAACAGTCGTACACCGAATCGGCCGCCGACCGGGGAGAGGACACCTGCCGTGAGCCTTCTGATCGTCATCGTCGCCATGGGCCTCCTCGCGGGGGCCGCGATCCACACCTCCATGCCGGTCTTCCTGGGCGCCTCCGCCGCGATCGCGCTCTGGCTGCTCGCCTTCGGCGCCCGCGAGCGGATCGCCCGCGCCCGGCACCGCTGACAACCCGGCACCCTTTCGACCTCCCACCGGAGTCCTGCCATGGAACAGCTCGCCACACCCCGCACCCGCACCACCGCCGACGGCGACCAGATGGCCGTCGCCTCCTTCCTGCTGGCCCTGCCGGGGCTGCTGCTCTTCAACCTGGTGCTCGGCCCGGTCGCGATCGCGCTCGGCACGCTCGCCCTGGTCCGCGGCACCGGACGGCGCGGCCGGGCCCTGCTCGGCATCGCGCTCGGCGTCGCCGACCTCGCCGTCCTGACGGTGGCGACCCTGGCCGGGCACGGCACCGTCTGGCAGCTCGGCGCCTGACGCAACGGCGACGCGCCCGGTCCCGCCCCCTGCGGCAGGACCGGGCGCGTGCCCGTGGACGACCGGCCCGTCAGGAGGTCGGGGCCGTCCACTTCTGGTTGGCCGCGCCGGTGCAGGTCCAGATCTGGATCCGGGCACCGTTGGCCGGACTGTTGTCCGTCACGTCCAGGCACTTGTTCGCCGCCGGGTTGACGAGGTCGTGCGTGGAGGGGTTGTACGCCCACTGCTGGGCGCCCGTCCCGTTGCAGTCGTACAGCTGGGTCTTGGCGCCGTCGGCGGTCGAACCGGAGGCCACGTCCAGGCACTTGCCGAGGGCGCGGACCGTCCCGTCGGTGCCGACCGTCCAGTTCTGGGCGCCGGTGCCGTTGCAGTCGTAGAGCTGAACGGCGGTGCCGTTGGCGGAGTTGGCGCCCGCGACGTCCAGGCACTTGCCGCCCAGGCCGGTGATCCGGCCGGTCGCGCCGCCGCCCCCGCCCTGGGTGCCGGCCCAGGTGAAGGTGGCGGAGGTCTTCGCGGGCAGGCCGTAGGTGAAGTTCTGGCCGCCCCAGACCACCCGGACGGTCTGCGCGCTGCCGCTGTCGTTGTACGCGATCAGCGCCTTGGAACCGTCCGGGTTCTGCCAGGCGACGTTCGGCACCGCGGAGTTGGCGGTGGAGGCGATCCGGTAGGCGCCCGGCTTCACGAACTTGGTGAGGTGGCCCATGGTGTAGTACTCGACGGTGTAGTCCACCTGGCCGCTGCGGGAGTCGCCGTTGTGCACCGTGACCAGGCCGGTGCAGGTGCCGCAGCCACCGTAGTGCGGGCCCATGTTCTGGTCGACGGCGAGGCTCCACTTGGTCACCGACTTACCCCAGTTGCGGGTGTAGTCGATGATGTTGCGCATGTCCTCCTGCTGCTGGTTGCCGATCCAGGTGCCGCCGGAGTGCTCGGTGTCGAAGGCGTCCACCGTCGGGTACTGGTTGTGCACGGTGGCCTGCGCCGAGACGTCGCCGCCGTAGCCGTGCCAGGCCATGCCGCCGAAGTTGGGGTGGGTGCGGATCGCCGCGTCGTCCATCACGGGCGCCGCGTAGCCGTTGTACTGGTCCCAGTTCCAGTCCAGGGCCAGGACCTTGGTCGGCAGGCCCGCGCCGGCCAGCGCCGGCAGCAGGTTGTTCTTGGTGAAGTAGGCGAGACCCGAGCCGTTCCAGCTCATCGAGGGGTAGCCGGCGCAACAGGTGGGCTCGTTCTGCACCGTCACGTAGTTCACCGGCACGCCCTGCGCCTGGTACGCCTGCAGGTACTTCACGAAGTACTGGGCGTAGGCGCCGTAGTACTCGGCCTTCAGCCAGCCGCCGTTGAGGTTGCCGCTGTCCTTCATCCAGGCGGGCGCCGTCCACGGCGAGGCCATGGTGGTGAGGGCCGGGTTGAGTTGCTCGGCCTGCTTGGTGAGCGGCAGCACGTCGGCCAGGTCGTGGCCGATCGTGAAGCCGTTCAGCGCCGGATCGACCGATCCCGCGGGCTGGTCGTCGTAGGTGTAGCCGTAGCGGGCCAGGTCGGAGGAGCCCATCGGGTTGCGCAGGAACGACAGCCCGATGCCCTCGGTCGGCGAGAAGAGCTTGCGCATGGTGGCGTCGCGGGTGGTCGCGCTCAGGGCGCCGCTGCTGTTCATCAGCCAGGCGGCGGTGTCGGTGAACGAGGCGCCGCCGCCGGTGAACTGCTGGTAGCGGGTGGACTCGTCGACCGAGATCAGCTGACCTCCGCTGCCGGAGCCCGGGTTGAAGGTGAACGCCGCCTGCTGGGCGAGCCCGCGGGTGACGTGCCGGCCGCCGGCGTCGTCGGTGGTCGTGAGCCAGACGTTCACGGTTTCGCCTGTCGCGTGCGCGCCGGGGGCTCCGGCCAGCAGGCCGGTCGCGGCCAGGGCGCCGGAGAGCAGCGCGGCGGCCGTCCGGCGCGTGCGGGCGGCATGGTGGGGTGGGGGCCAGGCCATGATCGGATCCGCCTTCGGTGTGGGGTGGGTGGGACGGATGGGCGAGGTACGACTGCCGGCCGGCGGTCCAGATTCAACTCCTGATGACTCATCACCGTCAAGAAGCCGGTCTGAACCAAATTCCTGTCAACTCATGAACGCAGGAGAGCGATTGCTTGGTGATCATGTGCCACGAGTTGACGGAATGTCTGACAGGAAAGTTTCCAGTTGACTTGACGTGGCCATCGCCGGACTAGTTGACTCCAGCTCCCGTCGCCCCCACCGACCGGAGGACCCATGCACCGTCGCCACCGTCGCCGCCGGCTTCCCGCGGCCGCCGCGCTGCTCGCCCTCGTCTGCGCGATACCCGTCGGCCTCGGCGCGACCTCCCCCGCGCCGGCCGAGGCCGCGCCCACCGCGTTCGCCCACCCCGGCGTGCTGCTCTCCAAGTCCCAACTCGACTTCGTGCGCGCCGAGGTGCAGGCCGGGGCGCAGCCGTGGAAGAGCGCCTACGACCAGATGCACGCCAGCAAGTACGCCTCGCTGAGCCGGACCCCCAAGCCCCGCGCGGTGGTCGAGTGCGGCTCGTACTCCAACCCGAACCACGGCTGCACCGACGAGCGCGAGGACGCACTGGCCGCGTACACCCTCGCCCTGGAGTGGTCGATCACCCGGGACACCCGCTACGCCGCCAAGGCCGTCCAGATCATGGACGCCTGGTCCGGCACGGTCAAGGACCACACCAACAGCAACGCCCCGCTGCAGAGCGCCTGGGCGGCCTCCACCTGGCCGCGGGCCGCCGAGATCATCCGCTACACCTACGGCGGCTGGCCCGCCGACAAGGTCGACCGCTTCGGCGCGATGCTGCGGGGCGTCTACCTGCCGAAGGTGGTCAACGGCTCACGCTCCAACGGCAACTGGGAGCTGAGCATGACGGAGGCCACCATCGGCATCGCCGTCTTCCTCAACGACCGCACGGTGTACGACAAGGCGGTCGCGACCTTCCGCAACCGGGTGCCCGCCTACATCTACCTCGCCTCCGACGGCGCCCTGCCGAAGACGGTGCCCGGCAGCGGCCTCGACACCCGGGACGAGGTCGTGAAGTACTGGCAGGGCCAGTCCACCTTCGTCGACGGCCTCACCCAGGAGACCTGCCGCGACCTCACCCACACCGGCTACGGCCTGTCCGCGATCGCCCACGTCGCCGAGACCAGCCGCATCCAGGGCCAGGACCTCTACCCGGAGGTCGCCGACCGGCTGCGGCACGCCCTCGGCTTCCAGTCCAAGTACGAACTGGGCACCGCCGTCCCGTCCTGGCTCTGCGGCGGCAGCCTCTCCCAGCACATGGGTCCGGTCACCGAGGTCGGCTTCAACGCCCTGCACAACCGCCTGGGCTACGGCATGGACAACACCCAGAAGCTCACCGAGCAGCGCCGGCCCGCCGGCACGGACAACCTGTTCACCGCCTGGGAGACCCTCACCCACGCGAACAACCCGTCCTGAGGCGCGCCCGGAACGAAGCCGCCCTCACCCCCGGCCGGCCGGTCCGGCGTCCCGCAGCCGCCGGACGGACTCGGGGGTGAGGTGCCGGCCGAGGACGTCGAGGGCGGCGAGCACCTCGGCCAGTGCGGCGGGGTCGTCGGTGCCGAGCGCGGCGGCGACGGCCGGGTCGACGGGTGCGGCGGCGGCCAGGGCCGAACGCTCGGAGACTTCGGCGGCCTTGCGGACGAGGGAGCGGCGCCGGTCGGCCGGGTCGGCCTCCGTGACGACCGACCCGGCCTCGCGGAGCCGGGCGACACAGCCGGAGACCTGGCTCTGCGGCAGACCGGTACGGGCGGCGATCTCCCCGACGGCGCTGCCCGGGTGCTCGACGATGTCGCCGTCGTCACCTACGACCGCCGCGGCCTCTCCCGCAGCACACCCGACGACCCGTCACTCCCCGTACCGATGGCCACCCGCGCCGACGACGCCCACCGCCTGCTGACCGCACTGACCGACCGGCCCGCCCTGATGCTCGGCTGCAGCTTCGGTGCCGCGATCGGACTCCACCCGGCGGCACGCCACCCCGGGGCGCTGCACACGCTGATCGCCCACGAGCCCGCCGTCCCCGAACTGCTGCCCGCCGCGGAACGCGCCGCCACCGAAAGCGAGTTGCGCGCCGTCACCCGCACCTACCGGGACGAGGGCTGGCTCGCGGCCGTCCGCCGGGTCACCGCCGTCCTCGGCATCGACCCGCACCACCAGGACACCGAACCGGACGTCACCGCCGAACCGATCACCGAGGCCCGCGCGGCGAACTTCGCCGGCTTCCTCACCCGCGACATCGACACCGTCCTCGCCGGCGGCCTCGCCCCGGCGGACCTCGACGCCCTGCGCGACGGCCCGACCCGGATCGTCCCGGCCGTCGGACGCACCACCCCGCACCAGGTCTTCGACCGCCGCTGCGCCACCCTCCTCGCCGACCACCTGGGCACCACCCCGGCCGAATTCCCCGGCGGCCACAACGGCAACCTCACCCACCCCCGCGCCTCCGCCACCCGACTGACCTCGCTGCTCGGGTGACCGCTTCAGGAACGCGGGGGCACCTGAACCGACCGTCCGAGCGCCTCTGAGGGCAGCTCCCGGCCCCCGCCAACGACAGGACCGCCCGGGCGATCGGATCGCCCGGGCGGTCCCGGAGGGTGATGCGGGTGGATCGGGGGCGCTGCCGGGTCAGACGGCGAGCGGGCGGACGGCGGTCGGGGCGTGGCCCGGCTCGGTGGCGAGTTCCTCGAACTCGACCACGCTGGCGATGTCGGTGCCGCTCATCGCGATGTTGGTGACCCGCTCCAGGATCGCCTCGACGACGACCGGGACGCGGAACTCGGCGGCGAGCTTCTTCGCCTCCTCGAAGGCGGGCAGCAGCTGGTCCGGCTCGGTGACCCGGATCGCCTTGCAGCCGAGGCCCTCGGCGACCTTGACGTGGTCGACGCCGTAGACGCCCAGCTCCGGGGAGTTGAGGTTCTCGAACTCCAGCTTGACCTGGAAGTCGATGTCGAAGTTCCGCTGCGCCTGGCGGATCAGGCCCAGGTACGAGTTGTTCACCAGGACGTGGACGTAGGGGATCCGGTGCTGGGCGCCGACCGCCAGCTCCTCGATCATGAACTGGAAGTCGTAGTCGCCGGAGAGCGCGACGACGGGGGTCTCCGGGTCTGCGGTGGCGACGCCGAGGGCGGCCGGGATCGTCCAGCCGAGCGGGCCGGCCTGGCCGCAGTTGATCCAGTGCCGCGGCTTGTAGACGTGCAGCATCTGCGCGCCGGCGATCTGCGAGAGGCCGATGGTGGTGACGTACCGGGTCTCCGGGCCGAAGGCGCGGTTCATCTCCTCGTAGACGCGCTGCGGCTTGAGCGGCACGTCGTCGAAGTGGGTGCGGCGCAGCAGGGTGGCCTTGCGCTCCTGCGCGGAGGCGGCCCAGGCGCTGCGGTTCTTGAGGACGCCTGCGGCGCTGCGCTCCTTGGCGACCTCGACGAAGAGCTCCAGGGCGGCGCGGGCGTCGGAGGCGATGCCGTAGTCGGGGGCGAAGATCCGGCCGATCTGGGTGGGCTCGACGTCGACGTGCACGAAGGTGCGGCCCTTGGTGTAGACGTCGAGGTTGCCGGTGTGGCGGTTGGCCCAGCGGTTGCCGATGCCGAGGACGAAGTCGGACTCCAGGAAGGTCGCGTTGCCGTAGCGGTGCGAGGTCTGCAGGCCGACCATGCCGGCGTTGAGCGCGTGGTCGTCCGCGATGGTGCCCCAGCCCATCAGGGTCGGGACCACGGGGACGCCGGTCAGCTCGGCGAACTCGACCAACAGGTCGGAGGCGTCCGCGTTGATGACGCCGCCACCGGCGACGATCAGCGGGCGCTCGGAGGCCTGCAGCAGGTCGATCGCCTTCTCGATCTGCGCGCGGGTGGCGGTGGGCTTGTAGACCGGCAGCGGCTGGTAGGTCTCCGGGTCGAACTCGATCTCGGTCAGCTGGACGTCGATCGGCAGGTCGATGAGGACGGGGCCGGGGCGGCCGGAGCGCATCAGGTGGAAGGCCTGCTGGAAGACGCCGGGGACCTGCGCGGCCTCCAGGACGGTGGTGGCCGCCTTGGTGACCGGGCGGGCGATCGAGGCGATGTCGACGGCCTGGAAGTCCTCCTTGTGGATCCGGGCGACCGGCGCCTGCCCGGTGATGCACAGGATCGGGATCGAATCGGCGATGGCGGAGTACAGGCCGGTGATCATGTCGGTGCCGGCCGGCCCGGAGGTGCCGATGCAGACGCCGATGTTGCCGGGGTTCGCACGGGTGTAGCCCTCGGCCATGTGGGACGCGCCCTCGACGTGGCGGGCCAGCGTGTGGTGGACGTCGCCGGCGGCCTTGAGGGCGGCGTAGAAGGGGTTGATCGCCGCGCCGGGCACGCCGAACGCATTGGTCACGCCCTCGCGCTTGAGGATCTCAACTGCCGCGCGGGCGGCTGTCATTCGAGGCATCGGCTTCTCCTGCCCGGCGGAAGTTCCGCGATGTGAAATGCTGATTCTGGACTGCGGAATCAAAGTAGGCCGGGGGCGGCGGACGCGTCAAGGTAGGTTTCAACAGATCGTTGAAGACTTGGGCGGGGGTGGCCCGGCGGGCACCACAATGGGGAGGGAGAGGGGGCGAGCCGCATGCCGTACATCGCCGTCAGTGCGCTCAGCCACGAGGGCCTGGTCCGCGACCACAACGAGGACAGCCTGGCCGTCGGACCGTGGACGCTCTGCGCCACCGTCACCGAGAGCCCGCAGACCCTGCTCTTCCCGCTCGGCGGCACGCCCGTCGTGGTGGCGGTCGCGGACGGGCTCGGCGGCCACCCGGCCGGCGAGGTCGCCTCCTCGCTCACCGCCCGCCGGCTCGCCGCGTCCGGCACCGGCCTGCGCTCCGAGGACGACGTCCGCCGCGAACTCCGCTCCTGCAACAGCACCCTGTACGAGGCCGCGGAGGCCGACCCGGACCTCACCGGCATGGGCACCACCGTCGCCGGCCTGGTGCTGAGCGCCGAGCACGTGCTGGTGTTCAACATCGGCGACAGCCAGGTCTTCGAGATCGCCGGGACGGCCGCCACCCCCGAACTGCGGCTGCTCAGCACCGACGACAGCCCGCCGCCCCCGCCCGGCCGACGCACCACCAACATCGTCACCAGCACCCTGGGCGGCACCGTCGTCCGCCGCGAGGTCGAGCCGCACCTGCGCCGGCTGCCCGCCGCGGCCGGCGCCCGCTACCTGGTGTGCAGCGACGGCCTGACCGACCCGGTGCCGCCGGAGGAGCTTGCCGCCGTCCTCGCCGCCGAGGACGACCAGCGGGCCGCCTTCGAACTCTGGCGGGCCGCGATCGAGGCGGGTGGACCGGACAACATCACCCTGGCGCTGGTGCGGATCGAGGAGTGAGCCGACGGCCGCCGCCGACCGGGTGAGCCATCGGGTTCCCGATGGCTCCCATCGGTCCGCCTATTGGCCCGACCCGGGGTCGGCGGCCTAGCGTCGGGGGAGAGCCCACCGAAGGAGTGACCGCCGACATGGCGAAGATCCTGTTTGTGATGACCGGCGCCGACCACTGGACCCTGGCCGACGGCAGCAAGCACCCCACCGGCTACTGGGCGGAGGAGTTCCTCACCCCGTACCGCGCCTTCACCGCCGCCGGGCACGAGGTCGTGGTGGCCACGCCGGGCGGCGTGCGGCCGACCGCGGACGCCGGCAGCCTGTCCGCCGGCGCCCTCGGCGGCGAGGAGAACGCCGCCGAGACGGCAGCCGCGATCGCCGCCGCAGAGCCGCTGCGGCACCCGGTCGCGCTGACCGACGTCGACCCGGCCGACTACGCGGCCGTCTTCTACCCCGGCGGCCACGGCCCGATGGAGGACCTCGCCGTCGACGCCGACTCGGGCCGGCTGCTCACCGCCGTGCTCGACGCAGGCCTGCCGCTGGGCGTGGTCTGCCACGGTCCGGCCGCGCTGCTCGCCGCGGCGCGCCCGGACGGCACGCCGACCGTCGCCGGGTACCGGCTGACCGGTTTCAGCAACACCGAGGAACGGCTCGCCGGTCTCGCCGACCGCGCCCCCTGGCTGCTGGAGGACCGGCTGGTGGCGCTCGGCGCCGACTACGCGGCGGGCGAGCCCTGGGCGCCGTACACCGTCACCGACCGCAACCTGTACACCGGGCAGAACCCGGCCTCGTCCGGCCCGCTGGCCGAGGAGCTGCTCAAGGCGATCGGCTGAGGCAGCGGCCCGGTAGGTCCCGGGGGACGACAACTGCTTGACATCATCAAGCAGAACGGGCGGGAGCCGACCACCGGCTCCCGCCCGCTTCCGTCCGATCCCGCCCGTTCCTCCCCCGGCGAGGACGCCGGTCAGCCGACCGGCACCTCCAGCACCGCCTTGCGGTGGCTGAACGCCTCGATCGAGTACCGGCCGTGGTAGCTGCCCATGCCGCTCTCCCCCACCCCGCCGAACGGCAGGTCGGAGACGGTCAGGTGGGCCAGCGGCAGACCGAACCCGAGCCCGCCCGAGGAGGTCTCCTCGGCGAGCCGGCGCCGGGTCTCCTCCGAGGGGCTGAACACGTACAGGGCGAGCGGCTTCTCCCGGTCGTTGACGAAGTCGATCGCCTCGTCCAGGCCGGCGACCTCGACGATCGGCAGGATCGGGCCGAAGATCTCCTCCTGCATCACGGGGGAGTCCGGCGACACCTCGGCGAGCACGGTCGGCGCGAGGTAGCGGCCGGCCCGGTCGTGGCCGCCGCCGACCACCGTCCGCCCGGAGCCCAGCAGCGCGGCCAGCCGGTCGAAGTGCCGCTCGTTGACGATCCGGCTGTACAGCGGCGAGGCGGCCGGATCCTCGCCGTACCGGGCCCGGACCGCGTCGGCCAGCAGCGGCTCCAGCGCGCGGGCGGTGGCCGGGTCGGTCAGCACGTAGTCCGGGGCGACGCAGGTCTGGCCGGCGTTGAGGAACTTGCCCGCCACCAGGCGCTCCGCCACCACCGCGAGGTCCGCCCCCGCGTCGACGAACGCCGGTGACTTGCCGCCCAGTTCGAGGGTGACCGGGGTGAGGTGCTCGGCGGCGGCCCGCATCACGACCCGGCCGACCGCCCCGTTGCCGGTGTAGAAGATGTGGTCGAACCGCTGGGCCAGCAGCGCCGTGGTCTCCGGCACCCCGCCCTCCACCACCGCGACCGCCGTGGTGTCCAGGTACGCGGGCAGCAGCCGGGCGAGCAGGGCCGAGGTGACCGGCGCCAGTTCGCTGGGCTTGGCCACCACCGCGTTGCCGGCCGCCAGCGCCCCGGCGACCGGCGCCAGCAGCAGCTGCACCGGGTAGTTCCACGGGGCGATCACCAGGACGACGCCGAGCGGGTCGTACTGCGTCCGCGCCCGTGCGCCGGCCAGCCGCTCGGGCACCGGCGCGTCCTCGGGCCGCAGCCAGTCCCCGAGGTGCTCCAGGGTGTGGTCGATCTCCCGCACCACGAAGTCGACGTCGGTGCGCATCGCCTCCTGCTCGCTCTTGCCGAGGTCGGCGCCGAGCGCCGCGGCGAGCTCCGGCCCGTTCTCGGTGAGCAACGCGCGCAGCCGGTGCAGCTGCCCGGTGCGCCAGGACAGCGGTCGGGTGCGGCCGGTGCGGAAGGCCGCGCGCAGGCGGGCGACGAGGTCGGCGGGCTGCTCGGCCGGGCGGTCGTTCATGGGGTTCCTCGCAGGGAATGGTTGATATCCTCAACTACCTGCTTTCAGGAAACGCCGGTTACTTGAGGATGTCAAGTGAATCCAGATGCGTCGGACCTGGTGGAGCCGCTCGCCCGCGTGGTCCGCGGCTACTACGACGACCTCGCGGCGGTCGCCGGGCGGCACGGTCTCAGCACCACCCAGGCCCGCGCGCTCAT
This sequence comes from Kitasatospora sp. NPDC093679, assembly GCF_040683455.1. Classification (NCBI taxonomy): domain Bacteria; kingdom Bacillati; phylum Actinomycetota; class Actinomycetes; order Kitasatosporales; family Streptomycetaceae; genus Kitasatospora; species Kitasatospora sp. NPDC093679. The sequence goes on from NZ_JBFBDW010000003.1 coordinate 88,041, forward strand.
CGCCCTCGACCACCCGCTCAGCATGAGCGCGCTCGCCGAGCACCTGGTCTGCGACGCCTCCAACGCCACCGGGCTGGTCGCCCGGATGGAGGCCCGCGGACTGGTGGCGCGGACCCCCTCCCCCGAGGATCGCCGCAGCAAGACGGTGCACGCCACCGGGGACGGGCACCGGCTCGCCCGGTCCCTGCGCGCCGAGATGCACACCGTCCACGGCGCCCTCGCCGACCTCACCCCCACCGAGCGCGGCGCCCTGCTCCCGCTGCTGCACCGGCTCGGCGAACTGCTCGGCCGGCCCCGGGACTGAACCCGCACGGCCGACCCCCGGGACCGAACGCACGCGGCCGGCCCCCGGGAGCCTCCCGGAGCCGGCCGCCGTCCGCCCGGACGTCCGCTCAGTCCGCCGCCGCCTCCCGCTCGGCACGGAACCGCGCGACCACGGCCTCCGTCCCCGGCAGCCCGGCCAGCGGCTCGCCGACCACCCGGCCGGCCAGCTGCACCGCCGACACCACCACGTCCTCGCGCAGCTCGGCCTCGGCGATCACCCGGCTCGCCGCCAACTGCACCTGCGCCGCGACGACGAGCTCCTCGCGCTCCCGCAGCGCCTGCGCCCGGGCGGCCGCGACCAGGGCCGCACCCTCCTCGGCGGCCTCCTGCCGGATGCGGGCCGCCTCGTGGCGGGCGGCGTCCAGCTGCGCGCGGCGCTCCTCGTCGAGCTCCAGGGCCTCGTGGCGGATCCGTTCGGCCTCGGCGAGCCGCCCGCCGGTGGCCGCCTCGCGCTCCGCGAGGGTCCGTTCGATCCGCGGCAGCACGCGCCGGCCGAGTATCCCGAACAGGACGAAGAAGCAGATCAGACCAATGACGAATTCCACCGGGTTCGGTTCTAGGGGTCCCATGCCCCAGACCTACCCATGTCCCGCACGGGCATGCGGTTGACCGCCCGTCAGGAACGGCCGGCCGCCGCTGCGGGAGGCCCGGCCCGGGGCCGCCGGCACCGCACCGGCCCGGGTCCTGCCCGACCGCCGGTGGCCGGCGTGCGTGGCCTGACCTGCGTCCGGCCGGTTCCGGGGCATCATGTCCCCAGGCGAAGGGAGAGCCCCGTGTCGCAGCAGACCGACGCCCCCGACCCGTGGTGGCACCGCGTCGTACCCGCCGCCCCGGGCCTCCCCGTGCTCCGGCACTACCGGCGCGGCTGGATCAGGGGCGACCTGCTGGCCGGTGCCACCGTGGCGGCGTACCTGGTGCCCCAGGTGATGGCCTACGCCAGTGTCGCGGGCCTGCCGCCGGTGGCGGGCCTGTGGGCGATCCTCCCGGCGATCCTGGCGTACGCCGTCCTCGGCTCCTCCCGCCTGCTCTCCGTCGGCCCGGAGTCCACCACCGCGCTGATGACCGCCACCGCGATCGGGCCCCTCGCCGCCGGGGACAGCTCCCGGTACGCCGTCCTCGCCGCGGCCCTCGCCGTGGTCGTCGGCCTGCTCTGCGTGGTGGCGTGGGTGGCGCGGCTCGGCTTCGTCGCCGACCTGCTGTCCCGGCCCGTCCTGATCGGCTACCTGGCGGGCGTCGCCCTGATCATGATGGTGGATCAGCTGACCAAGCTCACCGGCGTGGAGACCGAGGGCGAGGGCTTCTTCCCCCAGCTGGTGTCGTTCTTCGAGAACATCTCCGACCTCCACGCGGCCACCGTGGTGTTCAGCGCGGCCGCACTGCTCTTCCTCTTCGTCGCGGGCCGGTTCCGCGGCGTCCCGGGCCCGCTGCTGACCCTGGTGCTGGGGACGGCCGCGGTGTCGGCCTTCGGCCTGGAGGAGCACGGCATCAAGGTGATCGGCACGATCCCTCCCGGCCTGCCCAGCCCGGACTTCCCCAGCCTCTCCGACCTGTCCCAGCTGGTGCTGCCCGCCCTGGGCGTGCTGCTGGTCGGCTACACGGACGTGATCCTCACCGCCCGCGCCTTCGCCACCCCGGGCGACGGCACCCGACTGGACGCCGACCAGGAGCTGCTGGCGCTCGGCGCGGCGAACGTCGGCGCCGGCGTGCTGCACGGATTCCCGGTGAGCAGCAGCGCCAGCCGCACCGCGCTCGCCCAGTCCGCGGGCGGCCGCACCCAGGCGTACGCGCTCACCGCGGGGCTGGCCGTGGTGGCGGTGCTGCTGTTCTTCAGCTCGCTGCTCAGCCACACCCCGACGGCCGTCCTCGGCGCCCTGGTCGTCTACGCGGCCGTCCGCATGATCGACGTGTCGGGGTTCCGCCGGCTGCTCTCCTTCCGCCGCGGGGAGTTCCTGCTGGCGCTCGGCTGCCTGGCGGGCGTCCTCGCGCTGGACATCCTCTACGGCGTGCTGGTCGCGGTGGGCCTGTCCATCGCCGAACTGCTGGTCCGGGTGGCCCGCCCGCACGACGCCGTCCTCGGCACGGTGCCGGGGCTCGCCGGCATGCACGACGTCGACGACTACCCGGCCGCGCAGACCGTGCCCGGCCTGGTGGTCTACCGCTACGACTCGCCGCTCTTCTTCGCCAACGCCGAGGACTTCCGCCGCCGGGCGCTGGCCGCCGTCGACGACCAGCACGAGCCGGTGCACTGGTTCGTCCTCAACGCCGAGGCCAACGTCGAGGTGGACATCACCGCCCTGGACGCCGTGGACGCGCTCCGCCGGGAACTCGCCGACCGCGGCATCGTCTTCGCCCTCGCCCGGGTCAAGCAGGACCTCCGCGAGGCGCTCGACGCCTACGGCCTCAGCGACTCCGTCGGCGAGGACCTCATCTTCCCCACCCTGCCGACCGCCGTCGCCGCCTACCGCACCCGGTTCGGCACCGCCGAAGACTAGGGCTTGCCGGTCGACCGCTCCCGCCGCGATACCGGGGCGATACGTCGATCATGAAAGCCTGGGGCGGTGGGAGTGCGCCGACGTGCCGGTGTCCCGGCCACCGGCCGGGCCACCGGCACGTCCTCCGAAGGAGCGGTGCCCTTGCCCGCACGGCACCCCTCGCCGCGCCGGTCGCGACGTCCGGCGGAGCCCCGGACCGGGAAGGGTCCGATCAGGCCGGGTGCGGCGGTGCTCCAGTCGTGTGTCCGGCGGTGCGTCGGGCGGCGCGTCTGCCGAGCCGGCTCGCGAGGAGCATGACGAGCACGCCGATCCCGGCGCCGCACGCCGTCCACAGCACCCGGTAGCCCTCGGCCGCGTAGTCGGAGGGCTGCTGGACCACCAGGACGAGGACGCTCGCAGCGATGGCGGCACAGTAGAAGGCGTAGTTCCAGAAGCGGATCGCCGCCCCGTGCATGAACAGGATGAGCGCGACCACTTCGAGTCCGCGGTCGACCGCGAACAGCCTGAGACCGTGCTCGCTGGTGGGAATCAGCAGGATCAGCGCCGCTGCGACGGCGCCGATCGTGGCGCCGATGAGGCGCTGCGCGGCCACGAGCGTGCTCTGTTCCAGGCTCGGCTTCATCGCGACCATGGCCGCGATCGGCATCCAGGAGCCGTGCGTCAGGTCCAGTCCGAACGCGAGGGCGACGGTGCCGCCGATGACTACGGCACGGATCACCGCGAACATGATCATCGGTCGGGTCAGCTTCCGTCGCGACACGTCACCGGGGAGTTCCGCGACCGGCTGGGGCTGGTCCTGGCGTCCGTGGATCAGCCACCCGACGAAGGCCACCGCCATCCACAGCAGCGACCCTCCCGCCCAGGTGACCGCCTGGGCCCAGGTGTAGCTGGTGACGTGGGAGTCGCCGTGGAAGCCGACCGCGAGCGAGAGGGCGATGACGAACCAGATGTTGAGGAGCATCGCGTTCACGAATCTCCGCACCCCGAACGCGGCCGTCAGGCCTGCCACCAGGGTGACCGCGAAGGCCGCCGACGCCAGCCAGCCCCAGGCCTGACCACCGAGGCCGAACGCCAGCGCGGTCAGCCCCGCACCGATCGCGGCGAAGAGGGCGACGTGCCCCGCACGGCGCCCGAAGCCGCCTCCCGGATCCTCCAGCGCCGCGAACAGGAGCCCGAACAGCGCGCTGAGCAGGTACTGCTCGTACCCGATCGCCCAGAAGACGATCAGCGGCACCAGGGCGACGTCCAGGAACATCACGGCTCGCGGCCAGTTCAGCCCCGCGGGTCTGAGTTCGAACACGTGCGACAGCCAGGTCGTGCCCCCTCCACTGTGAACAGTCCGTGCTTCTCGTCCGCTCGTACTGACCATGGCAGCCTCGCTAGCCCGAATCGTCGGTGTGTGTGCTCCCGGCCACGGTCATCGCTGCTCGTCCCCGGCCCCGGGGTTCCGCGGTCCGGCCTTTCGCTGCCGGCCGCGCTGGACCGCGCCCACGATGACCTTGATGCCCAGGCCGAGGACCACCAGGTCGGCCAGCATCTGGACGGTGACGACCAGCCGCGCGGTGTCGGTCCTCGCGGTGATGTCGCCGAATCCGACGGTGGAGAACACGGTCACCGTGAAGTAGATCCCGTCGGAGTGGGACAGGGGCTCGCCGAAGCTGTCGGGGGACAGCGCGGCCAGCGCGACGTAGGTGGCGGAGAAGAGCAGCAGGAAGAACGGAATGCAGATGGACAGCGCCTCGGCGGCCCGCAGTCCCGGGTGCCGGGAGCGGATGATCGAGCGGACCTGGAGGGAGACCAGCACGATGAACCCCGCCAGTCCGACGAGGAGCATGGTGACGGTGGCCGACGTGGACGAATGGTCCAGCGGCAGCCCGTAGTACAGGGCCACCAGCGCGACGACCGAGCCGACCACGCGGAGCACCGTCCAGGCGATCCTCCTGGCCGAGGGCCTGCCCCGGGTCTCGCCGCCGGGCGCCGTCCCGGTGCCGGCGGTCATGACGGGCTCCGCGGTCCAGTGACCGCGCCACGGAGGACGAGGTGGAAGACGACCGGCATGCCGGCCGCGACCGCGCACAGCGGCGACCTGCGCCGGGCGGCCCGTCGGGTCGGCGGCAACCACATCGCGAACCGCCGGAGGGCCGTGCACACGAGGATGCCGAAGGCACCACCGCGACCGGCCGGCGCAGCGCCCTCGACCCGTCCCGCGCACCGGGTACTGCACCCCACTGCCTTCCGGCCCGGGCGTCTTCCCCCCGCCGCGCTACGGGCCCGTGCCTCCCGCCCGTCCCGCGGCCTTCCCGGTGTCCTGTCCGTCGCCCGCATGGCACATCCTCCAGGGGTCGATCACCGGATCGGCTGCGGCCCGTCGCGCGGCAACCGCGCACGTGCTCCGGGCTGCGGTCCCGCATCCACCGTCGCACGACACCCGACCCGTGTCAGGGCCGGACGGCGCTCGGTCCGCCGTTGATGTCGGATCCGGATGTCGAAAAGCCCCGGACCGGGAAGGGTCCGGGGCTCTCGTGGTGTTCACAGCCGGTGGGCGCAGACGGTTTCGAACCGCCGACATCCGCCTTGTAAGGGCGGCGCTCTACCGCTGAGCTATGCGCCCGTGCCGCGGCACACGGGGTCCCCGGGTGCACGACGGAGGCCTAGCGTACCTGGTCCGGGGGGTTGCCCGCCGCCACCGTCCGGATGGCGTCGGACGGCGGGTCCCGGGCGGTGGGGGCGATCGGGAAGAATGGGCCTGGATCAGGCGTACGAGCAGCAGGGAGCGCGTGGTGAGGGTGGCCGGCGGTGGCGGCGGGCGGGGCGGCTGGTGGCGTCGGGGCGAGGGAGCGCGGGCCGAGGCGGTGGCCGCCCGGGACGCGGCGCAGCAGACCTTCTACGAACTCGACTCGGCGCAGCGTGACGCCCAGCTCGCCCTGGAGACGATCCGTTCCGCGGAGGACAGCGCCGCGGCGGGCCGGGCGCAGGCCGATTTCCAGGCGCTGACGGGACGGATCAACGAGGTGACGGTCGGCTACCTGTCGGCGCTGGACGCGTACGACCTGGAGGATCCGGAGTTGGACTCCTCCGCGGCCGGTCGGGCCCGCCGCCAGCTGGACCAGGCCAAGCGGGACCTGGAGGCGCAGCGGTCGGAGCTGGACTCCTTCGTCCAGCGGCTGCAGCCGCTGGTGCAGCACGCGGAGTCGCAGCTGATCCGGGTGACGCCGGCGGTGGAGAAGGCCCGGCAGGCGCTGCTGGCGGCGACGACGGCGCTGGAGCAGGTGCGGTCGGCCGGGCTGAAGGCGGACGACCTGGCGGCGCGGCTGGCGGAGCTCGGCCCGGAGCTGACCCGGATGAACGAGGGTGTGGCCCGGCACGGGGTGCAGGCGACCCTGCAGCGGGCCGAGGATGTGGCGCGGCGGGCCGGGGCCGTCCGCGACCAGGCGGAGCAACTGCCGCAGCGGGCGAAGGAGATCGACCGCCGGGTGGCGAGCCTGCGGACGCGGGTGCAGGCGCTCGAGACGCGCGGGGGCACGGTGGAGCCGGCGCTGAGCGAGCTGCGGCGGCGGTTCTCGGTCTCCTGCTGGCAGGACCTGCAGCGGGTGCCGGCGCAGACGGCGGAGGCGGTGGCGACGGCCTCGCGGAAGCTGGACGAGGCGGCGCGGGCCCGCGACGAGCAGCGCTGGGCGGACGCGACCGGCGCGATCGGGACGGTGCGCGCGGTGCTGGAGACGGCGGAGGGTTCGGTGACGGCGGTCAACGACCGGCTGCGGCAGCTGAACGAGGTGTCGCACGACCCGCACAAGGAGATCGAGCGGACGCGGTTCGCCCTGCGGGACGCCCAGCGCCTGGCCATGACGGGACGCCAGACCCCGGACCCGCGGCACGCGGCGCCGCTGGACGCGGCGGTGGCGCGGCTGGACCGGGCGGTCGCGGCACTGGAGGAGGCGGGTCGGCACCCGGACTACTGGCACTTCCTGACCGAGCTGGCGGCGGTGCGGGAGACCGCGGCCGGGGTGGTCGCGATGATCCGGGGGCCGCGCTGACGGACCGCCGGGGGCGTGACCCAGGACACATTACCGACCAGTAACTTAGTGCTAGAGTCGCGCCCATGGCACGCAAGCGCACGCTCTCCGCAGCCACCTTCCGGCGCGGCATCAACTTCTGGCCGCCGTTCCTGTTCGCCGGCATCAAGGTGCTGGCGGTCGACGACGCCTTCCGCAGCGCGAAGGTCCGGCTGCGGCTCGGGCGGCTGAACCGCAACTGGGTCGGCACCCACTTCGGCGGCTCCATCTTCGCGATGACCGACCCGTTCTGGATGCTGCTGGTGATGCAGAACCTCGGCCCGGACTACTACGTGTGGGACAGCGCCGCGGAGATCGACTTCGTCTCCCCCGGCCGCGGCGACATCACCGCCGAGTTCGTGCTCACCGACGAGCGCCTGGCGGAGATCCGCGAGCTGACGGCCGACGGCAGCAAGGCGCTGGTCTGGTTCGACACCGAGGTGCTGGCGCAGGACGGCTCGGTGGTCGCCCGGGTCCGCAAGCAGGTCTACGTCCGGCCCAAGCCGGAGCGGGACCGGCCGGAAGCCACCGGGCGGACCGGGCAGGACGAGCGGGACGGGCGGCCCGAACCGGTCACTACTGCCGTCTGAGCTGCCGCCTCGGTACCCTGCCGCTATGCCTCGCTACGACTTCCGCTGCCGCTCCTGCGGAGCCACCTTCGAACTCCGCCGCACGATGGCCCAGGCCAACGACCCGGCCGTCTGCCCGGAGGGCCACGCCGACACGGTGAAGCTGCTCTCCACCGTCGCCGTGACCGGCACCGCGGGCGGCGGCGCCGCCGCGGCCCCCGCCCCGAGCGGTGGTGGCGGCGGCTGCTGCGGCGGCGGCTGCTGCGGCTGACCCCCCGAACGGAACAAGGCCGGAACGGAACAAGGTCGGAACGGAACGGGGCCCGGCACACGGCCGGGCCCCGCGCACGATGCTCAGGCCCGGACGGCAGCCCCGGCCCGCACCCGCTCCAGCATCCGCCGGACGATCTCCTCGCCCGCCGCGACACCGACCTGGGTGAGCGCGGTGACGCCGGGCGCCGCCCAGCCGGTGTCGGCGAGTTCGCCGTGACCGGGCCGCCAGCCCGCGTCGGCGGCGAGCAGCAGCTCGGCGTCGAGCAGCGAGTCGCCGGCGGTCAGCACGGTGGCCGCACCCGTCCGGCGCTCGACCTCGGCGAGGGCCTCGCTCTTGGTGAGCGGGGCCGGCACCGCGTACACCTTGCGGCCCTGCAGCGAGACCGTCCAGCCGCGCTCGGCGCACCAGCCGGTGAGCTCCTCCAGCCAGCCCTCGGGCAGGTCGGCGCGCTCGACGACGAGGTAGGCGAAGAGGTCCTCGGCGACCCGACGCTTGTGCGTCCACTCCGGGTCGGCCGAGATGGCCAGGTGCTCGACGACCTCGGCGAGCGGGGCGCTGGCGGCGGCGAGCCGCGAGCGCACCTCGGCGTGCCAGTCGCGGTCCCAGACGCCGTCGACCAGCACGTGGCCGCCGTTGGCGCAGATCGCGTACTTCGGGATCCACCCCGGCGTCGGGCCGGGCAGGTTGACCCGCTCGTACTGGGCCCGGGTGCGGGTGGTGGCGGGCACGAACACGGCGAGCCGGGTCAGTTCGACGAGCAGCTCGGCGGCCTGCTCGGTCATGAACGAGAGCGCCCGGCCGTCGTTGACCTCCACCGAGAGCAGCCGGGGGGCGAGCCGGTCCGGCACGTCCAGGGCGAGCGCCCGGTTGGAGTAGATCAGGGTGCGGTCGAGGTCGCTCGCGACCAGGAACTGACTCGGCTGCTGATTCGGCATCAACTTTCCTTCGTGAGAACTTCGCCGCCCTCGGCGGTGTGCACCGCCGTGCCGTCGGCGCCGGTCGCCCCGCGGGTGTAGCGGGGGTGGATCAGGCCCACGCAGGAGTACGGCAGGTCGTCCACCTCCTCCACCGGGACGCCGCGCTGTGCGGCGAGCAGCCTGACGTGGTCGAGGTCGGCTCCGGCACCGCGCCGGGCCAGCACTCGCCAGGGCACCCGGCGGAGCATGACGCGGGTGGTCTCGCCCACCCCCGGCTTCACCAGGTTGACGTTGTCGATGCCGTACTCGGCACTGATCCGCTCGACGGCCGCCCAGCCCTCCCAGGTGGGGGTGCGGTCCTCGGCGGCGAGGGCGTCCGCGGCGGCGACGGCCGCGGCCCGGACGGCCGGGAAGTGCGCGGCGACGGCGGTGAGGAAGTCGTTCGAGACGTCGGCGACGGCGAGCTCGCGGTAGAACTTGGCGCCGTGGAAGTCGTCCGGGCCGATCAGGTCGGGGCGCAGCACGGTGCGCGAGATCAGGCCGGAGACGGTGGAGTTGAGGCAGGCGGACGGGATGAGGAAGTCGTCCCGGGTGCCGTAGGTGCGCACGCAGCGGCCGGGGTCGGCGAGCACCGCGAGGTCGGGGTCGAAACCGGTGCCGTGCAGCGCCTCGGAGAGTTCGCGGGTGATGGCGCCCTTGCCCGTCCAGCCGTCGACGAAGACCACCGAGCCGGCGTCGTGGTGGGCGGCGAGGTGGCGCAGCGCCACCGGGTCGATGCCGCGGCCGCGCACGATGGAGACGGTGTAGTGCGGGACGTCGAGGCCGTGGGCGAAGCCGAGCCAGCGGCGGATCAGCACGCCGACCGGGGTGCCGGCCCGGGCCAGCGAGGCGAGTACCAGGCCGCGGCCGCGCTCGCGCAGCAGCGTCTCGGCGACGGTGCCGACGGCCAGCGCGATCCGCTCGCCGGAGGCGGCGAGCGCCTGCTTGTACAGCTCCTGGTACTCGGGGCTCGGCTGGTACTCGATCGGCAGCGACTCGGCGTAGTGGGCGCCGCCGGACTGCACGGCCTCCTCGCGCTCCTCGGTCGGCGCCTCCAGCGCCACCCCGGAGAGGTCCTTGAGCAGCCAGGTCACGTCCTCGGCCGGGTACGAGGAGAACGCGGGGCCGAACAGCGGCGCGGGCAGGGTGGTCGTCATGGTCGCCTTACGTGGGGAGGTGCGCTGTCGATGGTGGGGGACGGAGGCGTCAGCGGGGTGGCCCGGGCCGGTACGCGGGGAGAACGGCGAGCACCACCTGGTCGGTGACGGCCCGCAGCTGGCGCAGCAGGGCGTCCTCGCCCTCGTGCAGGGCGGCGGTGTCGCCGGGGGTGTCGACCACCAGGACGATCGCGTCGAAGCGGCGGGCGGGGTCGCTGCCGGGGGCGACGTTGTAGGCGTACCGCTCGGTGGAGCGGTCGGCGGGGTCGTCGTGGGCCGGGAAGGCCAGCCGGGTGCGGATCGCGTAGCCCGGGTCGTCCACGGCGAGCACCGGCGAGCGGGTCGTCGTGGAGAAGCGTACGCGGTCGCCGCCGAGCCGGTCGGCGAGCGCTCCGGCGAGGCGCAGCGGCGCGTACATCAGCTCCTCGAAGCCGAGCACGAGGACGCGGCGGCGGTCGGCGAGCTGCTCGGCGAGCGGGGCGGCGAGGCCGGGCAGGGCGGCGTCGAGGCGACGGCGGTGGTCGGCGGTGAAGCCGTGCCGGCCGCCGTCGGGCAGGTCGGCCGGCCAGTCGAGCTCGGCCCGGTGGACGGGGGCGAGCGGAGCGTCGGGCAGCGGTGCGGGCGCGGGCTGCGCGTCGACGATCTCCTGCGCGCGGGCCAGCACGTCGGCGGGCAGCCGGACGCCGCCGACCGCGCCGGCGACCAGGTCGAGGCGGGCTCCGAGCTCGGCGGCCGCCTTGTCGAGGCGCTCCCGGTCGGCCCCGGTGCGCAGGTCGACCAGGGCGACCACCACGTAGCGGTCCCGGGGGTGCGCGGCGTGCAGCGCGCGGACGGTGTTGAGCACGGTGTTGCCGGTGGAGAACTCGTCGTCGACCAGGACCAGCGGCCCGTCGCCGGCGAGCAGCGCCGGGTCCTCGGGCAGCAGCAGGTGCGAGGTGGCGTGCGAGTGCTCCTCCTCGAAGCCGCCGACCGGCTCGACGCCGTCGACCGGGCGGCGGGTGGAGTGCAGGTACGGGGCGTCCAGGCCGTCGGCGACGCTGTGGCCGAGCGCGGTGGCGGTCTCCGCGTAGCCGAGGACGACCGCCCGGGCGGCGTCCTCGGGGCCGAGCAGCTCGCGGACCCGGCGGCCGAGCTCCAGTCCGGCGCCGTGCACCACGGCGGGGAGCTGCGGCACGTGCTTGCCGAGCACGTGGGAGACCAGCAGGTGGGCGCGGCGCGGGTTGCGGCGCAGGGCGAGCCCGATCAGCTCCCGCAGCTCCGGCGAGCCGGTGAGCCCGATGCCGAGCCGTTCGGTGACCCACTGGCCGGTCCACGGCGCCGGGGCGGGGTGCTGTGCGGTCAAGACTCCTGCTTTCGGTGGTGCGGTCGTGCAGAGGTGCGGTCGTGCGGTCGTGCAAAGGTGCCCAGGGTACGCAGGGGTGCCCGGGGTACGGCGGGGTCAGCCGCAGAGGCAGGCGCCCAGCAGCTCGGCGAAGCTGACGTCCTCGCGGGCCACCCCGAAGACGTCGGCGCGCAGCAGCACCCGCTCCGCCCAGGCCCGGTGCGGCTTGGCCTCGTTCATCTTGTTGGTGTACGCGGAGCGCAGCACCCCGCCGCCGTCGCGGCTGAGGATGTCCTGCGCGTCGGAGTACTCCTCGTGCGTGACCACCGAGAGGGCGTGCACGGCGGGCACGTGGCTGGGGTGGATGCAGGTCTTGCCGAGCAGGCCGTTGGCGCGGTCGAGCTCGATCTCGCGGATCAGCCCGTCCAGGTCGTGCTCGATGATGCGCTGCCGGACGCCGTCGGCCGGCGGGTGCGCCTCGGCGAACGGGGTGCGGCGCAGCTGCGGCTTGAACATGCGCTCCTGCACCGGGAAGTACTCCCAGACCGGGCCGGTCACGGTGAACCCGGTGCCGTCGGCGCGGCCGAGCACGTTGACCACGTCGCCGATGACGCCGGCGACCAGGGCCACGTCGTAGGCGGTGAGGTCGGGCGAGCGGCGCAGTCCGTACGCGGAGCACAGGTCGGTGACGCCGAGCCGGACGGCGAGGATGCGCTCGCGGTGCTTGTCGAGCAGCCGGGCGACGGCGAAGAGCTGCTCGCGGCGGGTCTCCAGGTGGGCGAGCTCGGGCGACTCCAGCACCGGCATGGCGAACAGCCGCTGGCCGGAGCGTTCCTCGGCGGCGGTGAGCGCCTCCAGGAAGGCGCCGCCGCTCTCCTCGGTGAACTTGGGCACCACGTAGCCGGCCAGCAGCCGCACCGCGGGGCCGAGCCGTGCGGTGAGGTCGGTGATCTGCGCGGCGGCGCGGACCCGCACGAACAGCAGCGGCAGGCCGGTGGCGCCGGTGGCGGCGAGCTCGCCGAGCTGGGCGACGAGGTTCTCCTCGGCGGCCGGCACCTCGTGGTCGGCGATCGCGTCCTCCAGGCAGAGCACCATGGAGACCACGCCGCGGGCGGCCTGCTTGCGGATGTCGGCGGCCAGCGTGCTGCGGGTGGCGGGGCTGTAGAGGGTCGCGCCGAGCGCGGTGGAGAGCACGGAGGGTGCGCTGCCGAGGTCGAAGTCGACCGGCTGGTGCAGGAAGAGCCGTTCGCGGACGTCGTCGGCGAGGTGGCCGAAGTGGCGCAAGCTGCACTCCCTGCAATCGTGGTGGCGGCCCGGTCACCGGGCGGGATTGGGCTGTCGTCCCGACAACGGGGACGAACGGCGGGGCCCGATGGTTTCGCGGGTGGGGGCGGCGCGGTCGCCCTCGCGTCCGCCGCGTCGCGTTCGCCGAGGTGGGTGGTGTACCGGGAGCCGTTGGCCGCTAATCGTACGGTCCTTCAGGGCTTTGCAAAGACCTGAAACATCGAATTCTCGGAAGGTTACCCGGTGCGACACAAAACCCCCCTCCGGGGCGGTGGCGGCCCGCATTGTCCGCGGAGGGCGGGGCCGGGCAGGATTGGGGGCATGACGCACGTGATGGCGAAGGGCGCCAACATCCCGCTGACGGCCGCCGCCGTCCGCGCCGTGCTGCGCTGGTCGGCGACGCCCGGCGCACCCGACGTGGACGTCTCCGCGCTGCTGGTCGCCGCCGACGGCAAGGTCCGTTCGGATGCCGACTTCGTCTTCTACAACCAGCCGAGGCATCCCTCGGGCCTGGTGCGCCACCTGCCCAAGCAGCAGGCCGGTGCCGGGGACGAGGTGTCGGACGCGGTCGAGATCGACCTCGGCCGGCTGGCCGAGGACGTCGACCGGGTGGTGCTGGCGGGCTCCTCCGAGGAGGGTTCCTTCCCGTCGGTGCCGCGGCTGCGGGTGCTGGTCTTCGACGTCGCGGCCGGCGAGGGCGCCGATCCGCTCGCCGAGTTCCCCGTCACCGACAGCGGCGACGTCACCGCGCTGGTGGCCGGCGAGTTCTACCGGCGGGCGGGCGGGTGGAAGTTCCGGGCGGTCGGCCAGGGCTACGCCACCGGCCTGAGCGGGCTGGCCACCGACTACGGCATCGCGGTCGAGGACGGCGAGGAGGTCGCGGACGCCCTGCCGCCCGTGGACGGCCCGCCGGTGCCCGAGCCGGCCGTGCCCGCGGCCGACCTGCCGGAGGAGCCGGACATCTACACGCTGGCACCGGCCGCTCCCCAGGCGGCCCCGGCGCCACCGCCGCCCAGCACCCCGCCGACGGTGGGCACCCCGGCGGCCCCGGCGCCCGCCGGGTACGGCTACCCGCAGCCGTCCGCCGCGCAGGCCGGCGGGTACGGCTACCCGCCCCAGCAGCAGCCCCGGCCCGGTGGCTACGGCTACCCCCAGCAGCAGCCGGGGTACGGCTACCCGCAAGGGCAGCAGCAGCCGGCGCCCGGCTACGGGTACCCGCAGCAGCAGCCCGCCCCGCAGCCCCAGCAGGCCGCCCAGCAGCCGGCCCCGCAGCCGACGGGTGCGCCCGGCTTCGCGCTGCCGCCGCAGGGCCCGCAGTTCCAGCCGCGCTGACCGCCGGGGGCGCGCCGTCCGCACGGCGCGCCCCCGGACGCGTCGGGCCGGATCAGGCCGCCGGGCCGGCCGGGCCCTTGTAGCCGCGCTGCCACTGCATGCCGAAGCCGTACAGCCGGTCCAGATCCGACTGGAATCCGTGCACGTAGCGCACCTCGCGGCGGACGGTGAGCTGGCCGTCGCCGGAGTTCTCGATCAGCACCACCGCGCAGGAGCGCGCGGCCGGCGCCCGCTCGTCCAGCTTGATCTCGATCCGCGGACCGGTCTGCGGCACGATCGTCACCGTGGCGTGGGTGTGGCCGAACGCGGGCGTGTCGTCGTAGATGTAGACGAAGATCAGCAGCCGCCGGAACTGGTCCTTCTTCTCCAGGTTGACGTACATCGTCTCGCCGGACGGGGCGCCGTAGACGTCGTCGCCGCTCAGCTTGACGTACGGCGGCCGGTTGAGGTCGCCGAAGTAGCCGCCGAGCGGCTGGACGACCCCGCGGCTGCCGTCGGCCAGCTCGTACATGCAGGCCAGGTCCAGGTCGACGCTGACCGGCGCCCGGTCCAGCGACTGCGGCGCCATCGGACGCAGGTTCCGCAGGTCGAACAGGTTGCGCAGACCGCCGCCCCCGGACGGGCGATCCGCCGACCGGGTGGTCCAGTGCAGGTTGACGTACAGATACCCGGTGGTCGCCGCCGCACCGGTCAGCGCGTGCTGCGGTTGGGACTTGGTCAGCGTGACCTTGAACTGCCCCCCGGAGTCCACTCCTCTGCGGTCCCCCTTGAGGAACTCCCAGACCGAGACCATGGCGTCCGCCCTCCCCCTCTCCCGGCCGTCCGGCCGGTGATCGCCCTCCGTCGTGCACCGTGCTCGTATCGTCCCATCAGAGCCATACCCCACCGGCGACGATGAGCCACCGTCAGTCCTCCGCCTGGCGGCCGATCGCCGCCTCCCGTACCATGCCGGGCCGTCGGACGCGCTAAGGTCGGTGCCGCACAGGAGTCCCCGACGTCCCGTGCGGCGGCGTCCACGACGCCCCGTCAGGATCCCGACCCGCCCGGGCCGCCTCCTGTGCCCGACCGCGTTCCATCCCCCCGTCCTGCGGAAATTCGAGGCCCGACCCACGATGAACCTCTCCTCCATACAGCTGGTATGGGCCGTCATCGGCGGCGCAGCCCTGCTGTTCACCGCCGTCCTGGTGGCCGTGCTGCGCGTCAAGAACAACAAGGCCGACGAGAACACCGACTCCTGGGAGCGCAGCGAGGAGCGCCGCCGCCGCAAGGAGGCGGTCTACGGCGGTGCCTCCTACGTGCTGCTGTTCTGCTGCGCCGGTGTCGCGGCCGCGCTCTCCTTCCACGGCCTGGTCGGCTTCGGCCAGGAGAACCTGGGTCTGTCCGGCGGCTGGGAGTACCTCGTCCCGTTCGGCCTCGACGGTGCCGCGATGTTCTGCTCGGTGCTCGCCGTGCGCGAGGCCAGCCACGGTGACGCGGCGCTCGGCTCGCGCCTGCTGGTCTGGCTGTTCGCGGTGGCCTCGGCCTGGTTCAACTGGGTGCACGCCCCGCGCGGCGGTGCCCACGACGGCGCCCCGCAGTTCTTCGCCGGCATGTCGATCTCGGCCGCGGTGCTGTTCGACCGGGCGCTGAAGCAGACCCGCCGGGCGGCGCTGCGCGAGCAGGGCCTGATCCCGCGGCCGCTGCCGCAGATCCGCATCGTCCGCTGGCTGCGGGCGCCCCGCGAGACCTACGCGGCCTGGTCGCTGATGCTGCTGGAGAACGTGCGCAGCCTGGACGAGGCGGTCGACGAGGTCCGCGAGGAGCGGCAGGCCAAGCAGGAGGCGAAGCTGCGGGCCCGCTCGGCGGACCGCCGCGAGCGCGCCGAGCTGAAGGCGATCGCCCGCTCGCAGGGCGGGGTGCTCTCCCGGGCGCGCGGCGGCCGCCAGGTGCCGGCGCTGACCGCGGCCGGTGCGGGCGAGTCCTCCGCTACGGAGCCTGCCCTAGCCGACGAGGACCCGATGGCCAAGGTCGGCCCCTCCGCGCTGGAGCCCGCCGCCCTCACCGCCGGCCGGCGCCCCCGCGCCGCCGTCGGCAGCTCCTCCAGCATCGACCTGACGCTGGACGAGGACACCCTGTCGATGCCGAAGCTGGACTCGCTGGAGCGCAAGCTCCGCGCGATCGAGCAGCAGCTCGGCTGACCCCGGCGACGCCGTCCCCCCGGCGACGCACCGGCGACACGAAGGGCCCCGCGCACCGAGGTGTGCGGGGCCCTTCGCCGTGACCGCGCCCGGATCAGACCGAGGTCGTCTCCGGTTCGGAGGTCTCCAGCGCCTGCTCGCGCCGGTTGCGGACCACCGAGGAGGCGAGCGCCGCACCGATGAAGCCGACGCCGATCAGGCCGGTGACCAGCTCCGGGATGTGGTACTCGATCGAGGCCAGCAGGATCAGCGCCAGCGCGCCGATCGCGTAGTGGGCGCCGTGCTCCAGGTACACGTAGTCGTCCAAGGTGCCCTTGCGGACCAGGAAGACGGTGAGCGAGCGGATGTACATGGCACCGATGCCCAGACCCAGGGTGATCATGAAGATGTCCTGGGAGATGGCGAAGGCGCCGACCACGCCGTCGAAGGAGAACGACGCGTCCAGGACCTCCAGGTAGAGGAAGAGGAAGAACGCGGCCTTGCCGCCGACCTGGACGATCGACTTGCCGGTCTTCTCGGCCTCCTCCTCGGCCTCCTCCTGCGCCTCCAGGCCGGACTCGAAGACGCCCGAGAGGCCGTTGACGGCGAGGTAGGTGGCGAGGCCCATCAGGCCGGCCAGCAGCACCGTCTCGGCGTGCTCGGCGGCGAAGAGGCGGGCGGAGACGGCCAGCACGACCAGCGCGATGACCGAGGAGAGGGCGTCCAGCTTGCCGATCTTCTCAAGCGGCTTCTCCAGCCAGCGCAGCCAGTTGAAGTCCTTCTCCTCGAAGATGAAGTCGAGGAAGATCATCAGCAGGAAGATGCCGCCGAAGGCCGCGATGGCCGGGTTGGCCGCCTCGAGGTAGTCGGCGTAGGTCTGGCCGTTGTAGGTCTTGGTGGAGTCCAGGGCCAGCTCGATGACCGTGCCCGGCGCGAGGTGGGCCGTCAGGCCGACCACCAGCAGCGGGAAGATCAGGCGCATGCCGAAGACGGCGATCAGGACGCCGACCGTCAGGAAGATCTTCTGCCAGAAGGCGTTCATCCGCTTCAGGACGGTGGCGTTGACGACGGCGTTGTCGAACGAGAGGGAGATCTCGAGGATCGAGAGGATCAGCACGACGCCGAACCCTTCGGCCCCCCAGATCAGGCCGGCTGCGATGAGGCCGACGATCGTGATGGCGAAGGACCATCCGAATGTGCGGAGGAACACGGGGTCAGTTACCTTTCGATTTCATGTCCACGGGCGTGTTTTCGGCGGCGGACTTTACTGGACGTTTACGCCGAAATCCAGGGCGATGCCGCGCAGGCCCGAGGCGTAGCCCTGGCCGACGGCGCGGAACTTCCACTCGCCCTGGTAGCGGTAGAGCTCGCCGAAGATCATCGCGGTCTCCGTGGACGCGTCCTCGGTGAGGTCGTAGCGGGCGATCTCGCGCCCGTCCGTCAGGTTGACCACGCGGATGTAGGCGTTGGACACCTGCCCGAAGTTCTGGATCCGGGCCTCGGCGTCGTAGATCGACACCGCGAAGACGACCTTGTCGACCTGGACGGGCACCAGGTCGAGGTTGACCTGAACGACCTCGTCGTCCCCGTCGCCGTCGCCGGTGAGGTTGTCGCCCTGGTGCTCGACCGACCCCTCCGGGCTGCGCAGGTTGTTGTAGAAGACGAAGTACTCGTCGCCGAGCACCCGGCCGCCGCCGCAGAGCAGCGCACTGGCGTCCAGGTCGAACGGCGCACCGGTGGTCGAACGGGCGTCCCAGCCCAGTCCGATCTGCACCTGCGTCAGGTTGGGCGCGGCCTTGGTCAGCGAGACGTTGCCGCCCTTGGCCAGCGTGACACTCATCTGGATTTCCTCCCAGTCCCCCCGTCCCCGGGGCCTCTCTGCCGGGCCGGCTCGGGCCTGCGACCGGCACGACGGGACGTACCCCAGATCTACGCCCCCGCACCGTCGCGCGATCCCGCACACCGGCCTGAACTTCCTGAACTACCTGCCCGCACCGCCGCGGACGCGCAGCGGCCGGGGCCGGTACGGGAGTGCACCCGTACCGGCCCCGGCCAAGAGTATGCAGCCGCCCGTGCGGTCAGACGTTCACGCCGAAGTCCTGCGCGATGCCGCGCAGGCCGGAGGCGTAGCCCTGGCCGATGGCGCGGAACTTCCACTCCGCGCCGTTGCGGTAGAGCTCGCCGAAGACCATCGCCGTCTCGGTGGAGGCGTCCTCGGAGAGGTCGTACCGGGCGATCTCGGCGCCGCCGGCCTGGTTGACCACGCGGATGAAGGCGTTGCGCACCTGGCCGAAGTTCTGCTGGCGGTTCTCGGCGTCGTAGATCGACACCGGGAAGACGATCTTGGCGACCTCGGCCGGGACGCCGGCGAGGTTGACCTTGATCTGCTCGTCGTCGCCCTCGCCCTCGCCGGTGAGGTTGTCGCCGGTGTGCTCGACCGAGCCGTCCTGGCTGGTGAGGTTGTTGAAGAAGACGAAGTCGGCGTCGGAGCGGACCTTGCCCTGGTCGGTGCAGAGCAGGGCGCTGGCGTCCAGGTCGAAATCGGTGCCGGTGGTGGTGCGGACGTCCCAGCCGAGGCCGACGATCACGGCCGTCAGGCCAGGGGCCTCCTTGGTGAGGGAGACGTTGCCGCCCTTGCTCAGGCTGACACCCACTAGTCCTCCAAAGGTGCGGGAGGCACGTGCCGGTGCCCCCGGTGGTGCGGGTCCGGGCCACCCCGTGCGGGGCACCCGTCCTGCCAACGGCCCGATCGTAGTGCCGGGTTCCCCACCGGTCCGCCAGGGAAACCCGGCGCGTCGGACAACCGTCCGAACGCGCCGGGCCCGGGCGGGGCGTCCCCGACGATCAGAGCGCGCCGAGGGCGGCCAGGTACTCCTGCTCGTCGCGGGCGTCCGGCAGCCCGTTGACCACGGACCAGCGGACGGCGCCGGCCTTGTCGATCACGAAGGTGCCGCGGACCGCGCAGCCCTTGTCCTCGGCGAAGACGCCGTAGGCGCGGGAGACCTCGCCGTGCGGCCAGAAGTCGGACAGCAGCGGGTAGTCCAGCCCCTCCTGGTCGGCGAAGACGCGCAGCGTGAACGGCGAGTCGTTGGAGACCGCCAGCACCTGGACGTCGTCGTTCTGCAGGCGCGGCAGCTCCTTCTGGATCGCGCACACCTCGCCGGTGCAGACACCGGTGAAGGCGAACGGGTAGAAGACCAGGACGACGTTCTTCTCGCCCCGGAAGTCGGAGAGCTTCACGAGCTCGCCGTGCTGGTTCTTGAGCTCGAAGTCCGGAGCCTGGGTGCCGACCTCGATGGCCATGGATGGGACCTTCCTCGTCGTGGTGCCGCGGCCGCGGAGCGCGGCCTCGGGGCAGGGGCATCCTCGCATCCGTCCGGGTGGTTTCGGCCGTTCGGGTGAGATGGGCGGAGGCCCGGCCCCATGGTTTCGCCCTCGGTGAACATCCGCACCGGCGGCAGCCACAACATGGCGGGGCATGCCGAAGGGCCCCGCTGGAGGATGCTCCAGCGGGGCCCTCGACGGTCGTTCCGTAGGTCAGCGCTTCCCGGAGCGTGCGGCCTTCGGGGTGGCCAGGCGAGTGCCGGCCCAGTCCTTGGCGATCGCGACCGAGCTGGTCTGCGACAGGCCGGCCGTCTTGGCGGCGTCGGCGATCTCGTGCGCCTCGACGTGGCCGTCACGGCCGGTCTTGGGCGTCAGCAGCCAGATCAGACCGCCCTCGGCGAGGTACTCCAGCGCGTCGACGAGGGCGTCGGTGAGATCCCCGTCCTCCTCGCGGTGCCACAGCAGGACGCCGTCGGCGACGTCGTCGTAGTCCTCGTCGACGAGATCGCTGCCAGTGATGGACTCGATGCCCTCGCGGAGCTCCTGGTCACTGTCTTCGTCGTACCCGAGCTCCTGGATGATCTGGCCCTCTTCGAAGCCGAGACGAGCTGCCGGGTTGGACTTGTCCGCGGGGTCCGCGGTCGCGCTCACGGGAATAACCTCCAGTATTCGGCTCGGCGTCCATGCCGAGGCTGTGGGCGTAGTCCACACGTGCGCGGCGGTTCGCGCAAGTACCCGACACCCGATCCCACCCAAAGGTTGACGTGGGGAAGGGGGACACGCCGAGTGATGTGTTGGGAATCACACCCGTTTGCCCTTTTCTGCCCCGACCAATCATGCTTCGCCCCCCGGCCCAGGTCCAGCACCGGCCGCACACGTGCCCGAGATGCGAACGGCATTCGGGGTCACCGCTCCGGCGGGCGTAGAGTCTCCTGTTGGCCCTCAGCCCGACCGCCCTTCCGGGCGGGAGGGACCCAGGTCGGACCACCTCTTCGTAACACCACAACCGGGGGTGCGCAGGACGGGCGACGACGCCCCCCGCACCACCCCCCGACCGGCCCGCCCACCAGGCGGAACGGTTACCGATCGGTAGAGATGACGGATCTCCGAGTCGCGGTACACGATGGAGGCGGCGCGACACACCTCAGTTTCGACCGACAGTGAAGGAACAGCGTGGCTTCCGGATCCGATCGCAACCCGATCATCATTGGCGGCCTTCCGAGTCAGGTCCCGGACTTCGATCCCGAGGAGACCGCGGAATGGCTGGAGTCGCTCGACGCGGCCATCGACGAGCGGGGGCGTGAGCGCGCCCGTTACCTGATGCTCCGCCTGATCGAGCGCGCCCGCGAGAAGCGTGTCGCCGTGCCCGAGATGCGCAGCACGGACTACGTCAACACCATCGCGACCAAGGACGAGCCGTTCTTCCCCGGCAACGAGGAGATCGAGCGCAAGATCCTCAACGCGACCCGCTGGAACGCGGCCGTGATGGTCTCCCGGGCGCAGCGCCCGGGCATCGGCGTCGGCGGCCACATCGCCACCTTCGCCTCCTCCGCGTCCCTGTACGACGTGGGCTTCAACTACTTCTTCCGCGGCAAGGACGCCGAGGGCGAGTCCGGCGACCAGATCTTCTTCCAGGGTCACGCCTCCCCCGGCATCTACGCCCGCGCGTTCCTGCTGGACCGACTCACCGAGCAGCAGCTCGACGCGTTCCGTCAGGAGAAGTCGAAGGCCCCCTACGGCCTCTCCAGCTACCCGCACCCGCGGCTGATGCCGGACTTCTGGGAGTTCCCGACCGTGTCGATGGGCCTCGGCCCGCTCGGCGCGATCTACCAGGCCCGGATGAACCGGTACCTGGAGCACCGCGGCATCAAGGACACCTCCGACAGCCACGTCTACGCCTTCCTCGGCGACGGCGAGATGGACGAGCCCGAGTCGCTCGGCCAGCTGTCGCTCGCCGCGCGCGAGGGCCTGGACAACCTGACCTTCGTGGTCAACTGCAACCTGCAGCGCCTCGACGGCCCGGTCCGGGGCAACGGCAAGATCATCCAGGAGCTGGAGTCGCAGTTCCGCGGCGCCGGCTGGAACGTGATCAAGCTGGTCTGGGACCGCAGCTGGGACCCGCTGCTCGCGCAGGACCGCGACGGCGTCCTGGTGAACAAGCTGAACACCACGGTGGACGGCCAGTTCCAGACGTACGCCACCGAGACCGGCGCGTACATCCGCGAGCACTTCTTCGGCGGCGACCTGCGCCTGCGCGCCATGGTCGAGAACATGTCCGACCACGAGATCCAGCACCTGGGCCGCGGCGGCCACGACCACCGCAAGGTCTACGCCGCGTTCAAGGCCGCCCGCGAGCACAAGGGCCAGCCGACGGTCATCCTCGCCCAGACGGTCAAGGGCTGGACGCTCGGCCCGAACTTCGAGGGCCGCAACGCGACGCACCAGATGAAGAAGCTGACGGTCGAGGACCTGAAGCGCTTCCGCGACCGCCTGCACCTGCCGATCACCGACAAGCAGCTGGACGAGGGCTACGCGCCCTACTACCACCCGGGTCGCGACTCGGAGGAGATCCAGTACATGCACGACCGCCGGCGCGAGCTCGGCGGCTACGTGCCGACCCGCAAGGTGCGCCCGCGCAAGCTGGAGCTGCCCGGCGACGACGCGTACAAGGCGGTCAAGAAGGGCTCCGGCAACCAGACCATCGCCACCACCATGGCGTTCGTCCGGCTGCTCAAGGACCTCATGCGGGACAAGGGCATCGGCAACCGCTTCGTGCCGATCGCGCCGGACGAGTACCGCACCTTCGGCATGGACTCGCTCTTCCCGTCCGCCAAGATCTACAACCCGCTCGGCCAGACCTACGAGTCGGTCGACCGCGAGCTGCTGCTGGCGTACAAGGAGTCCCCGACCGGCCAGATGCTGCACGACGGCATCTCCGAGGCGGGCTGCACCGCCTCGCTGATCGCCGCCGGCTCGTCCTACGCGACGCACGGCGAGCCGCTGATCCCGGTGTACGTCTTCTACTCGATGTTCGGGTTCCAGCGCACCGGTGACCAGTTCTGGCAGATGGCCGACCAGCTGGCCCGCGGCTTCGTGCTCGGCGCCACCGCCGGCCGCACCACCCTGACCGGTGAGGGCCTGCAGCACGCCGACGGCCACTCGCACCTGCTGGCCTCGACCAACCCCGGCGTCGTCGCGTACGACCCGGCGTACGGCTACGAGATCGCGCACATCGTGCAGGACGGCCTGCGCCGCATGTACGGCTCCAGCGTGGAGTTCCCGACCGGCGAGGACGTCTTCTACTACCTCACCGTCTACAACGAGCCCATCAAGATGCCGGCCGAGCCGGAGGGCGTCGACACCGACGGCATCCTCAAGGGCCTGTACCGGCTCAAGGGCGGCGAGGCCGGCGCGATCCCGGCGCAGATCCTCGCCTCCGGCGTGGCCGTGCCGTGGGCCCTGGAGGCCCAGCGCATCCTCGCCGAGGAGTGGAACGTCAAGGCCGACGTGTGGTCCGCGACCTCGTGGAACGAGCTGCGCCGCGACGCCGTCGAGGTGGAGGAGTTCAACCTGCTCCACCCGGAGGAGCCGCAGCGCGTCCCGTACGTGACCGCCAAGCTCCAGGGCGCCGAGGGCCCGTTCGTCGCGGTGTCCGACTGGATGCGCGCGGTGCCGGACCAGATCTCGCGCTGGGTGCCGGGCACCTGGCAGTCGCTGGGTGCGGACGGCTTCGGCTTCGCCGACACCCGCGGTGCGGCCCGTCGCTTCTTCCACATCGACGCGCAGTCGGTCGTCCTCGCGGTGCTCACCGAGCTCGCCAAGCAGGGCAAGGTCGAGCGCAGCGTGCTGAAGTCCGCGATCGACCGCTACCAGCTGCTCGACGTGGCCTCGGCCGACCCGGGCGCGGCCGGCGGCGACGCCTGATCCGCCGGATCCGGTCCGGAGGGCCGGCCGTCCCGCAGGGGGTGGCCGGCCCTCCGGCGTTCCCGGCCCACGCCGTCCGGTTCACGCCACCTCGTTCACGTCACGTCGTTCACGTCACGTCGTTCACGTCACGGTGAAGGTGTTCAGGACGGTGGAGAACTGCTGCCGCGCGACCGTCCAGTCCTCCTCGGGCGAGGCCGCGTAGATCGCGTACTCGGTGCCGTCCGGGGCGATGAACGCCTGGTCGATGGCGTGCCGCGGGTTGCCCTGCCGGTCGGTGGAGGTGAACTCCCAGAGCGCGCCCTCGCGGCCCTGGTAGACGTTCGGCTGCAGGACGACCCGGGTGTAGTCGGGCTGGGCGGAGACGGTCTGCTCCAGCTCCAGGAAGTGCGCCTCGGGCGACCGGGCGGCACCCGGTGCGACGCCGAAGCGCAGCAGGTGCAGGCCGCCGTCCGGGGAGTAGTCGATCTGGCCGCCCGACTCGCTGCGGGTCCAGCCCTGCGGCACGGCCACCCGGAATCCCGCCGGGTCGTCGCTCCACCGGAAGCCCGCCGGGGCCGGGGTGCCGGCCGGCGTGGGCGTGGGGGTGGGTGTCGGACTCGGCGTGGGGGTGGGCGTGGGGGTGGGCGTGGGCGTCGGACTCGGCGTCGGACTCGGCGTGGGGGTGGGCGTCGGGGTGGGCGTCGGCGTCGCGGTGGGGGCGGTCGCGGTCGGGGAACCGGCGGTCGAGGAGGTGTTGGGCTCGTCCGAGCCGCCGAGCAGGGCGAAGGCCACACCGCCGGCCAGTGCCGCCGCCACCAGCACGGCTGCGGCGATCAGCCGGGCCCGGCGTCGGCCGCGCGTCGGCCCGGCCCCGTCGGCGGGCTCCTGCGGCGGTTCCGCGGCTGTCGGCTCCCCCGGCGGCGGGGCGGCCGCGGACAGCGCTGCCGGGGCGGGTACGGGTGTCGGCGGCGTCGCCACGGTGGGCACGCCGAGGACGGGGGTGGCCCGCTCGGTGGGCGCCTGCACGGCCCGCGGCCGGCCTCCCGCGAGCTCGTGCAGCATCGCCAGGGCCTCGGGGGCGGTGGGCCGCTCGGCCGGGTCCTTGCGCAGCAGCGCCTCCAGGACGGGCGCCAGCGGGCCCGCGTTGCGCGGCTCCGGCAGCGGGTCGGCCACCACCGCCTGCAGGGTGCTCATGGTGGTCGTCCGGTGGAAGGGCGACTGCCCCTCGACCGCCGCGTACAGCGTCGCACCGAGCGACCAGAGGTCGGACTCGGGACCGGGCCGGTGGCCGGTGACCCGCTCCGGGGCCACGTAGTCGGGCGAGCCGACGATGTCACCGGTGCGGGTCAGGCCGGGGGCACCGGCCAGCACGGCGATGCCGAAGTCGGTGAGGACGGCCCGTCCGCCGCGCTCCAGCAGGATGTTGGCGGGCTTGACGTCGCGGTGCAGCACGCCGTGCCGGTGCGCCTCGTCGAGGGCGGCGAGCACCTGCTCGCCGATCCGGGCGGCGTCCTTGGGCAGCAGGGTGCCCTCCTCGGCGACGACCTCGGCGAGCGAGCGGCCGTCGATCAGCTCCATGACGATCCACGGCCGGCCGGCCTCCTCCAGCACGTCGTACACGGTGATCACACCGGGGTGCTTGAGCATCGCGGCCGCGCGGGCCTCCTGCTCCATCCGCGCCCGCACGGCGGCGAGGTCCTCCTCGGGCAGGCCCGCGACGCTCAGCTCCTTGACCGCGACCTGGCGGGCGAGCTTGTCGTCCCGGGCCACCCAGACCGTGCCCATGCCGCCGCGGCCGAGCCGTCGCCCGAGCCGGTAGCGCCCCGCGAGCAGACGGCCGTCGGCGCCGCCCGCGTCATCCGTGCCGTACGTGCCGTTCGAGTCGTCCGCCCCGCCGTCCGCCGGGGGCCCGCCGC
Organism: Kitasatospora sp. NPDC093679; assembly: GCF_040683455.1. Taxonomy (NCBI): domain Bacteria; kingdom Bacillati; phylum Actinomycetota; class Actinomycetes; order Kitasatosporales; family Streptomycetaceae; genus Kitasatospora; species Kitasatospora sp. NPDC093679. Next base: position 113,104 of record NZ_JBFBDW010000003.1, read on the forward strand.
TGTCCGCTGGGTCCATCGCCGTCCCCTGTGCCCCGTCAGAAAATCCGTCCCGCCGCTCCGGCCGGACGGCCCCGCCCGGCTCCCAGTCTGGGCCCGGCGCCCCGGCCCGGCGACCGGGAGCGGCGGGACGGCGACGCAGCGCACCCGGCCGGGAGCGGACTCCCGACCGGGTGCGCGGGTGGTGCGACGGGCCGTGGTGCGCGGGCTGCTCGGGCGTCAGATGTGGACGGCCGGACCGGCGTCGTTGGCGCCGCGCTTGGTGAGCAGACCGAGGCCGGCGGCGGCGAGCGCCACCACGGCGGCGACCACGAAGGCGAGCGACATGCCGCTGACGAAGGAGGTGTGGACGGCGTTCGCCATCGCGTCCACCGCCTGCTGCGGGGTACCGGCCGGGGCGGGCGGGGCGATGCCGAGCTGGGCGGCCTGGTTGAGGCCCTCGGCCTGGGCGCCCCGGACGGGCGGCAGACCGGCCTTCGCCCAGTTCTCCGGCAGCACGTCGGTGACCTTGGAGGCCATCACGGCGCCGAGCACGGCGGTGCCGAGGCTGCCGCCGACCTGCATGGCCGCCTGCTGCAGGCCGCCGGCCACGCCGGACAGCTCCAGCGGGGCGTTGCCGACGATCACCTCGGTGGCGCCGACCATGACCGGGCTCAGACCCAGGCCCATCAGCACGAACCAGAGCGACATCACCCCGGTGCCGGAGTCGGTGGAGAGGGTCGACATGCCGAGCATGGCGGCGGTGGTGAAGAGCATGCCGGCGACGATCGGGATGCGCGGGCCGAGCTTGCCGATCGCGGCACCGGCGACCGGGGCGCCGACGATCATCATGCCGGTCATCGGCAGCAGGTGGACACCGGCGTCGACCGGGGCCATGCCGTGCACGTTCTGCAGGTAGAAGGTGACGAAGAAGACGCCGCCGAAGAAGGCGAAGGCCATCAGCACCATGAGCAGGGTGCCGGCCGACAGCGGCACCGAGCGGAACAGGCTGAGCGGGATCAGCGGCTCCTTGGCCTTCGTCTGCCAGAAGGCGAAGACGGCCATCGCGAGGACGGCGCCGCCGAGGAAGACCAGGGTCGCCGGGTCGCCCCAGCCCCAGACCGGAGCCTTGATGATGCCCCAGACCAGCATGAACATCGCCCCGGAGAGCAGCACGATGCCGGGGACGTCGAAGGACTTCGCGGCGTTCTCGGTCTTCACGTCGCGCAGGATCCACAGGCCGAGCGCCAGGGCGATCAGGCCGACCGGGATGTTGATGAAGAAGACCGACTCCCAGTTGACGTGCTCGACCAGCAGGCCGCCGACGATCGGGCCGGCCGCGGTGGAGGCGCCGATCACGCCGCCCCAGATGCCGATCGCCATGTTCAGCTTCTCGGCCGGGAAGGCGCCACGCAGCAGGCCGAGCGCGGCGGGCTGCAGCAGCGCGCCGAACAGGCCCTGCAGCACGCGGAACAGGATGACGGTCCGGATGCTGCCGGCGAAGCCGATCGCGGCGGAGGTGGCGGCGAAGCCGGCCGCACCCACCAGGAAGGTCGACTTGTGGCCGAACCGGTCGCCGATCTTGCCGGCGGTGATCAGGAAGACCGCCAGCGCCAGCAGGTAGCCGCTGGTCACCCACTGGATGTCGGCGGGCGAAGCTCCGAGGTCGGCCTGGATGGCCGGGTTGGCGATGGCGACGACGGTGCCGTCGAGGGCCACCATCATCACGCCGACCGCGACGGTCAGCAGGGTCAGCCAGGGGTGGCCCTGGAGGCCCCGGGAGCCGGTCGGCGGGGTGCCGGCGGACCGCGACGGCGCGTCCGCCTTCCCGGTCTTGACGACGGACGAACTCATGCGTGCCCTCCGGGCTTTCGGACGAGACGAGGGTGACGTGCTGCGGACGTGGCGAGGTGGCGCCGCGGGCCCACCCGTCCCCACGGCTGTCCGGCCCCGGCGGCGCCACTCGCGGGAACATTATGTCAGCTACTGACATTCGGCAATTCATGTCGTACGTCTGGCGCTGACATTTGGCAGAACCGCTATCGTGGTATCCGTCCCGCTCTGCCAGGAAAGGCGCCCTGCATGGCCCTGCCGCTCACCCCCTCCCGCACCGGACAGCCGGCCTCCGACTGCCGGGTCCTCGGACTGCGCGAGCGGAAGAAGCAGCGCACCCGGGACTCCCTCGTGGCGGCCGCCCACGGCCTCTTCCTCCGGCAGGGCTACGCCCGCACCACCGTCGACGAGATCGCCGCCAACGTGGACGTCTCGCAGCGCACCTTCTTCCGATACTTCGCCAACAAGGAGGAGGTCGCGCTGGCCGTCCTCGCCGACGCCGAGGACTACTTCGTCGAGTGCCTGCGGCGCCGGCCCGCCGAGGAGACGCCGTTGCAGGCCATGCGGGCCTCCATCACCCAGACCTGGCAGGTGATGAGCCGGGACGAGGGCAGCGGACCGGGCGGCGTGCAGGCCGCACTGGAGCTGATCGACCTCATCGAGTCCACGCCGATGCTGCTCGCCGCCCACCTGCGGCGCACCATCGAGCAGGAGGGCGTGGTCACCGCGATCCTCGCCGAACGCGAGGGCCTCGACCCCGCCACCGACGTCCGGCCGCGGGTGCTCGCCGCCGCCTTCGGCGCCGTCATCCGGGTCTCCCACCTGTCGTGGACGGCCGACACCGCCGCCCACGCGGCCGGCCCCGACGGCATGATCGCCATCATCGAGCGCCACCTCGACCAACTCGGCCCCGCCCTCGCCGGCCCCTGGCGCAGCTGAGGAGTCACGAGCACCTCACCAGGGGAGCGAGGGCCCGAGCGGCGCTCGGGGGCGTGCCACCCGGCACCTGCGGGCCTGCGGCACGGTGACGTTCGATCAGTTCCCGCAGACGGGTCTCGCCCTGCCCTCGGCGACCGAGCGGCTCACACGAAAAACCGGGGTGACCCTGCGGGTCGACGGGTCGAGCTCGGCCGGGTCGCCGTGGACGGGCTGCGCGAGCCGGTCACCGGGGCCCGGCGCAGCACCGCGCCCGAGCGACCGGTCCGGACGTTCGACGCCGAACGGGCAACCTGACGCCACACCAGGTCCCTCTTCGGTGTGACCCATCCCACGGTTTAGACTCTGCTCACCCCCAGCTCGGGCGTTCTACCCTGGCTGGCACAGCAGTCGTACCACCGTCGGGCCCCGCCCGCTGTCACGGTCACCGGCCCGAGGGAGAGTACGCCCATGCAGCGCAGGCGGGTCAAGCGGATGCTGATAGGCGCCTTCGCCGCCTCCGCCGTCCTGCTGGACGCCGGAGCGGCCGCCGCCCAGGCCGCCGCCTCGAACGAGCAGGTGGCGATCACCACTCCGCCGGCCGGCAGCGCCGCCTGGGTCGAGGACGAGTCGCTCGGCCGCGCCCTGCCCGACCCGGCCACCGCGGACGCGCCCGCCGTCGCCGCCTTCTTCGCCGGCCTGAGCGAGGCCGAGCAGGACCGCCTCGCCGAGGTGTATCCGCTGGTCGTGGGCAACCTCGACGGCGTCCCGGTGGCCCTGCGCTACCGCGCCAACCGGATCGCGGTCACCGAGGAGGTCGAGCGGGCCCGCGAGCGCGCCGCCGACCACCGCCTCTCCCCGGTCGAGCGCGCGGCCGCCTCCGTCCGCGCCGACGACACCGAGCGGCTGCTCAAGCCGGGCCGGCAGATCCTCGCCTTCGACCCGCGCGGCCGCGGACTGGTCAGCGAGGCGTACGGCGACCTCGCCACCGCCGACCGGATCTCCGTGCTGGTGCCCGGCTCGGACGCGGACCTCGCCCACTTCGACCAGACCGCCGACCCGCTGCGCTCGGTGACCGGCATGGCCCGGGCCCTGCTCGCCGAGGAGCACCGGCAGTCCCCCGGCACCCGCACCGCCGTGATCGCCTGGACCGGTTACGTCACCCCCTCGGGGCTCGGCCCGGACGCGGTGACCTCGCGGCTGGCCGAGGCCGCGGCGCCGCGGCTGCTGCGGCTGCTGGCCGGACTGCGGGAGACCGGCAGCGCCACCCTCCCGCCGACGCTGTTCTGCCACTCCTACGGTTCGGTGGTCTGCGGCACCGCCGCCCCGTCGATCCACGGCTCGGCCCCGGCCGACGTGGTGGTCTTCGGCAGCCCGGGCATGGGCGTGCAGACCTCGGCCGAGCTCGGGCCGGGCGTGCGGGTGTGGGCCACCCGCAACCCCACCGACTGGATCGGCAACGTGCCGTACCTGGAGTTCGGCGGCTTCGGCCACGGCGCGGACCCGACGACGCAGGAGTTCGGCGCCGTGGAGGTCTCCTCGCTGGGCTCGAACGGCCACACCGGCTACTTCGCGGACGGCACCCAGAGCCTCCACAACTTCGGTTCGATCGCCCTCGGCGACTACGGCGACGTCACCCGCCGCCAGCCGTAGGGGCGTGCCTTCGGAGGTCGAGGGGGCACCGCAAGGGGCGCGGGGAACCGCGCGATCCGGATGCGGCACCGTGCCGACCGGGGTGCTCGGATCCGCCAGGAGCACCACCGCTCAAGCACGTTCAGGCGCTCTCCTTCGGCCCGTAGAGGGCGAGCGCCTCGGCGGCCGCCCGGCGCAGTTCGTCCCGGACCTCGGGCGGCGAGACCACCTCGACGTCGGCGCCGAAGGCCAGCAGGGAGCGGGCCGCGGGCAGCGCCCGGAAGCCGAGCACCGTCTCCAGCCAGGCGCCGCCCCCGACCGGTAGCACCGGGGCGAGGACGTGGTTGGCGTGGATGCGCAGCACCAGGTCGGCCCGCTCGCGGCGGATGCGGACGGCGGCCTCGACCTCGTCGGGGATCCGCTCGACCTGTTCCCGCAGGCCCTCCCACACCTCGGCGAGCTGCCGGCCGGGACGCCGGCGCACCGGCTCGTCGAGGACCTCGGCGGTGAGCGTCCGCTCGGCCCGGAACAGCCGCGGCGCTCCGTCCAGGTCGGCCACCAGGTACCAGACGCCCGCCTTGTTGACCAGGCCGTACGGGTCCAGGGTGTAGTCGCTCGGCCCGTCCGCGCCGCTGTGGCGGTAGCCGAGCCGCAGCCGCCGGTCGGCGAAGACGGCGCCCTGCAGTGCGCCGAGGTCGGCCTGGACGACGGGCCCGGGGCGCAGCCAGCGGGCCGGGTCCACCAGGATGCGTTCGCTGGTGCGTTCGGCGGCCGGGCGGTGCGGTGCGGGTAGTGCGGCCATCACCTTGCGCAGGGCGGAGCCGATCGCCTCGCCGAGGCCGAGCGCCTCGTGCGCGCCCTGGGCGGAGAGCACGAACAGCGCGCGGGCCTCGTCGCCGGTCAGGCCGGTGACGTCGGTGCGGTAGCCGGGCAGCAGGTGGATGCCGCCGTGCCGGCCGCGCTCGGCCCAGACCGGGACGCCGGCCGCGGAGAGCGCCTCGACGTCCCGGTAGACGGTGCGGACGGAGACCTCCAGTCGCGAGGCGAGTTCGGGGGCGGTGACCCGCCCGCGGGTCTGCAGGAGCAGCAGGATCGACAGCAGTCGGTCGGCTTTCACCGGCCGAAGGATAAACCTGACAGGGGATGTCAGGTATCCCGGGGAGAGTGTCCGGCGTCAGAACGTCCCTCCCGACGAGGAGTTGTGCCATGGACACCACCGCAGACCCCCGCCCGCCGTACCTGCGCGCGCTCGGCCAGCTGGAGAAGCTCGCCACCGCCGTCACCCCGGAGATGCTGGAGCGGCCGACCCCGTGCAGTGCGTACGACCTGCGGGCGCTGCTCGGCCACACCGTGGGCGGGGTGCACCGCAGCGCGTACACCGGCGAGGGCGGCCGGGGGATGGACGTGGCCACCGCAGTGGGTGCGGTGGCGGACGACGACTGGGCGGGGGCGTTCGGCCGGGCCCGGGAGCGCTGGGCGGCGGCCTGGCGCGAGGACGCCACGCTGGAGCGGGTGGTGGAGGTCCCGTGGGGACGGGTGCCGGGGCGGCTCGCGGTGGGCGGCTACATGATGGAGGCCGTCACCCACTCCTGGGACATCGCGCAGGTGGTGGACCCCGGCGCCGCGCTGGACGAGGAGTTGGCGCACCTGGTGCTCGGCATCGCCCTGCAGGTGCTGCCGGCCGAGGGCCGTGGCGAGGGCGTGCCGTTCGGCCCGGTGCAGCCGGTTCCGGACGGCGCCGGGGTGTACGCGCGGATGGCGGCCTGGCTGGGCCGCACGGTCTGAGCCGCGGTGTTCCGGGGGCGGCCGCGCCGCGGGGCGGCCGCCCCCGCCGGACTACTCGCGACCGGCCGAGGTCGAGGACATGTCGGCGTAGCGGTTGCCGGTCACCAGACCCGCGACCGGCTCCAGCTCGGCGAGCTCCTCGGCGGTGAGCCGCAGTCCGGCTGCGGCCGTGTTCTCGGCGAGCCGGCTGCGCTTGCGGGTGCCGGGGATCGGCACCACCGTCAGCCCGTGGACCTCGGCCCGCTGGTGCACCCAGGCCAGCGCGACCTGCGCGGCCGTGACGCCGCGCTCCGCGGCGACCTTCTGGATCGGCGCCACCAGGGCCGCGTTGCCCGCCGCGTTGGCACCGGAGAACTGCGGGTGGTAGCGGCGGTAGTCGTCCGCGCTCAGCTGCTCGGCGGCGGTGAACGCGCCGGTCAGGAAGCCGCGGCCGAGCGGCGAGTACGGCACGAAGGCGACCCCGAGCTCGGCCGCGGCGGGCACCGCGGTGCGCTCGACGTCCCGCGAGAAGATCGACCACTCGGACTGCAGGGCGGCGATCGGGTGCACCGCGTACGCCTCGCGCAGTTCGGCGCCGGTGACCTCGGAGAGTCCGAGGTGGCGGACCTTGCCGGCCTGCACCAGCTCGGCCATCGCGCCCACCGACTCGGCGAGCGGCACCTGCGGGTCGCGGCGGTGCATGTAGTAGAGGTCGATCACGTCGATGCCGAGGCGCTGCAGCGAGGCGTCGACCGCGCTGCGGATGTACGCCGGGTCGTTGCGGACGCCCCGGTACGTCGGGTCGTCGGCGCGCCGCTCGATGGCGAACTTGGTCGCCAGCACCACGCGGTCGCGGTTGGCGCGGACGAAGGGGCCGACCAGTTCCTCGTTGTGGCCGGAGCCGTAGATGTCGGCGGTGTCGAACAGGGTGACGCCCAGGTCGAGGGCGGCGTCGAGGGTGGCCAGCGCCTCCTCGGTGTCGGTCGGGCCGTAGAACTCGCTCATTCCCATGCAGCCGAGGCCCTGGATGCCGACGACGGGGCCGTTGGTGCCGAGCGGTGCGGTGGGGAGGGTCATGCGCTCTTCTGCTTCCTGCCGGGTGCGTCCGCGGCCGCGGCGCCGGCCGAGGGGCCGGTCGCGCCGTCGCCGGGGAGGCTGGACGAATAGATGTCGATCTTGTGGTCGAGCACGGCGAGCGTGGCGTGCAGATCGGCGATCCGCTGCCGGACCTCCTCGCGCTGCGCGACGAGGATGTCGTGCCGCTCGCCCGTGGTGTGGTCGCCTTCCCGGACCAGCTCCACGTAGCGCAGCATGTCCGCCACCGGCATCCCGGTCAGCCGCAGCCGGCCCAGGAAGGCCAGCCGGGCCAGGTCGGCGCCGTTGTAGCGGCGCTGTCCCGAGTGCGAGCGGTCCACCGGGTCGAGCAGGCCGATCCGCTCGTACCAGCGCAGGGTGTGCGCGGTCAGACCGGTGGTCGCGGAGACCTCGCTGATCGTGTGCCATTCGCTGCGCACGGGCTCGGCCGGCTCGTCCTCGTGCGTGCAGGCGAGCGGATCGGCGAGAACGGGCGCGGAACGGACGGGCGGTGCCACGACAGGCCTCCTCGGTGGTCGGCGACGGCTACGACGCTACTGAGTTGGAGTGCACTCCAAGCAAGCCTGCCACGCGGCGGCGGCCGGCGGGCGGCTATGGTCGGCGCATGCAGAGCTTGCGGATGATCGAGGACTGGCCGGTGCCGAACGCGGCGGCCGCGGTGGTGCGGGGCGCGGACGGGGCGGTGCTCGGCGCGCACGGGACGCAGGAGCACCTCTTCCCGCTGGCGTCGGTGACCAAGCTGCTGTCCGCGTACGCCGCGCTGGTCGCCGTCGAGGAGGGCGTCTTCGAACTCGACGACCCGGCGGGGCCCGAGGGCTCGACCGTCCGTCACCTGCTCGCCCACACCTCGGGGCTGGCCTTCGACGAGCACCGGGTGATGGCGCAGCCCGGCACCCGGCGGCTCTACTCCAACGCCGGGTTCGACGTCCTCGCCGACACCCTGGAGAAGGCCTCCGGCATCCCGTTCGCGCAGTACGCGCAGGAGGCCGTCTTCCGGCCGCTCGGGATGCACGCCACGCTGATCAACACCGCGCACCGGGCGCCGGCCGGCGCGGGCGGCCTGTCGACCGTGGCCGACCTCGCCCTGTTCGCCGCGGAGCTCCAGGCCCCGCGGCTGCTCGACCCGACCACCGTACGGCGGGCCACCCGCGAGGTGGCCTTCCCCGGTCTCGGCGGCGTCCTGCCCGGCTTCGGCCACCGGCGGCCCAACGACTGGGGGCTCGGCTTCGAGATCCGCGGCGACAAGGACCCGCACTGGACGGGCACCACCAGCTCGCCCGGGACCTTCGGCCACTTCGGCCAGTCCGGCACCTTCCTCTGGGTCGACCCCGCCGCCGGTGTGGCCACCGTCGCCCTGACGGACCGTGACTTCGGCCCCTGGGCCGCCGAGGTCTGGCCGCTCTTCACCGACGCCGTCCTCGCCGAACTCCGGGGCTGACGGCGCCGTTCCGGGCGCGCGGGCACCCGGCCCGCGCCCGGAACGGGCCTTGCGCGGCCGCGCCCGGCTGCGGTAGATCATCGGTCGTGCATTCGACGTCCTTGTCGCGGGTGCGGCAGCTGATGACGGTTCACGGCTACCGCGGGCCCGTCCTGCTCGCCCTGCTCGTCCTCCTCGTCGCGGCCGTGCCGCGGGCGACCGGGATCGTCGCGGTCGGTGGTGCCGTGGTCGCCGTGTGCCTGGTGGCGCTGGCGGCCCTGGGCTGCATCGCCTCGCTCGTCGCCGCCTCCATGCCCGTCGCCGCCGCGACCGCCCTGTGGCGCCGCCGCGGTCGGCTCCGCAGGCCCGGCAACTCCGTCCTGGCGGGCTGCGCGGTCCTGGCCGCCGCGGCGCTGCTGGCGTTCAGCCTGCCCGCGGCGGACTGGGCGACGGCCTTCGTGGCGCTCGCGGGCGGCGGAGCCGCCGTCGTGCTCTGGTTCGGCTGGCAGCTCTCCGACGCGCCCGCCGCCGCCGTGCGGCCGGCCGGCAACTGGCGGTGGGCGGTGCCTCCGCTGCTGCTGGCGGCCACCGCGGTGCTGCTGCACTTCCAGGTGCCGCAGCAGGCCCGGTTCGCGCTGGCCCGTCCGGCGCTGAACTCCTTCGCCGAACGGGCCGGACACGCGGCGGCCGGCAACGGCGGGCTGCCGCAGCCGTCGTACCTCGGCACGTACCCGGTCGACGACGTGACCGCGGTGGGTGTCCGCGGGTTCCGGTTCACCGTGCCGGGCAGCGGCCTGCTCGAACGCACCGGCTTCGCGTACCTGCCGGACGGGCCTCCGGAGGACGACGCGACCTACACCCACCGGTCCGGGCCCTGGTACACCTGGTCGGACCACGAGGACTGGTGAGGACCCGGCGGCCTCAGCCGTAGGTCAGCGGTGAGTGCATCTCCCAGAACAGGAGTTCGGCGCCGTCCGGGCCGGCGGTGGGGTCGGTGAAGGCGTCGCCGGTGATGCGGACGGCGTCGCCGGGTTCGAGGGAGCGGCCGGCGCCGTGCGGTCCGGGGACGGTCCGGTAGCCGAGCGAGCCGGCGGTCAGGTGGACGTACCGGTAGGGCGCCTCGGGGAGCGCGGGCAGCGGCTGCCACGGGCCGGCGGTGACGAGGTACAGGGCGGCGTCGGAGCGGCGCAGCCGCAGGGCGTCCGACGCGGCGTCACGTTCCAGGCCGGAGGCGAGCAGGGTGAGCCCGTCCTCGGCGGGTTCGACCTTCCGCAGGCCGTACGCGGGCGGGGTGCCGAAGGTGTCGGGCTGCAGCCACATCTGGACGAAGCGGACGGGCACGGCGGAGCCGCCGAGGTTGCGTTCGGTGTGGCCGATGCCGGAGCCGGAGCTGAGGTGCTGGACCATGCCGGGGCGGACGACCCCGGCGTGCCCGTCGCCGTCGCGGTGGGCGAGCGCGCCCTCCAGCACCCAGGTGAGGATCTCGGTGTCGCGGTGGCGGTGCTCCTCGAAGCCGGCGCCGGGGGCGAGGGTCTCCTCGTTGCAGGCGAGCAGCGCGCCGAAGTGGGTGTTCTTCGGGTCGTAGTGCCCGGAGAAGGAGAAGGAGTGCCGGGTCTCGATGCCCTCGGCCGGGGTGGAGCGGTAGCGCTCGGGCGCCCGGCGGAGGTCGGCACGGCCGCGGTCTCGGGTCTCGGTCACCCGCTCACGGTAGCCGGTGCGGCGCGGCGGGCGGGCGGTGCGGTCCGGCGCGCCGGGTTCCCACCGGCGGGGGGTGTGCACGAGCACGGCGTGTGGTGAGGCAGTCTTGTTCCTGTGCCAGCCGCATCAGCAAAGCCCGACAGCCCGAAGCCCGACAGCCCGAAGCCCGAGAACGCGAAGCCCGAGAGCGCGAGGGCCGACGGCGCGAAGGCCGACAAGAAGGCGGCCGCCCGCAAGGCGGCGCCGGCCGGGGAGTCGCCGCGCCCTCCGCGAGGTGGTCGGCTGACCGCGCAGGAGCGCAGACTGGCCGCCGAGCGGGCCGAGTTGCGCTCGGCGACGCTGAAGCGGCTGGAGAAGTCCTCGGGCAAGCTGGCCACCGCGGCGATCGCCCGGATGGACGACCAGCTGTCCTGGTACCGGCGGATGCCGCCGGAGCACCGGTCGTGGATCGGCCTGGTCGCGCAGGCGGGCATCGCGGCGTTCACCGAGTGGTACCGGCATCCGGAGGCACCGCAGGCGATCTCCACGGACGTCTTCGGGACGGCGCCCCGCGAGCTGACCCGGGCGATCACCCTGCGGCAGACCGTGGAGCTGATCCGCACCACCATCGAGGTGATGGAGGAGGCCATCGAGGAGGTGGCCGCCCCCGGCGACGAGGCCGGGATGCGCGAGTCGGTGCTGGTGTACGCGCGGGAGATCGCCTTCGCGACGGCCCAGGTGTACGCACAGGCGGCGGAGGCCCGGGGTGCGTGGGACGCGCGCCTGGAGGCGCTGGTGGTGAACTCGCTGCTCTCCGGCGACGCGGACGAGGGCGTGCTGTCGCGGGCGGCGGCGCTGGGCTGGGGCCAGCCGAGCCAGGTGCGGGTGGTGATGGGCAGCGCCCCGGACGGGGACAGCGAGGCCGTGGTCGAGGCGATCCGACGGGCCGCCAGGTACGCCAAGCTGCAGGTGCTGACGGGCGTGCTGGGCCGCCGGCTGGTGGTGGTGGTCGGCGGCGACAAGGAGCCGGTGCACACCGCGAAGGCGTTGATCGGGCAGTTCGCGCCGGGCCCGGTGGTGGTCGGTCCGAGCGTGCCGGACCTGCTGTCGGCGACGCGCTCGGCGCAGGCCGCGGCGGCCGGGCTGCGGGCGTGCGCGGCGTGGCCGGACGCGCCGCGGCCGGTGCTGGCCGACGACCTGCTGCCGGAGCGGGCGCTCGCCGGGGACCGGGCGGCCCGGCGGCAGCTGGTGGAGGAGATCTACACACCGCTGGACGAGGCGGGGTCGGCACTGCTGGAGACGCTGAGTGTCTACCTGGAGCAGGCGTCCTCGTTGGAGGGCGCGGCCCGAATGCTCTTCGTCCACCCCAACACCGTGCGCTACCGGCTGCGTCGTGTGACTGACGTCACGGGCTATGCTCCGTCCGACGTGCGCTCGGCGTTCACCCTGCGCATCGCCCTTGCGCTGGGCCGTCTCGGAGCCGTCGCCGACCAGGGCTGACCGCGCTGTAGGGACTGCACAACCCGGCGTGCTTTTCTTCGTTGTCGTCGCCTACCCGCCCACGGGTGCCTGGCGAGAGAGGGTTGAACCGTGCTCGTAATCGTCGCCCCTGGACAGGGTGCTCAGACCCCCGGATTCCTCAGCCCCTGGCTCGAGCTGGACGGCGCCGCCGACCGCCTCGGACAGTGGTCCGAGGTCGCCGGTCTCGACCTCGTCCGCTACGGCACCGAGGCCTCCGAGGAAGAGATCAAGGACACCGCGGTGGCCCAGCCGCTGCTGGTGGCCGCCGGCCTGGTGACGGCCGGCGTGCTGTTCGCGGACGGTGACTTCCGCTCGCTGGTCGGCGGCGTGGCCGGTCACAGCGTCGGCGAGATCACCGCGGCCGCGCTGGCCGGCGTGCTGAGCGCCGAGGACGCGCTGGCGTTCGTCCGCGAGCGGAGCCTGGGCATGGCCGAGGCGGCCGCCGCGCGGCCGACCGGGATGACCGCCGTCCTCGGCGGCGAGCCGGACGCCGTCGCCGCGAAGCTCGCCGAGCACGGCGTGACCGCGGCCAACAACAACGGCGGCGGCCAGATCGTGGCGGCCGGCACGCTGGAGCAGCTGGAGGCGCTGAAGGCGGACCCGCCGGCCGGCGCCCGGCTCATCCCGCTGAAGGTGGCGGGCGCGTTCCACACCGAGCACATGGCTCCGGGCGTGGAGCGCCTGGAGAAGTTCGCCCCCGGGCTGGCGGTCTCCGACCCGGCCGTGGCGTACGTCTCCAACAAGGACGGCGGCGTGGTGGGCTCCGGTGCCGAGGTGCTGGCCCGCCTGGTGTCGCAGGTCTCCAACCCGGTCCGCTGGGACCTGTGCATGGACGCGATCCAGCAGCTCGGTGCCACGGCCGTGATCGAGCTGTCTCCCGCGGGCACCCTCACCAACCTGGTCAAGCGCAACCTCAAGGGCGTGGCGACGCTGGCCCTCAAGACCCCCGCCGATCTCGACAAGGCCCGCGGGCTGGTCGCCGAGCACGGTGCTCAGGAGAACAACGGATGACAGCGCCCCAGATCAAGCCGGCCACCGGTGCCGCGCACTCGCGCATCCACGGCGTCGGCGGCTACCGCCCCGTCCGGGTGATTCCCAACGCCGAGGTGCTCAACTGGATCGAGTCCTCGGACGAGTGGATCCGCACCCGCAGCGGGATCGCCGAGCGCCGCTGGGCCGGCCCGGAGGAGTCCGTCGCCGAGATGTCGGTGCAGGCCGCCGGCAAGGCGATCGCCCAGGCCGGAATCGCCCCGGAGCAGATCGGCGGTGTGATCGTGGCGACCGTCTCGCACCTGAAGCAGACCCCGGCGATCGCCACCGAGATCGCGGACCGGCTGGGCTGCGGCACCGCCCCGGCCTTCGACATCTCGGCCGCCTGCGCGGGCTTCGGCTACGGCCTGGGCCTGGCCGACGGCATGGTGCGCGGCGGCAGCGCCGAGTACGTGCTGGTCATCGGCGTGGAGCGGCTCAGCGACCTGACCGACACCTCCGACCGTTCGACCGCCTTCATCTTCGGTGACGGCGCGGGCGCGGCGATCGTCGGTCCGTCCGAGACCCCCGGCATCGGCAAGGTGATATGGGGCTCGGACGGTTCGCAGCGCGACGTCATCTCACAGACCCAGGCCTGGGACACCGCGTTCGCCAAGGAGGACGCCGTCAACGGCGCCGGCGACGAGGCCAAGTGGCCGGCCCTGCGGATGGAGGGTCAGTCCGTCTTCCGCTGGGCGGTCTGGGAGATGGCGAAGGTGGCCCAGCAGGCGCTGGACGCCGCCGGGATCACCGCCGACCAGCTCGGCGCCTTCATCCCGCACCAGGCGAACATGCGCATCACCGACGCCATGATCAAGGCGCTGAAGCTGCCCGAGTCGGTGCCGGTCGCGCGCGACATCGCCGAGACCGGCAACACCTCCGCGGCCTCCATCCCGCTGGCGATGGAGCGCATGCTGGAGAGCGGTGAGGCCAAGAGCGGCGACCTCGCCCTCATCATCGGCTTCGGGGCGGGTCTCGTGTACGCCGCCGCAGTCGTTACTCTCCCCTAGGCACCCTCCCCGGGCGCCCGCGCCCCCGAAATCCCGCGACGGTCCGCCGGACCGCTCGCTGTCTACACCCGAAGAGGAGCAGCCGCTATGGCTACCAAGGACGAGGTTCTGGAAGGTCTCGCCGAGATCGTCAACGAGATCGCCGGCATCCCGACCGAGGACGTCGAGCTCGACAAGTCCTTCACCGACGACCTGGACGTCGACTCGCTGTCCATGGTCGAGGTCGTCGTGGCCGCCGAGGAGCGCTTCGACGTGAAGATCCCGGACGACGAGGTCAAGAACCTCAAGACCGTCGGCGACGCGGTGGACTACATCCTCGCCAACAGCTGAACCCGCGGCCGGCCCGTCCGGCTGCCTGCGGTCGGCCGGGGCGCACCCAGCCCCGGCCGGCCGTTCCCCCACGGCCCCTCCGCCACCCCTTGCACACGTGAGAGAAGAAGAACCAGTGACCGCTGAAAACCGCACCGTGGTAGTCACGGGTATCGGCGCCTTCACGCCGCTGGGCGGCGACGCCGCCTCGTTCTGGGAGGGCCTGCTGGAGGGCCGTTCCGGCGTGGGCGCGCTGACCGAGGAGTGGGCCGCGGACCTGCCCGTCCGGATCGCCGCGCGCACCGCGGTGGACCCGGGCGAGGTGCTGCCCCGTCCGCTGGCCCGCAAGCTGGACCGCTCGGCGCAGTTCGCGCTGATCGCCGCTCGTGAGGCCTGGGCCGACGCGGGCTTCGAGACCCCGGCCACCGACGAGTCCTCCAAGCTCGCGCCCGAGCGCCTGGGCGCCGTGATCGCCTCCGGCATCGGCGGCGTGACCACCCTGCTCGACCAGTACGACGTGCTGAAGGACAAGGGCGTCCGCAAGGTCTCCCCGCACACCGTCCCGATGCTGATGCCGAACTCCCCCGCGGCCAACGTGGGCCTGGAGGTCGGCGCGCGCGCCGGCGTGCACACCCCCGTCTCCGCCTGTGCCTCCGGCGCCGAGGCGATCGGCTACGCGATCGAGATGATCCGCACCGGCCGCGCCGACGTCGTGGTGGCCGGCGGCACCGAGGCGGCGATCCACCCGCTGCCGATCGCCGCGTTCGCCAACATGATGGCGATGTCCAAGAACAACGACGAGCCGCAGCGCGCCTCGCGTCCGTACGACAAGGCCCGGGACGGCTTCGTCCTCGGCGAGGGCGCGGGCGTCGTGGTGCTGGAGTCGGCCGAGCACGCGGCCGCCCGCGGTGCCCGCGTCTACTGCGAGGCCGTCGGCCAGGGCCTGTCCTCGGACGCCCACCACATCGCCCAGCCGGAGCCGACCGGTGCCGGTGTCGCCCGGGCGATCGCCGACCTGTTCGAGCACAGCGACCTGGACAAGGCCGAGGTCGTGCACGTCAACGCGCACGCCACCTCGACCCCGCAGGGCGACACCGCCGAGGTGAAGGCCCTCTCCAAGGAGCTCGGTGAGCACCTCGGGCACGTGGCCATCTCGGCCACCAAGTCGATGACCGGCCACCTGCTGGGCGGCGCCGGCGGCATCGAGACCGTCGCGACCGTGCTGGCGCTGCACCACCGCACGGCCCCGCCGACCATCAACGTGGACGACCTGGACGACGAGATCGAGGCGGACATCGTCCGCGGCGGTCCGCGCGACCTGCCCGCCGAGGGCCGGATCGCGGCGCTGAACAACTCCTTCGGCTTCGGCGGCCACAACGTGGTCCTCGCCTTCCGCACCGTCTGAGAATCGCTCACTCGGCACCGGTAGCGGCACCAAGGAGGGGCGCGGGGAACCGCGCGACCGGCGGGGCACGGCATCCGCCCCGACGGTCGCGCGGTCCCCGCGCCCCTTTCGCGTGCGCGGGCCCCGCCGGTCAGACCACCTGGTGCAGCCAGCGGACGGGGGCGCCCTCGCCGGCGTAGCGGAAGGGTTCGAGTTCGTCGTCCCAGGGCTTGCCGAGCAGCCGGGAGAGTTCGGCCTCCAGGTCGCCGCCCTCGGTGCGGGCGCGCAGCAGCACCGCGCGGAGCCGGTCCTCGGGGATCAGGATGTCGCCGTGGATGCCGGTGACGGCGTGGAAGATGCCGAGGCTCGGGGTCGAGCTGTAGCGCTCGCCCTCCGCGCTCGCGCAGGGGTCGCTGGTGACCTCGTACCGGATGAGCTGCCAGCCGCGCAGGGCCGAGGCCAGGCGCGAGGCGGTGCCGGGCTCGCCCTGCCAGGAGAGCTCGGCACGCCAGTGCCCGGGCGCGGCGGGCTGGCGGATCCAGTCGAGGCTGACCCGCACGCCGAGCACGCCCGCGACCGCCCACTCGACGTGCGGGCACAGCGCGCGGGGCGCGGAGTGGATGTACAGGACACCACGTGTCGTCACCGGGACCTCCAGGCTGTGGACGAGGGTCGCCTTCCCCAGCTGCCTCGTGCCACCTGCCGGCAGGTACCGCCTACCACCGTGACGCTCAACTTACTCGACATTAGGTAATCAAATTGAGCAAAACGGACAAGCTTTCACCCAATGCTAGTCGAATCCCCCATCAGGTCCACCCCCTTGCAAGTGCTCTCCCCCGAACGGACCTATTCCGTCCGCGGGCGCACCATCACCCGTCGCGGTGACCGGTGCTGACGCCCCGTCGACGCCGCGACCAGGCCGTTCGCCGATCCGCCCGTACGCGGACCACCCCCGCGGGCAGCGGCCCGCGGGGGTGGTGGTGACACGGCGTCAGCA
Source organism: Kitasatospora sp. NPDC093679 (assembly GCF_040683455.1). Taxonomy (NCBI): domain Bacteria; kingdom Bacillati; phylum Actinomycetota; class Actinomycetes; order Kitasatosporales; family Streptomycetaceae; genus Kitasatospora; species Kitasatospora sp. NPDC093679. Next base: position 129,663 of record NZ_JBFBDW010000003.1, read on the forward strand.
GGTCAGAGCTCGACGACCATCTTGCCGGTGTTGTCACCGCGGAGCAGGCCGAGGAAGGCCTCGGCGGTGTTCTCGACGCCCTTGACCACGGTCTCGTCGTAGCGCAGGCTGCCGTCCTTCAGCCAGCCGGCCACCTCGGCGACGAACTGCGGCTGCAGGGCGGCGTGGTCGCGCACCAGCATGCCGCGCAGGTTCAGCCGCTTGCCGATGGCGAGGGCGAGGTTGCGCGGGCCGGCCGGCGCGGAGGTCTCGTTGTACTGGGCGATGGCGCCGCACAGGGTGACCCGGCCGTGCGGGTTGAGGGCGCCGATCGCGGCCTCCAGGTGGTCACCGCCGACGTTGTCGAAGTAGACGTCGATGCCCTCGGGGGCGGCCGCGGCGAGCTGCTCGGCGACCGGGGCGTCCTTGTAGTTGAAGGCGGCGTCGAAGCCGTACGAGCCGGTCAGGGTGGCGACCTTCTCGGCGGAGCCGGCGGAGCCGACGACGCGGGAGGCACCCTTGAGGCGGGCGATCTGGCCGACCAGCGAGCCGACCGCGCCGGCCGCGCCGGAGACGAAGACGGCGTCGCCCTCCTTGAAGGAGGCGACCTCCAGCAGGCCCGCGTAGGCGGTGAGGCCGGGCATGCCGAGCACGCCGAGGTAGTAGGAGAGCGGGGCGAGGGCCGGGTCGACCTTGACGCCCTGCGCGGCGGGCAGGGTGGCGTACTCGCGCCAGCCGAGGCCGTGCAGCACGGCGTCGCCGACCTCGAAGCCCTCCGCGGCGGAGGCGACGACGTAGCCGACCGCGCCGCCGTCCATGGGCGCGCCGATCGCGAACGGCGGGACGTACGACTTGACGTCGTTCATCCGGCCGCGCATGTACGGGTCGACCGAGAGGTAGGCGTTGCGGACCAGGACCTCGCCCGGGCCGGGCTGCCGGACGGGTGCCTCGACCAGTGCGAAGTCGCTCGGAACGGGCCGGCCGACGGGGCGCGCCGCCAGGTGCCACTCACGGCCGGTGGTGGGGATCGCCTGCTCTGCCATTGCTGTCTCCATGGTGCATCGACCTGAAAGGTTGAGTTACTGAAGCAATCGTGGACACGAATAGTTCATGTTGTCAAATGTTCAGGTACAGTGGACGGCATGGAGACGCAGCAGCCGCCCACGGACCCGGTCACGCTGGAGGTCACCGACCTCATGGCGAACCTGGTCGGAATCTTCCACCGCGAGTACGAGGAGGCCGCAGCCGCCCGCTCGCTCACCGGCGCCCAGGCCAAGGTCCTCGCCCTGCTGCGGCGCGGACCGATGCCGATGCGCCACATCGCGCAGACCCTGAGCTGCGAGCCGTCCAACATCACCGGCATCGTCGACCGGCTGGAGGCCCGCGGCTTCGTCACCCGCGAGGCCGACCCGCAGGACCGCCGGGTCAAGCTGGTCGCCGCCACCGGCACCGGCACCGCCGCCTCCGTGGAGCTGCGCGAGTCGCTGCACTTCGCCCGCGAGCCGCTCGCCGCCCTCGACCCCGAGGAGCGGATCCAGCTGCGCGACCTGCTCCGCCGGATGCTGGCCGGCGCCGTGCCGCCCGCCTGACCGGCGGAGCGCGACACAGGGGGCGATCGGATCGGATCCGGGCCGGAAGAGCCCGTATCCGATCGGGTCCGCATGTAACCGAACGGCCCGCCGGGCCGTCTTTCTGGTGGGGGCACACAGGAGTGCCGGCCAATTCCCTTCCGGGCCGGGCACGGCCGTACAGAGAGCAACTGTGTGATGACCGACAAGAGCGGGTCCGCCGCGTCCTCCCGCGGGACGGGCCGCCGCCTGGCGCGGATCGCCGGCGCCACCGCCGCCGTCCTGGTGCTGGCGACCGCCGGCGCCGGCGCCTGGTTCTACCACCGCCTCGACCAGAACATCAGCACCTTCTCCGCGGACGGCATCGCCACCAGCCGCCCGCCGGCGGGCCCCACCACCACGGGCGGCGGCCGTCCGGTCAACGTCCTGCTGCTCGGCTCCGACACCCGCTCCGACGGCAACGGCGACCTCGGCGGCGGCGAGGAGGGCGTCGGCCACTCGGACACCGCGATCCTGCTGCACGTCTACGCCGACCACCGGCACGCGGTGGGCGTCTCCATCCCCCGCGACACCCTGGTCACCGTCCCCCCGTGCAAGCTGCCGGACGGCACCTGGAGGAGCGAGCGCACCAACCAGATGTTCAACTCGGCCTTCACCGTCGGCCTCTACCCGCAGGGCAACCCGGCCTGCACCCAGAACACCGTGGAGGCGCTCACCGGCCTGCGGGTGGACCACACGATCGTCGTCGACTTCAAGGGCTTCGCGGCCATGACCGACGCGGTGCACGGCGTCGACGTGTGCGTGCCCAACGACGTCGACTCCTACGGCATACGCCTCACCAAGGGCCGCCGGACGCTCAGCGGCCAGCAGGCGCTCGACTACGTCCGGGCCCGGCACGGCTTCGGCGACGGCTCCGACATCGGCCGGATGAAGCGCCAGCAGGCCTTCCTCTCCTCGCTCATCAAGAAGGTCCAGGGGCAGGGCTTCGACCTCACCACCCTGCTGCCGCTCGCCGACGCCGCGACCCGCTCGCTCACCGTCGACGAGGAGCTCGGCAGCGCCATGAAGCTCGCCACCTTCGCCCAGTCGCTCCAGGACATCAAGCTGGCGGACATCTCCTTCGTCACCGTGCCCTGGGAGTACGCGGGCGCCCGGGTCGCGCTCGTCCACCCGGACGTCGACACCCTCTGGGAGCTCCTCCGCCAGGACCGCACCCTGGACGGCCAGGCCACCGCCCCGGCCGGCACCGCGACGCCCTCCGCCCCGGCCGCACCGACGCCGTCGGCCACCGCCTCGCCGTCCGCCGGGGCCTCGCCCTCCGCCACCCCCGGCCAGACCCGCGCCGCCGAACCGGACGCCACCGCCGTACCGGTCACCGTGCACAACGCCTCCGGCGCCGGCGGCACCGCGGGCCGCGCCGCGACGGCGCTCAGGGCGCACGGCTACCGCGAGGTCGTGCTCGGCGCCAACACCAAGGGCCGGAACACCACCACGGTCGGCTACTCCCCCGGCCACAAGGCCGCGGCCGAGCAGCTCGCCGCGCTCTACCCGGGCGCCACCGTCCGGCCCGACACCGACGCGGACGGACTCGTCCTGACCCTCGGCCAGGACCACGCCTCCGGCGACACCTCCGGCCCGGTCGCGCTGCCGAGCGGCATCCCCACCGGCATCTCCTCGAACACCCGGCCCGCCGACAGCGACCTCTGCGCCGACCTCAGCTACGGCTGAGGCCGGTCCCGGCAGCCGTCGGACCGTCCGGCAGCCCGGTGACCACCAGCGTCACCCGGCTGCCGGGCGGCAGCGCCGCCGTCCCGGCCAGCCCGTACACCGCCTGCAGCGCCTTGGCCACGTACCGGCGCTCCACGCCGATCCCGTGCCGCTCGCCGAAGCCGGCCGCGAACTCCTCCAGCGCGGCGGGCACCTTCCCGTAGCCGCCGCCGTGGTGGCCGTGGTCGATCCGCCAGTTCGCGAAGGTGCGTCCGTACGCCGCCCGGTGCAGTGCGGCCACCTCCTCCTCCAGATAGCCCTCGCCGCGCAGCACCGCGACGCCGAGCGCCCGTGCCCCCGGCGGCAGTCCGGCCGCGATGCCGGCCAGGGTGCCGCCGGTGCCGACCGCGCAGCAGACGGTGTCCCGCCCGTCCAGGCCGCCGAGCTCGGCCGGCAGCGCGGCGGTGCCGCGCACGGCGAGCGCGTTGGAGCCTCCCTCGGGGAGCACCAGGCAGCGCCCCCAGCGCTGCGCGAGCGGCCGGCCGAGGTCGCGGACGAGCTCGCGGTAGGCGCCGCGGGCGACGAACTCCAGCTGCATGCCGTCGGCCTCGGCCGCCGCCAGCGAGGGGTTGCGCGGCCGGTCGGCGAGCTCCTCGCCGCGGACGACGCCCACCGAGGCGAGCCCGAGTGCCCGGGCCGCGGCGGCGGTGGCCCGCAGGTGGGTGGAGTAGGCGCCGCCGAAGGTGACCAGCCGGGTGTGCCCCTCGGCGAGTGCGTGCTCCAGGTTGGGGGTGAGCTTGCGCCACTTGTTGCCCGGCACCGTCGGGTGCAGCAGGTCGTCGCGCTTCAGCCGGAGTTCGACGCCGGCCCGGGCCAGCACCGGGTCCCGGATCGGGGTGAGCGGGGTCGGCAGGTCGGCGGGCAGCGGCATCCCGCCATGGTAGGGGCCCGCGTCAGGCCGGCCGGGTGGAGCTGAGGTGGGCGAAGACCACGACGTTGTCGGCGTAGTCGTGGGTGGCCCGGTTGTACTCGCCGGCGCAGGTGATCAGCCGCAGCTGGGCGTCCGGGGTGTCGCCGTAGACCAGCTGGTCGGGGAAGGCGTTCTTGGCGAAGGTCTGCACCGAGTCGACGGTGAAGACGGCGACCGAGCCGTCGGCGCGGGTGACCTCGACGGGGTTGCCGGGGCGCAGCACGTACAGCATCAGGAAGACGGCGGGGCCCTTGGTGGTGTCGACGTGCCCGGCGACGACCGCGGGGCCGCGTTCGCCGGGGGTCGGACCGTCCTTGTACCAGCCGACGAGGTTGCGGTCGTCGGCCGGCGGGGCGGCGAGGCCGCCGGTCGGGGTGAGGCCGAGCTCGGTGAAGGGGGCCTCGACGAAGAGCTGCGGGATGCGCAGCTTCACCGGCTTGGAGCGGGACATCGCGGGGACGGCCGGGGTGGTCCGGGAGGGCGGTGCGGTGGGCGCCGGGCTCGCACTCGCGACGGCCGCCGGGCCGCCGTCGGCGGAGCGGGGGGCGGCGGGGGTGGTCTCCACGGACTGGTACATGACGAACACCCCGACGGCGGCGAGGCCCATCGCCCAGCGCAGCGGGCTGCGGCCGGGGTCCTTGCCCGCGGGCCGTTCACCGGTGCCGGATGTCTGCTGGCCCATGGCGGCCGCCTCTCACGGGGTGCTGCGGGTCCTGCGGATCTGGGGAAGACGCGTCCGGCCGTGCCCGGCTTCCGGGGCGGGTACGGCCGGACGCGGCCGGTGGGCGGCGCGGTCCACGGGGACGGGACGGCGCCGCGGGGGGCGGTACTAGCGGATCGGGATCGGGATCAGGACTCGGAGCCGCGGCGGCGGCGCAGCGCGACCGTGCCGACGCCGAGACCGCCGGCGAGCAGCGCCGCACCGGTGGCCAGGCCGCTGCCGGAGACGGCGATCCCGCCGCCGCCGGTGTGGACGCCGCCGTGTGGGGCCTTGTCCGCCCAGGAGCCCTCGGCCTTGGTCTCCTTGCCGGAGTCCTTGCCCTCGGACTTGCTCTCCGACTTGCTCTCGGACTTGCTCTCGTAGGTCATGTCGGACGTGCTTTCGGACTTGGTGTCCGACTTCGTCCCGGCCTTGTGGTCCTCGGGGGCGGACTTCTGCTCGGCGGTCGAGCCGGGCGCCTTCTCCGGGGCCTTGTCGGCGGGGGCCTGCTCCGTCCACACCCTCTGGTCGTCGCTCCCGGGACCGGTGGGCGGGTCGGCGTAGGCGGCCGGGATGGCGATGGCCAGGGCGGCGGCGCCAGCCGCTCCGGCGAAGAGGATGCGCTTGGGCAGCATGGGGGGTTCCTTCCGGCGCCTCCGTGCGACAGCCGGCCTCGGTGCCGGCGCAAGGGATCGCGGATGCGCCGTGACCACCGTGGTTCACACCCCGTCAGGCCGCCACCGCAGGTCATCGCCCGCGCGGGGGACGTGCAGGGGACGTGGCGGCGGACGGTCCGGGCGTCCCGCCAGCGTGCGTCGGAGTGTCGCGGCCCCGGCCGCGACGGTCCGCCCGTGTCGGGCGCTGGGCCGTTGGGGTGTAGCTGCGGGAATCGGCGCGCCATCGCTGCAGCCTCGGGCATGCATCCGCCATGCTGTCACATCATCAGATCATGTCCCGTCGGCTGTTGCTGAGCGTCGCCGGGATGGGCCTGCTCTCCGCGGCCGGGTGCCAGCTGGCCTCGCACGACGGCGGCGACGGAGCAGCACCGGGCGGCCTCCTGCCCTCCGACCCGGCCTCTCCCCCGGCGTCGTCCGCGCCGCCCGCGGCCCCGTCCGCCCCCGCCGCGGCGAGCCCCGCCTCCGGGCCGGTGCCGCCGCAGCCCCGCAAGGTGAGCAACCCGCTCTTCTCGCTCGCCTCCGACGACCGGCTGGTCGCCCTCACCCTCGACGACGGCCCGGACCCGGTGCACACCCCCGTGGTCCTGTCCGTCCTGGAGCAGTACCGGCTGCGCGCCACCTTCTTCCTGATCGGCGAGAACGCCGAACGGCAACCCGCCCTCGTCCGCGAGATCGCCGCCCACGGCCACCACATCGCCAACCACACCTGGAGCCACCCGGACCTGCGCGGCATCACCGACGCCAAGGTCCGCGACGAACTGCTCCGCACCTCCGACCTGCTCGGGACCACCACCGGCCGGACCCCCACCTGGTTCCGCGCCCCCGGCGGCGACTGGTCGGACGCCTCCCTGCGGATCTGCGCCGAACTCGGCATGCGCCCCATGGGCTGGTCCGTCGACCCCCAGGACTGGGCCCGCCCCGGCACCTCGCTGATCACCCAGCGCGTGCTGCAGACCATCGGCCCCGGCTCGATCGTCCTCAACCACGACGGCGGCGGCGACCGCTCCCAGACGATCGCCGCCCTGCGCACCTACCTCCCCGTCCTCCTCGACGAGGGCTACCGCTTCACCGCGCCGCAGTAGGCACCCACGGCCGGTGCCGACCGGTCGCCGACCGGGCACTCCGCCGCCGGCACCGGGAAGTCGCCGTAGCCGTGGACGCGCCCTGCCTGTCCATCGCCTCGTGCCCACGGGCGGGGACGGGGTGGTCCGAGCCGAGGAGGCTGCGGACGGCAAGGCGCAGCGCCGGCTCCGGGCGAGGACCGGACCTCCGGGCGTTCTCGCGGAGTTGCGCCGGTCCTGGTGGAACTCGCCTGCCGGTCGGGTGACGCCGAAGTCGAACCCGGCCGCTTCGGCCGTGCCGTCAGTCATTCCCCCGGGTGACGGTCCGCCAGCCGATTCGGATCCCTGTCCGGCAGCGGCCCGGAGCGACCTCCACGGGCGGGTGAATCCCGGCGTGGTGCGCGGCTCGCGGGCCGCGCGGTGCTCTAGAGTGGGAGTCACCGGCTTGGGCGTTTTGGCTGGTCAGATGCCCTTCTGGGCTGACAGGCCGTCGGGTCGGAGGTAGGGCGGGTGGGACTCGAACCCACGACCAAGGGATTATGAGTCCCCTGCTCTAACCGGCTGAGCTACCGCCCCCCGATCCGGCCTGCCGCAGCGGCGCGAAGGCCCTTGCAGCAGCAGACGGCCCCTCAGGGCCGTCACCGGCAGCATAGCCGGTCGATCAGTCGGAATGCGCGCCGGGTGCGCATCCGGGTACGCCCGCGCACTTCCGCCGTCGGCGCCCGCCGCCCGTCCCGGCCGCCGGCCAGCCCCGCCGCCATCTCTGGCGCCGCTCCGGAGGGTCCTGATTAGATCTTGCGGGGGCCCGCATCCGCGGCTCGGCGGCGAGGGAAGCGAGACAGGCTGATGGCAGGCAGGCGGCGGACGGGTGCCCTGGCACTGCTGCTGGCGGCCGTCGGCTGGGCGACCGCCTCCTGCGCCTGGCCCGGCGGCGGCCCCGACACACCCGGCTCCCACCCGGCCCCGCGGAACACCGCGAGCGACCGGATCGGAGCGCTCTTCCTCGGCAGCGCGGACGGCCCGCGGATGTGCACCGCGAGCGTGGTCAGCAGCCCCCGGCACAACCTGCTGGTGACCGCCGCCCACTGCGTGGAGACCCTCGACCGGGGCCGCGAGGAGGGCCTGGTCTTCGCCCCGGGCCTGCGCGACGGCCGGACCCCGTACGGCGTCTGGCCGCTCACCGGGATCACCGTGGACGAGCACTGGACGGACTCCGAGGACCCGGAGTACGACGTGGCCTTCCTCACCGTCGCAGACGTCGACGGGCAGGAGATCGAGGACGTGCTCGGCGGCAACCGGCTCGGCACCGGCCGCGGCTTCGGCCTGCCGGTCTCGGTCACCGGCTACCCGAACGACAGCGAGGAGCCGATCACCTGCGCCACCCGGACGGCCTCGCAGAGCCCCACCCAGGAGAGTTTCCGCTGCACGGGCTACAGCGTGGGCACCAGCGGCAGCCCCTGGCTCACCGCGGACGGCGCGGTGATCGGCGTGATCGGCGGCTACCAGCAGGGCGGCTACGAGGACGAGGTCTCCTACAGCGTGACCTTCGACGACCGGGTGTCCGCGCTCTACCGCCGGGCGACGGCCTGATCCCCGGCCTGCCCGGCCGCCCGACGGCGGCGGAAGGGCCCCGGGCAACACGAAGGCCCCCCGGCCGTGCCGGAGGGCCTTCGCTCTGCGCTGATCACCCAGTACTCCGGGTGAAGCTCCCCCAATTGGACTCGAACCAATAACCTGCCGATTAACAGTCGGCTGCTCTGCCAATTGAGCTATGGGGGAATGCTGTTACCGCAAACGAACGGGCGGCCACGAGGTCCGTCCGGAGCTCCCCCAATTGGACTCGAACCAATAACCTGCCGATTAACAGTCGGCTGCTCTGCCAATTGAGCTATGGGGGATCGAGCTTCCGCCCCGGCTCCCGGTTCTCCCGGGCCCGTGGCGCTCGCTGCGGGACATACATTAGCGCACTGAGGGGGGTGGTCCGCCAATCGCTTTCGCCCGGCCCCGCGGCCGGGCCCCGCCGCCCCGCCCGGCGCGCCCCGCGCGCGGCCGTCCGCCCCGCCGGGGATGCTGGTGCCACGGCGGCGCCCCCGCCCGGCGGGCGGCTGCCGCCCGGGCGGTTCGCCGCCGGGCACGACGGGTAGGCGCAACGCGGCAGACGACCGCGTGGAAGGGCGGAGAGCAGAGCATGTGGAAGGTCACGTTCATCGTGGGGGTCGGGGTCGGCTACGTCCTCGGCGCCAAGGCGGGCCGGCAGCGGTACGAGCAGATCGCCCGGACCGCCCGGAAGGTCTCGCAGAACCCGAAGGTCCAGGACGCCGCGGGCAAGGCCAAGCAGCAGGCGGGCGCGGTGGCCGGCAAGGCGGCCGGCGCGGTCGCCGACAAGGTCGGCGACAAGCTGCCGAACGCCGTCACCGACCGGGTGTCGGCCTTCCAACGCAACCATGCGACCGACGACAGTTGGGGCACCGTCCGTCCGTAGCGGAAGGACGCACACCGGACCTCCGCGGATCCTGTACCGACTGGGCAACACTTGACGCGGCGGGCCACGAACGGGCCGTCCGCTGAGGCATGATCGCATCATGGCCATCGTTGCGGGCATCGACAGCTCCACCACTCGCACCAGGATCGTCGCGTGCGACGCCGAGACCGGCGCCGTCCTCCGGGACGGCAAGGCGCCGCACCCGCTCCCGGAGGGGGCCGATGCCCGCGGCACCGAGGTGGATCCGCAGACCTGGCTGCACTCGCTCGGCGAGGCGGCCACCGGCGGCCTGCTGGAGGGCGTCACCGCGATCGGCGTCTCGGCCCAGCAGCACGGCCTGATCGGACTCGACGCCGGCGGCGTGCTCGTCCGGCCCGCACTGCTGTGGAACGACCCCCGCTCGGCCGGTGCCGCCGCCTCGCTCATCGACGCGCTCGGCGGCCCGGCCCCGTGGGTGGAGGCGATCGGCTCGGTGCCCTCCCCCACGTACACGATCGCCAAGCTGCGCTGGCTGGCCGAGTTCGAGCCGGTCTCGGCCAAGCGGATCGCCGAGGTGCTGCTGCCGCACGACTGGCTGGTCTGGCAGCTGCTCGGCCACCCCAGGCGGCGCACCACCGACCGCGGCGACGCCTCCGGCACCGGCTACTGGTCGCCCGTCACCGGTGAGTACCGGCAGGACCTGATCAAGCTCGCGCTCGGCCACGAACTGCACGTCCCGGACGTGCTCGGCCCGGCCGAGGCCGCCGGGCACACCCCCGAGGGCCTGCTGATCTCGGCCGGCACCGGCGACAACATGGCCGCCGCCCTCGGCCTCGGGCTGCGCCCCGGCGACGCGGTGGTCTCGCTCGGCGGCAACGGCACCGTCTTCGCCGTGCACGAGCAGGCCGTGGTCGACGTCACCGGCGCCGTCTCCTCGTTCGCCGACGCCACCGGCCGCCACCTCCCGATGGCCGGCACCCTCAACGCCGCGCAGGTGCTGCGCTCGACCGCCGCGATGCTCGGCTGCGACCTGGAGGCGCTCAGCGACCTCGCCCTGCAGTCCTCCCCCGGCTCGTACGGCCTGGTGATGCTGCCGTACCTGGACGGCGAGCGGACCCCGAAACTGCCGCACGCGGCCGGCACCCTGACGGGCCTTCGGGCCGAGTCGATGGGCCCTCAGCACCTGGCCAGGGCAGCCGTCGAGGGCATGCTGTGCAACGTCGCCGAGGCGCTGGACGTGCTGCGCACGCACGGCGTCCCGGTCGGCCGGGTGTTCCTGCTGGGCGCGGTCGGACGGCTGCCGGCCGTCCGGGAGGTGGCCCGGCAGCTGTTCGGGGTGCCGGTGCTGATCCCGCCGCCCGGCGCGCACGCGGCGCGGGGCGCCGCCCGGCAGGCCGCGTGGGCGCTGGCCGGCACCCCGGAGCCCCCGGAGTGGGAGCTGCCGGAGGTGGTCGTGCTGACCCCGGACCCGGACCAGGACCTGCCGATCGGCAACGCGGTGCGCCAGCAGTTCAGGGCCGTCCGCGAGCAGATCCACCCGGAGACGGCGGCCGGCTGAGCGCCCGCCGGCAGCCGGGCCTCCGGCGGTCAGTCGAGGTAGGCGCGGAGCTGCTCGGCGTAGGCGTGCGCGCGGAGCTTGCCGAGCGCCTTGGACTCGATCTGCCGGATGCGCTCGCGGGTGACGCCGAACAGCGTGCCGATCTCCTCCAGGGTGCGCGGCCGGCCGTCGTCCAGCCCGTAGCGCAGCCGGGCCACCTGGCGCTCCCGCTCGCCGAGGGTGGCGAGCACGGCCTCCAGGTGCTCGCGGAGCAGCAGCAGGGCGGCGCTCTCCGCGGGCGAGGCGGCGTCGGCGTCCTCGATCAGGTCGCCGAGCGCGACGTCGTCCTCCTCGCCGACCGGGGTGTGCAGCGAGACCGGCTCCTGGGCCAGCCGCAGCACCTCGCGGACCCGCTCCTCGGGGAGCTGCACGGCCAGTCCGACCTCCGCCGCGGTGGGCTCCCGGCCGTTCTCCTGCAGCATCGTGCGCTGCACCCGCAGCACCCGGTTGATCTGCTCCACCACGTGCACCGGGACGCGGATGGTGCGGGCCTGGTCGGCGAGCGCCCGGCTCATCGCCTGGCGGATCCACCAGGTCGCGTAGGTGGAGAACTTGTAGCCGCGGGCGTAGTCGAACTTCTCGACGGCGCGGATCAGGCCGAGGTTGCCCTCCTGGACGAGGTCGAGCAGGGTCAGGCCGCGGCCGACGTACCGTTTCGCCACGGACACCACCAGGCGGAGATTGGCTTCGATCAGGCGGCGTTTGGCGATCCGTCCGATCACCACCAACCGGTCGAGGTCGCCGGCGAGGGTGCCGTCCAGCGGTTCGCCGTCGGCGGCGGCGCGGTCCAGGGCCTCCTCGGCGAACAGGCCGGCCTCGATGCGGCAGGCCAGCTCGACCTCCTCCGCGGCCGTGAGCAGCCGGATCCGGCCGATCTCCCGCAGGTACTGGCGGAGCAGGTCGGCGGCGGGCCCGGTGGCGTCGTCGAGCGACGGGAGGCGGGCTCCGGGATCGGGCTCCTCGGCGTCGGGCTGCTCCGCACCGGGACGTACGGCGTCGGGCCGCCGGGCGTCGGGCTGCTCGGCCGGCCCGGCGTTCGCAGCGGCCGGCCCGGGTGCGCGGGGGCCGTCCTCGGCACCGGGCGGGCCGGCCTGCGGGGGCACCCTGGTCCCGGTGCCCGGCGGGCCGGCGGCGCGGTCGTGCACGGTGCCGTCGTCGCGGGCGACGGCCTGGGGCCGGCGGGCTGCTGCTAGCTCCACGGGAATCCCTTCGGGCCGCGCGCGGCAGCTGGGGGACGCCGCGCCACACGGGACTGGGATACCCACGAGTGTGGGCCGCGCCACACGCGGGGCGCCGGCATTCCTGGAGATGTACGGACAGCCGGGCCGTCGGCCCCGCCACGAGGGGCCGTCTAGAGCGCCGCGGCGCCGCGGGAGCGGAGCTGGTGGCCGTACTGCTGGAGGGCGTACAGCTCGCTCTGCACGGCGTTGAGCTCCTCGGCGGAGGCGCGGCTGCCGAGCCGCTGGAGGTGGGCGCGGGCCTCGGTGACGCGCCGGTCGACGGCCTGCAGGCGGAGCTTGACGAGGAACTCGCCGGCGTAGATCTCGTCGGCCTTCCGGCGGGAGCGGATCGGCTCCACGGTCAGCTCCAGGACGAGGCGGCGCACCTCGTCGTCGGGGCAGGCCTCGCGGACGGCGCCGGTGAAGTCGGGCAGCGCGGCGCCGTACGCCGTTCCGCCGGCCTGACCGATCGCCCGGCGGACGGCCCGGTACGGCGGGGTGGGGAACTCGTCCTCGCCGTACTGGTCGAAGGCGGGGCTGACCAACTCGGGGTGCTGGAGGGCGAGTTTGATCAGCTCGCGCTCGACGAACTGGGCCGGGTCGCGCGGGTTCAGCCGGTAGGCGGGCGCGGCCGGGCGGACGGGTTGCGGGGCGGCCTCGGCGCGGCGGGCGCCCGGCCGGGTCCGGTCGTTCTGCTGGTTCTCGCGCTGCCAGCGGGCGAGCTGGCCGATCCGGCGGACGACGAACTGCTCGTCGAGGATGCCGAGCATGCCGGCCAGCTGGACGGCGTACTCGTGCTGGATGGAGCGGTCCTTGATCCGGACGATGATCCGGGAGGCCTCCTCCAGCGCGGCGGCCCGGCCCTCGGCGGTGTCCACCCGGTGCCGGGCGACGGCTTGGCGGAGGGCGAACTCGAAGAGCGGGACGGGGTTCTCGATCAGCTCGCGGACGGCGTCGTCGCCCTTGGCGAGCCGCAGTTCGCACGGGTCCATGCCGTCGGGGGTGATGGCGATCGAGGTGCGGGCGGCGAACTTCTGGTCGTCCTCGAAGGCTCGCAGCGCGGCCTTCTGCCCGGCGGCGTCGCCGTCGAAGGTGAAGACCGTCTCGCCCCTGTACTGGGAGGTGTCCATCAGGAAGCGGCGGATGACCTTGATGTGCTCCTCGCCGAAGGAGGTGCCGCAGGTGGCCACCGCGGTCTCCACACCGGCGAGGTGACAGGCCATCACGTCGGTGTAGCCCTCGACGACCACCGCCCGGCCGGACTTGGCGATCTCCTTGCGGGCCAGGTCGATGCCGTACAGCACCTGGGACTTCTTGTAGAGCGGCGTCTCGGGGGTGTTGAGGTACTTGGGGCCGTTGTCGTCCTCGCGCAGCCGGCGGGCGCCGAAGCCGATGACCTCGCCGGCGGTGTCCCGGATCGGCCAGATCAGCCGGCCGCGGAAGCGGTCGATCAGGCCGCCGCGCTGGCCCTTGGAGGCCAGGCCGCCGAGCAGGATCTCCTTGTCGCTGAAGCCCTTGCCGCGCAGGTACCGGACGAGGTGCTCCCAGCCGGCCGGGGCGTAGCCGACGCCGAAGCGCTTGGCCGCGGTCTCGTCGAAGCCGCGCTCGGCGAGGAAGCGGCGGCCGATCTCGGCCTCCGGGGAGGCCAGCTGCTCCTCGTACCAGGCGGCGGCGGCCTTGTGGGCCTCGACCAGGCGGGTCCGCTCGCCCTGCTGGTGGCGCGGCGAGTAGCCGCCCTCCTCGTAGCGCAGGGTGATGTTGGCCTGGGCGGCCATCCGCTCGACGGCCTCGGCGAACGAGCAGTGCTCGATCTTCATCAGGAAGGAGATGGTGTCGCCGGCCTCGCCGCAGCCGAAGCAGTTGAAGACGCCCTTGCCGGGGTGCACGTAGAACGAGGCGGACTTCTCGTCGTGGAAGGGGCAGACGCCCTTCAGCTGCGCACCGCCACCGTTGACGAGCTGCACGTAGTCGCCGACGACGGCGTCGATCGGCAGTGCGCTGCGCACCGCCTGCACGTCCTCGTCCCTGATCCGCCCGGCCACCCGTGAAGTGTAGGCGACCGGGCGCGACCGGCGGGGTCAGCGGTGCTGGACGAGTCTGGCGTGCAGGGCGAGCGCGGAGGCGTCGGTGAGGGTGGCGATCTGGTCGATCACGGCGCGCAGCGCGGCCCGGTCGTCCTCGGCCTCCTCGTGCACGGCGGCGAAGACCGGGTCGAGGCCGTGCGGGGCACTGCGGGTGAGGGCGTCGGCGAGCTCGGCGATGACGATCCGCTGCCGGGAGCGGAGCTGGGCCTGCTCGTCGCGCTGCATCACGTAGCGGACGGCGACGGCCTTGAGCACCGCGCACTCCAGCCGGACGGGGCGCGGGACGACCAGCTCGGCGCCGTACCGGGTGAGCCGGCCGGGGCCGTAGCGGGCCCGGGTGGCCTGCTCGGCGGCCAGGCAGAACCGGCCGATGAGCTGGGAGGTGAGGTCCTTCAGCCCGGCCCGGGCGCGGGCGCTGCCGTCGTAGCTGCGCGGCCACCACTCCTGCGCCTGGAGGCGGTCGAGGGCCTCGGCGAGCTCGGCGGGGGCGGCGTCGGGGGCGTACCGCTCGGCGATCTTGAAGAGTTCGGCGCGCTCCTCGGCGGAGCGCAGCGCGTTCGGGTCGATGTGGCCGGCCTGCAGGCCGTCCTCGACGTCGTGGGTGGAGTAGGCGACGTCGTCGGACCAGTCCATCACGGTGGCCTCGAAGCACTTGCGGCCGTCCGGCGCGCCGGCCCGCATCCAGCGGAAGACCGGCAGGTCGTCGCCGTAGACGCCGTACTTGGTGGAGGACGGGTCGGTGGGGTGCCGGCCGCGCGCCCACGGGTACTTGGTGGCGGCGTCGAGGGCGGCGCGGGTGAGGTTGAGGCCGACGCTGCGGCCGGGCCGGGGGGCGAGCCGGGTCGGGCTCTCGTCGGCCGGGGCGAAGCGCTTCGGTTCGAGGCGGGTGAGGATGCGCAGTGACTGGGCGTTGCCCTCGAACCCGCCGCACTCGCGGGCGGCCTGGTCGAGGGCCTCCTCGCCGGTGTGGCCGAACGGCGGGTGGCCGATGTCGTGGGCGAGGCAGCCGGTCTCCACCAGGTCCGGGTCGCAGCCGAGGGCGGCGCCGAGCTCGCGGCCGACCTGGGCGCACTCCAGGGAGTGGGTCAGTCTCGTCCGCGGGAAGTCGCTCTGCAGCGGGGCGACCACCTGGGTGGTGCCGGCGAGCCGGCGCAGCGCGGCGGAGTGGAGCACCCGGGCGCGGTCGCGCTGGAAGGCGGTGCGGCCGGGGCGCTTGTCCGGCTCGGGCACCCAGCGGGCCTCGGCGTTGGGGTCGTACGGCGTGGTGTCGTCCATATACCCGCCACGGTACGCCCGCTGACCGACATCCAGGGATGCGCCGCGCTACGGCCGGGCGGCCACCAGACGGCGCCACCGGGGCTGCTCGGCGACCAGGCAGGCGGCGGCGAGCACGGTGACCGGGACGGCGGCCCGGGCGGGCCAGGCCGCCCAGGCGCCGGCGACCGCGGCGACGAGCTGGAGCAGCACCAGGCCGACGGTGACGTACCCGGGGACGGGGACGACGACCTGCTTCTTGTCCCCGGGGGTGGCGAGGACGGTCGGCAGGCCGATCAGCAGCAGGAGCGCGGCGGCGGAGAGCCAGGGCGAGATGCCGGCGAGGGCCCAGGGGGCGGCGACCCAGGCGACGAGCTCGGTGAGGAAGCGCAGCGCGTCGGCGAGCCGGACGGGCTCGGCGGGGTCGGCGGGGTCGGCGGGTGTGGCGGGTGTGGCGGGTGTGGCGGGTGTGGCGGGTGTGGCGGGTGTGGCGGGTGTGGCGGGTGTGGCGGGTGTGGCGGGTGTGGCGGGTGTGGCGCTCCTGGGGTCGGCCATGCGGCCAACTCTGGCACAGCGGTGGGGAGTCACGCACCGAAGAATGTTGCAGAGGAGTCTTTGCAGAGACTTCTCTGCACTGTACGGTGGAGCCATGACCGCACCCGAGAACCAGCGTCGGATCGACGCCCGGAGCCTGCGCGCCCTCGCCCACCCGCTGAGGGTCCGCATCCTCGACGCCCTCGCCGCCGAGGGCCCCGCCACCTCCGCCCGGCTCTCCGAGCGCCTCGGCGAGAGCACCGGCACCATCAGCTGGCACCTGCGCCTGCTCGCCGAACACGGCTTCATCGAGGAGGACACCGCCCGCGGCACCCGCCGGGAGCGCTGGTGGCGCCGGGTCCGCAGCAGGAACGTGCTGAGCACCACCGACTTCGCCGACGACCCCGAGTCGCGCGACGCCGCCGCGGTCTATCTCCAGGAGATGCTGCGCGGACAGTTCCGGCGGGTGTCCGACTCGCTGGCCGCCGAGTGGACGGGCGCATGGCGCGACTCCGGTTCCGTCAGCGACTGGAACAACCTCGTCCTGACCCCCGACCAGCTCCGCGCCCTCAGCGAGGAGTTGTCGCAGGTGGTGGCCCGCCACACCCCGGACCCGGACGCCGAACCCGACCCGTCGGCCCGGCCCGTCGTGGTGCAGATCCAGGCCGTCCCGCGGGCCGAGGGCGGTGCCGCATGAGCACCGCCGACGACCGCCGCCGCGGCGGACTGCTGCGCCGCCACCGCGACTTCCGCCTGCTGTGGGGCGGCGAGACCGCCAACCGCTTCGGCTCCGCCGTCACCGGACTCGCGATGCCGCTGATCGCCGTCACCGCCCTGCACGCCACGACCTTCCAGGTCGCGCTGCTCGGCGCCGCAGGCTGGCTGCCCTGGCTGGTCCTGGGCCTGCCCGTCGGCGTCTGGGTGGACCGGATGCGGCGGCGGCCGGTGATGCTGGCCTCCTCCGCCGTCTCGCTGGCCCTGCTGCTCACCGTGCCGGCGGCCGCCGCGGCCGGCGTGCTCACGCTCGTCCAGTTACTCGCCGTCGCGGTCGGCACCGGCACCGCCGGGGTCTTCTTCCAGACCGCGTACACCGCCTACCTGCCCGGCCTGCTCGACCCTGCGGACCAGGCCGAGGGCAACGCCAAACTGCACGGCAGCGCCTCCGCCGCCGGCATCGCCGGACTCGGCTCGGGCGGCCTGATCTCCCAACTCGCCGGACCGGTCGGCGGTCTGGTCGCCAACGCCGCCACCTTCGTGCTCTCGCTGTGGTGCACCGCCCGGATCCGCCACCGGGAGGTCCTGCCACCGGCCCGCGAGCGCTCGCTGCGCCGCGAGGTCCGCGACGGACTCGGCCTGGTCTTCGGCGACGTCTGGTTCCGGACCCTGACCCTGTGGGGCGCCGCGGGCAACCTCGCCCTCACCGGCTTCCAGTCGATCCTGGTGGTCTTCCTCGTCCGCGAGGTGCACCTGCCGCCCGGCGCCGTCGGCAGCCTGGTCGCGGTCGGCTCGGTGGGCGGGATCGCCGGCGCGGCCGTCGCCCGGCGGGTGGCCGCCGCGATCGGCACCGCCCGGGCCATGCTGGTGTTCGAGATCGGCCTGCCGCTGCTCACCCTGCTCGTGCCGCTCACCACGCCCGGCGCCGGGCTGGCGTTCTACCTGGTCGGCGCGTTCGCGGTGTCCGCCGGAGTGGTCGCCGGAAATGTCGTCAAGTCGACCTTCCAGCAGCAGTACTGCCCGCCGGAACTGCTCGGGCGGCTCAGCGCGAGCAGCTCGGTGCTCAACTTCGGCGCGATCCCGGTCGGCGCGGTGCTCGCCGGCCTGCTCGGCACCGAGATCGGCCTGCGGCCCGCGATGTGGGTGCTGACCGCGGGGGTGCCGCTGGCCGGACTGATCCTCTGGTGGTCGCCGGTGCGGCGCTGCCGGGACCTGCCGGTGCGGGTGCGGGGTGCGGTCGCGGCGGGGAGCCCGGGACAGGAGCGGTGCGCGGCCCGCTGACGCGGGGAGGGCCCGCTGCACCGGGCCGGAGGTCGCGGATGGTGGGGGTCGCGGGTGGTGGGGGTCGGAGCCGGGCGGGCTGCGCCGGGGTGGCCGGTCGCGCGGTTCCCCTGGCCCCTGGTGGGTGGGCCCTTGCAGGCGGGGGTTCCGGTCAGGCGGCGGTGGGGAGCAGGGCGGGGACGCCGGTGCGGTAGCGGTCCAGGACGAGGCGGACCACGGCGTCGTGGGCGCCCAGCGGGGCGGCGGCGAGGGGGGCGCCGGCGGCGGCCGCGAGGCGGGCGAAGTCGCCCGGGGCGGTGAAGTAGCCGGCCACGGCGGGGCGGCGGCCCTCGGCGGCGAGGCGGGCGACGGTCTCGGCGACGCTGGGGCCGCCGGCGGCGACGTAGCCGGGGTGGACGGGCACGCCCAGGCGCAGTGCCAGGAGCCGGGCCTGCTCGGTGGTGTCGAGGGCGGCGGCCGGGTCGCGGGAGCCGGAGGCGGCGAGCACCACGGCGTCCCGGCCGTCGGCACCGCGGCGCCAGCCGGCCTCGGCGAGCCGGGCGGCGAGTGCCTCGGCGAGCAGCGGGTGCGGGCCGAGCGGGGCGGCGACCGTGCCGGCGACCTGCGGGGCGGCGGCGAGCACGGTGGGGATGTCGACCCTGGCGTGGTAGCCGCGGCTGAGCAGCAGCGGGACGAGGACGGCCGGGCCGCTCAGGCCGTCGAGGACCTCGGGGAGCAGCGGTGCGTTGAGGCCGAGGTGGCCGAGCCGGACGTCGAGTTCGGGTCTGGCGGCGCGCAGCCGGTCCACCAGGCGGGCGATCTCCGCTCCGGCGGAGGGGTCCCGGGAGCCGTGCGCGACCAGCACCAGGGCCGGGCGGCGGGCCGCGTGCAGGACCCGTACCGGCCGCGGCGGGGCGGTGGCCCCGGCGGCCGTGACGGGGGCGGTGGCGGTGGGGGCGGCGACGAGCACGGGGATCGGCGTCATGCCGTCCAGCGTCGTCCACCGCTGTTTCCCCGCCGTTGCCCGGTGGTCACGACTGGTTTCCCCGGCCTCACAGCCGCCGCGGGCCCTGGTGAGGGCGGTGTGCGGGGGCCGTAACCTGCGGGCCGCGGCGGCGAAACAGCGCGGTAGCACCGTGGGGGCATGAACGATGCCGCGACCGACACCCACTGCCCGTACTGCGCGCTGCAGTGCGGGATGGGGCTGCGCCGCACGGACGGGCCCGTCCCGGTCGCCGTGGTGGAGCGGCCCGGCTTCCCGGTGAACCGGGGGGCGCTCTGCGGCAAGGGCGCGAACGCCGCCGCGGTGCTCGCCCCCGGCGCCCGGCTGACCACCCCGCTGGTGCGCACCGGCGGCGAGCTGCGCCCGGCGTCCTGGGACGAGGCGCTGGACCGGATCGCCGGCGCGGTGACGGCCACCGCCGCCGCGCACGGCCGGGACGCCGTCGGGGTGTTCGGCGGCGGCGGGCTGACCAACGAGAAGGCGTACCTGCTGGGCAAGTTCGCGCGGGTGGTGCTCGGCACCTCGGCGATCGACTACAACGGCCGGTTCTGCATGTCCTCCGCGGCGGCCGGCGGCATCCGGGCGTTCGGGCTGGACCGGGGGCTGCCGTTCCCGGTCGAGGACATCCCGCGGGCGGGCTGCGTGATCCTGGTCGGCGGCAACCCGGCGGAGACCATGCCGCCGTTCGTCCGCTACCTGCGCGAGCTGCAGGAGAACGGCGGCAAGCTGGTCGTCGTCGACCCTCGGCGCACCCGGACGGCCGAACTCGCCGACCTGCACCTCGCCCCGCGGCCCGGCACCGACCTGGCACTCGCCCTCGGCATGCTGCACCTGGTGGTCGCCGAGGGCCGCACCGACGAGGCGTTCATCGCCGGGCGGACCACCGGCTGGGCGGAGACCCGCGCGGCCGCGATGGCGCACTGGCCGGAGCACGTCGAGTCGGTGACGGGGGTGCCGCTGCCGCACCTGCGCGAGGCGGTGCGGCTGTTCTGCGAGGCGGGGACGGGCATGGTGCTGACCGCCCGCGGCCCCGAGCAGCAGGCCAAGGGCACCGACACGGTGAGCGCCTGGATCAACCTCTGCCTGGCCACCGGCAACGCCGGCCGGCTCCACGCCGGGTACGGCTGCCTCACCGGGCAGGGCAACGGCCAGGGCGGCCGCGAGCACGGCCAGAAGGCCGACCAGCTGCCCGGCTACCGCAAGCTGGACGACCCGGCGGCACGCGCCCACGTCGCCGCGGTGTGGGGCGTCGACCCGGACTCGCTGCCGGCGCCGGGGCGCAGTGCCTACGAGCTGCTGGACTCGCTCGGCACGGACGTGCGGACGCTGCTGCTGGCGGGCTCCAACCCGGTGGTGTCGGCGCCGCGTTCGGCGCACGTGACAAAACGGCTGCGGTCGCTGGACTTCCTGGCCGTCAGCGACGTGGTGCTCTCCGAGACGGCGGCGCTCGCGGACGTGGTGCTGCCGGTCACCCAGTGGGCGGAGGAGACCGGCACCATGACCAACCTGGAGGGCCGGGTGATCCTGCGCCGCAAGGCGGCCGAGGCCCCAGCGGGGGTGCGCAGCGATCTGGAGGTGCTGCACGCGCTGGCCGGGCGGCTCGGCCACGGCGAGGGCTTCCCGACCGAGCCGGAGAAGGCGTTCGACGAGCTGCGCCGGGCGTCGGCCGGCGGTGCAGCGGACTACGCGGGGATCAGCTACGAGCGGATCGAGGCCGAGGAAGGGGTGTTCTGGCCGTGCCCGTCGGCGGACCACCCGGGCACCCCGCGGCTGTTCCTCGACCGGTTCGCGACGCCGGACGGGCGGGCCAGGTTCACCGCGGTGCACCACCGTCCGGCGGGTGAGGAGCCGGACGAGGAGTACCCGGTGCGCCTGACCACCGGCCGGGTGCTGGCGCAGTACCAGTCCGGTGCGCAGACCCGCCGGGTGGCCGAGCTGAACGCGGCCGCGCCCGGTGCGTTCGTCGAGCTGCACCCGAGGCTCGCCGAGCGGCTCGGGGTGCGCGACGGCGAGCAGGTGGCCGTGGTGAGCCGGCGCGGACGGACCGTCACCCCCGCGCGGCTCACCACGGCGATCCGGCCGGACACGGTGTTCATGCCGTTCCACTGGCCGGGCGCGGCCAACGCGAACGTGCACACCAACCCGGCGCTCGACCCGGTGTCCCGGATGCCGGAGTTCAAGGCGTGCGCGGTGCGGCTGGAGCGGTTCGAGGGCGGCGGCTGACCGCCGGCTGTCCGGTTCCGGCCAGCCGCAGTGCGGCACCGGGCTGCCAGGATGGTGCCGCCCCCGCACCGAACTCCTCCCCCAGGAACCGTCCATGGCGCTGCCCCAGGGACCGCTCAGCCACCGCTACCGGGGCGAGCACCCCGTCCGCACCCTCCTCTACCTCTTCCGGCCCGACCGGGGGCGCGTCGCCCTGGCCGTCGCCGTGTTCCTCGCCAAGCACGCCCCGGTCTGGCTGCTGCCGCTGATCACCGCGAACATCGTGGACGTGGTCGTCCGGCACCGGCCGGTCTCCGTGCTGTGGTGGAACTCCGCGGTGCTGCTGGTGATCCTGCTGCTCAACCTGCCGCTGCACCTGCTGTACGTGCACTGGATGCACGGCTCGATCCGGCGGACGGGCACCCGGCTGCGCTCGGCGCTATGCCACCGGATGCAGCAGCTGTCCATCGGCTACCACTCGCGGGTCAGCGCCGGCGTGCTGCAGGCCAAGGTGATCCGCGACGTCGAGGGCATCGAGAACGCCTCGCAGCAGACCGCCGACAACGGCCTCGCCGCGATCGCCACCCTCAGCGGCGGCCTGGTCGTCATCGGGGTGCAGACCCCGGCCTTCCTGCCGGTGTTCGTGGTGGTCGTGCCGGCCGCGGCACTGCTGGTCGTCCGGCTGCGGGAGCGGCTGCGCAGCCAGAACGAGTCCTTCCGGCAGGAGGTCGAGCAACTGTCGTCGCGGGTCGGCGAGATGACCACGCTGATCCCGATCACCCGGGCGCACGGCCTGGAGCGGACGGCGCTGCGCCGGATGGACCGCACCCTCGGCCGGGTGCTGGACGCGGGGCTGCGCCTCGACCTGCTCAACGGCCGGTTCGGCTCGCTCGCCTGGATCCTGCTCAACGCGATCGGGGTGGGCTGCCTGGCCGGCTCGGCGCTGGTCGCCTACTACGGCTGGCTGGACGTCACCCCGGGCGCGGTGGTGATGCTCAGCGCGTACTTCTCCAGCCTGACCGGCTCGGTCACCACCCTGCTGACGCTGGCCCCGCAGCTCGGCAAGGGGTTGGAGTCCGTCCGCTCGGTCGGCGAGGTGCTGCAGGCCCCCGACCTGGAGGAGAACTCCGGCAAGGCGGAGGTCGCGCAGGTCACCGGCCGGATCGAGTTCCGCGGCGTCGGGCACACCTACCCGGGCGGCGAGGAGCCCTCGGTGAGCGGCTTCGACCTGACCGTGCGGCCGGGCGAGACGATCGCGCTGGTCGGCGGCTCCGGCGCGGGCAAGTCGACGGTGCTCAACCTGCTGATCGGCTTCCTGCGGCCGGGCGAGGGCCGGATCCTGCTCGACGGCACCGACATGGAGCAGCTCGACCTGCGCAGCTACCGCAAGTTCCTGTCCGTGGTGCCGCAGGAGTCCATCCTGTTCGAGGGCAGCGTCCGGGAGAACGTCACCTACGGCCTGAAGGACGTGCCGGAGGAGACCGTGCGGGCCGCGCTGCGGGACGCCAACGCACTGGAGTTCATCGACCGGCTGCCGCAGGGCCCGGACACCGTCGTCGGCGAGCGCGGCGCCCGGCTGTCCGGCGGGCAGAAGCAGCGCCTGGCGATCGCCCGGGCGCTGATCCGCGACCCTCGGGTGCTGATCCTCGACGAGGCGACCTCCGCCCTGGACTCCCGCTCCGAGGCGCTGGTGCAACAGGCGCTCGCCCGGCTGGTCGAGGGCCGGACGGTGTTCGTGGTCGCCCACCGGCTCTCCACGATCAGGAACGCCGACCGGATCGTGGTGATGGACCGCGGCCGGATCGCCGAGATCGGCTCGCACGCCGAACTCCTGCGCAGCGGCGGGGCGTACGCCGGACTGCAGGCCGCCCAGCTCGCCTGACCCGGGGCTCACAGCGCGCCCCGCGCGCCGCTGAGGTCGACTTTCCGCTCGCGAAACAGAGCGGCCCCGGCCGGGAAACGTCCGGCAACCATGCTCGAGGGCATGACAGCGACGGACAGCACAGCGGAGCCGCGGATCGTGGTGATCGGCGGCGGCATGGCCGGCCACCGGCTCGCCCAGCAGCTCACCGCCCACGGCGCCGGCCGGGTGACGCTGCTCGCCGAGGAGGAGCACGCCCCCTACAACCGGGTCCTGCTCGCCGACGTGCTGGCCGGCCGCTACGCGCCGGACACCGCGGCCCTGGCGGCACTCCCCGCGCAGGTGGAGTGCCGCCGGGCCCGGGCCGTCCGGATCGACCGCGAGCACCGCCTGGTGCAGTGCGACGACGGCGCCGCCGTCGCGTACGACCACCTGGTCCTCGCCACCGGCTCCAACCCCGTCCTGCCGCCGCTGCGCGGCCTGTTCGACGACGCGCTGACCGGGCGCGAGCGGCACGATCTTCCCACCGGGGTGTTCGCCTTCCGCACCATGGCCGACTGCGAGCTGATCGACCGGCACCTGCCGGGCGTCCGGCAGGCCGTGGTGGTCGGCGGCGGACTCCTCGGGGTGAGCGCCGCCCGGGCGCTCGCCGCCCGCGGCGTCCAGGTGGTGCTGGCCCACCAGGGCGAGCACCTGATGGAGCGCCACCTCGACGAGGAGGCCGCCGGGCTGCTCCGCGCCCACCTCGCCGAACTCGGCGTCGAGGTGCACACCGAGTGCCGGGTGCGCTCCGCGCTCACCGAGGACCGCCGGATCACCGGCGTCGAACTCGCCGACGGCTTCCGGCTGGACGCCGAACTCCTCGTCATCGCCACCGGCGTCCGGCCGCGCACCGGCCTCGCCGTCGCGGCCGGACTGGAGGTGCGGCGCGGCATCGTCGTCGACGACCGGCTGCGCACCTCCGACCCGGCGGTCCACGCCGTCGGCGACTGCGCCGAACACCGCGGCACCGTCTACGGCCTGGCCGGACCCGCCCTCGCGCAGGCCGACCGGCTGGCCCGGCTGCTGTGCGGCCAGGACGCCCCGTACCGGGGCAGCCGGCTGCTCACCCGGCTCACCCTGGCCGGCCCCGACTCGGCGCCGCTGGACCTCGCCGCCTTCGGCGAGACCTCGCCCGCCGGCCCCGGCGACCGGGTCGTCCGGCTCGCCGACGCCAGCCGCGGCACCTACCGCAAGGTCATCGTCCGTCGCGACGACCTGGGCGGCGACCGCCTGGTCGGCGGCGTCCTGCTCGGCGACCTCGGCACCGTCGGCGACCTCGCCGGCACCTGGGAGGGCGACGAGGCCCTGTCCGCACACCCGCTGCACCTGCTCACCACCCAGAGCACGACCCCCGGAGGGCCCTCGCGATGACCACCAGCCCGATGACCACCAGCAAGCCGACTGTCGTCCTGGTCGGGTACGGCATGGTCGGCCACCGCTTCCTGGAAGCCCTGGTCGACACCGGCGCCGCCGACCGCCACCGGGTCGTCGTCCTCGCCGAGGAGCCCCGGCACGCCTACGACCGCGTCGCCCTCACCTCGTACTTCTCCGGCAAGTCCGCCGACGACCTGCTGCTCGCCGAGGAGGGCTTCGCCGACCGGCACGGCTTCGAGGTGCACCTCTCCTCCCCCGTCGCCTCGATCGACCGGACGGCGAAGACCGTCACCACCGCGGCCGGGAACACGATCGGCTACGACACCCTGGTGCTGGCCACCGGCTCCTACCCGTTCGTCCCGCCGGTCGACGGCAAGGACGCCGAGGGCTGCTTCGTCTACCGGACCATCGAGGACCTGGAGGCCATCGAGGCGTACGCGGCGACCGCCAACGTCGGTGCGGTGGTCGGCGGCGGCCTGCTCGGCCTGGAGGCGGCCGGCGCGCTCAAGGGCCTCGGCCTGGAGACCCACGTGGTCGAGTTCGCACCGCGGCTGATGCCCGTCCAGGTGGACGAGGGCGGCGGCGAGGCGCTGCGCCGCACCATCGAGGAGATGGGCGTCGTCGTGCACACCGGGGTCGGCACCAAGACCGTGGTGGTCGAGGACGGCAGGGCCCGCGGCATGACCTTCACCGACGGCTCCGACCTGGAGACCGACCTGGTGATCTTCTCGGCCGGCGTCCGCCCCCGCGACCAGCTGGCCCGCGACTGCGGCCTGGACGTCGGCGAGCGCGGCGGCATCGCCGTCGACGAGTACTGCCGGACCTCCGACGAGCACGTCTTCGCCATCGGCGAGTGCGCGCTCGCCGTCGACGGCCGGGTCTACGGCCTGGTCGCCCCCGGCTACGAGATGGCCCAGGCCGTCGCCCAGCAGCTCGCCGACGAGGCGTGCAAGCCGTTCACCGGCGCCGACCTCTCCACCAAGCTCAAGCTCCTCGGCGTCGACGTCGCCAGCTTCGGCGACGCCTTCGGCACCACCGAGGGCTCCCTGGACGTCGTCTACTCCGACTCCCGCTCCGGCATCTACAAGAAGCTGGTCGTCACCGCCGACGGCGCACTGCTCGGCGGCATCCTGGTCGGCGACGCCGAGGCGTACTCCTCGCTGCGGCCGCTGGCCGGGACGGGCAACCCGCTGCCCGTGCCCGCCGAGTCCCTCGTCCTCCCGGCCGGCTCCGGCGCCCCCGTCTCGCTCGGCAGCTCCGCGCTGCCGGACGACGCGGTGGTCTGCAACTGCCACAACGTCACCAAGGGCCAGGTCCGCTCGGCCGTCACCGAGCACTCCTGCACCACCGTGCCCGAGGTCAAGAAGTGCACCAAGGCCGGCACCGGCTGCGGCTCCTGCGTCAAGCTGCTCTCCACCATCGTCACCGACGAGCTGGAGGCCTCCGGCGTCGAGGTCGACAAGGGCCTGTGCCCCTGCTTCGCGCACACCCGCGCCGAGCTGTACGAGATCGTCCGGGTCAAGCGGATCGCCACCCACCGGCAGCTGCTCGCCGAGCACGGCCGCGCCCCCGAGGGCGCCGAGGGCTGCGAGGTCTGCAAGCCGACCGTCGGCTCGATCATCGCCTCGCTCGCCCCCGAGCTGGAGGCCTCCGGGCACATCCTGGACGGCGAGCAGGCCGCCCTGCAGGACACCAACGACCACTTCCTGGCCAATCTGCAGAAGAACGGCTCCTACTCGGTCGTGCCGCGGATCCCCGGCGGCGAGATCACCCCGGACAAGCTCATCGTGATCGGCGAGGTCGCCCGCGACTTCGGCCTCTACACCAAGATCACCGGCGGTCAGCGGATCGACCTCTTCGGCGCCAGCGTCGACCAGCTCCCGCAGATCTGGTCCCGCCTGGTCGCGGCCGGCTTCGAGTCCGGCCACGCCTACGGCAAGTCGCTGCGCACCGTGAAGTCCTGCGTCGGCTCGACCTGGTGCCGCTACGGCGTCCAGGACTCGGTCGGCATGGCGATCCAGCTGGAGCTGCGCTACCGCGGCCTGCGCAGCCCGCACAAGCTCAAGTCGGCGGTCTCCGGCTGCGCCCGCGAGTGCGCCGAGGCCCGCGGCAAGGACTTCGGCATCATCGCCACCTCCAACGGCTGGAACCTCTACGTCGGCGGCAACGGCGGCGCCACCCCGCGCCACGCGGACCTGCTCGCCCAGGACCTCGACGACGAGCAGCTGATCCGGCTGATCGACCGGTTCCTGATGTTCTACATCCGCACCGCCGACCGGCTGGAGCGCACCTCCACCTGGCTGGAGCGCATCGAGGGCGGCCTCGACCACGTCCGCGACGTGGTGGTGGACGACTCGCTCGGCATCTGCGCCGACCTGGAGGCCATGATGGCCAACCACGTCGCCGACTACCAGGACGAGTGGGCCGCCACCCTGGCCGACCCGGACCGGATGCGCCGCTTCGTCTCCTTCGTCAACGCCCCGGGCGTGCCGGACCCGAGCATCCGGTTCACCCCCGAGCGCGACCAGATCAAGCCCGACCTGGTGCTCCTCGCCACCGAGGAGGAGCTGCTCGCCGCCCTCGACCCCGACAACGCGCTCCTGGAGACCCGATGACCACCGTCGCCACCACCACCCGCGTCGAGCTGCTGACCGGCCGGTCCTGGACCTCCGTCTGCGACTGGGAGCAGCTCACCCCCGGCCGCGGCGTCGCCGTCCTGCTGCCGGACGGCACCCAGGCCGCCGTCTTCCGCGACCACGCCGACCGCCTCTACGCGGTGGCCAACCGCGACCCGTTCACCGGGGCGTACGTGCTCTCCCGCGGACTGGTCGGCTCCAGTGCGGACGGCCGGGTGTACGTCGCCTCGCCGCTCCTCAAGCAGCGCTTCGACCTGGCGACCGGCGAGTGCCTGGACGACGAGAGCGTCCGGATCCCGGTGCACACCACCCGACTCGGCGAGGTCTGACCCCTTCGGCGGGCCCTGTCGGCCCTGCCGCCCGCCACCGCCCCTGATCGGCCCGGCCGTCCGCAGTCCCTGCCCTGACCCGCGGACGGCCGGTGCTCCTTCGGGGGCGTCCTGCGTTGCGGAACGGGCCTCCTGCGTGGCGGCCCGGGTGCCCTGCGCTGCGGAACCGGCGGAACGGCGCCCGGCTCAGCCGCGGACGGCCGCCAGGACGGCCTCGGCCATGCCGCGCTCACCCCGGGCGTTCGGGTGCAGCGGCGCGCCGCCCGCGGCCGGCAGCGCCGGCTCGATCCAGCGCTCGCCCTCCCCCGCGCACATGTCGTGGCCCGCCGACGCGGCGGCGGTGTCCACGAAGACCGCCCCGGCCGCGGCGGCCCGCTCCCGCAGCATCCCGTTCAGCTGCTGCTGCTTCTCGGTGAGGAAGGCCAGGTCGGCGGCGGCGAAGCCGTCCCCGAGGGTCACCCGGCAGGCCGCCGGGTCGGCCGGCAGCAGCGCCGGGTACCCGACCACGTACACCCGTGCCGAGGGCGCCCGGCGGTGGATCTCCGCGAGGACGGCGCCGACCTTCCCGCCCGCCGCGGCGACCTTCTGCTGCACCTCGTCCGGCCCGCCGCCGGCCGCGGCGTAGACCGCCCGGCAGGCCGAGGCCGCGGTGCCGGCGCCGCCCGCGGCCAGGGTGGAGCGCAGGCTCTCCTGCGCGCACCGGGTGACGACGTCCATGAAGCCGGCGTCGTTGCCGCCGATCCCGACCGTCACCAGCCGGGTGGTGCCTGCGAGGGCGTCCAGCTGGGGCGGGTTGGTGCCGTCCGCGGTCCGCTGCGGGGCCGTCAGGTCGCCGGTGCGGGCGCCGCTGCAGCTGACGTCCCGGAAACCGGTGCCGCTCAGCCCGAGGCCCGCGGCGACCAGCGCCGGGTAGTTCACCCCGGAACGGGCGCACCCCGCCGGGGTGCCGGTCTGCGGCGGCACCTTCAGGCCGGAGGTGTAGGAGTCGCCGAGGGCGACGTACGGGCCGGCCGGCGACGGGGAGGCCTGCGCGGCCGACCGCCCCGGGGACTGCTGCTGCGCCCCGTCCGACGGCGGGGCGGGCGGCGCCGCCCGCGAGCCCCCGTCCGCGCCGCAGCCGGCCGCGGCCAGCAGCACCGGCAGCAGGACCGCCGCCAGGGCCGTCCCCCCGCCGTCGCGCCGTCGTGCCATGAGTCCCCCCGGGTCCGTTCCTGGTCGTCCCAACGTACGGGACGCCCGCGGAAGCTCCCGGACCCCGGGGCGGCCGTGTCGCACGGGCCGTCCGGTGCGCCGCCGTCGTGCGGGCCCGGCACGGCCGGTCAGGGCAGCGGTGGCGGGGCCGCCGCGGCGCGCCCGGGCGTCACTCCGTGTCGCGCTCGTGCTCCGCGAGGAACTCCTCGAAGCGGCGGCCCAGCTCGTCCGCGGAGGGGAGGTCGGTCGCCTGGGCGAGCAGGCTCTCGCGTCCGTCCGCGCCGGCGACCGCGTCGTACTGGCCCTCCATGCCCCGGATGGCGGAGCGCAGCTCGCCGTCGCCCTGCTCCAACTGCTCCTCGATCTCGGCGTACACCTCGTCCACCCGCAGCTTCAGCTCCGTACCGGGCAGCACCAGGCCCGTCGCGGACTGCACCGCCTCCAGGATCTGCACCGCGGCGGCCGGGTAGGCGGAGCGCGCGATGTAGTGCGGGACGTGGACGGCGAACCCCAGAACGTCGTGACCGGCCTCGGCGAGCCGGAACTCCAGCAGCGCCTGGGCACTGCCCGGCACCTGCGCCTGGTCGAACCAGCGCGGGTAGCCGGGCGCCAGGTCCATCCGGGTGCCGTGCGGCGTGAGACCGACCGGACGGGTGTGCGGGACGCCCATCGGGATGCCGTGGAAGTCCACCGCGAGGCGGACGTCGAACCGCTCGATCAGGCCGCGCACCGCGGAGGCGAACAGCTCCCACTCGGTGTCCGGCTCCGGGCCGGAGAGCACCAGGAAGGGCGCGCCGACCGAGTCGTGCACCAGCTGGAGGAGGATCTCCGGCGGGTCGTAGTCCGTCCAGCGCTCGCGGTCGAACACCATCGCGGGGCGCCGGGCCCGGTAGTCCACCAGGCGGTCGTGGTCGAAGCGGGCGACGACCTGCGGCGCACCGTGCTCCAGCAGGTGCGAGACGACCTGGGTGCCGGCCTCGCCGGCGTCCATGAACCCCTCGAAGTGGTACAGCAGCACCAGCCCGCCGTCGGCCTCGGCCGCGGCCTCCTGCGCCGCGGCGACCGCCCCGACACCGGCCGGCTCCAGCGCGTACAGCTCCTTGGGATCACGCACGGCGCACCCAACCCCGTTCCGTCTCGTCACGTCGATCGTTCGGGGCCGCCCGTTCGTCGGCACCGCCCCGGCAGGCATCACGCGGACACCCGTCGATCACTCCAGCGTGCCCGGGGCCGCGGGAATTCCCGCAGCCGCCGCGTGTCTCCACCCCGCTTGCAGAATATTCTCACTTCGGGCCGAAACGGCTGGTCGAAGGCGTCCGGGCGGCTTTTCGGGGGCCGCCGGACCCCTTCCACGGCGTACCTCCGACACGCGCACGCCCCCGATCTCGCGCCGCGAAGTGACGCACCGCCTTCTTGCGGGTATCGTCCTCTCGCTGCCTCGCACCGTCGCGTCGTCGCCGCGCCGTCCGTGACGTCGCCGGCCACGCCCCGAACAGGTGTGTTGCCAGCCACCTTCTGCGCACCTTGCCTTCACTTGGCCGCCTGCTTCCCTTCGTGCTCTCGTCTCTCTCTCGGCCATCTCGCGGACGCACACTGTCCCCTCGCCCATCCCGCCGGTCCGGGTCGTCGATCCGTACCCGTTCCGGCACCGCGCTGCCCGTTTCCGGGCCGTCGCCCCCCGCCGCCCGACCGGCCCTGCCGGCGTGCGCCGACGGTGCGGCGGAGGCCCCGGAGCGGGGCGAAGACCAGACCCTCGACGCCGTGACCCCGGACCGAGGGACCCTCCGACCGCCGAAGGACCGAAGGATTCCGTGCCCGTTCCCGTCACCCTCATCGGCCGCACCGTGCGGCTGGAGCCTCTCGCAGAGCACCACGCGGAGGCACTGGCCGAGGCAGGTGCAGCGGACCGTACGACCTACGCCTTCACCCCCGTCCCGCACGGCCTCGAAGCGGCCAGGGAGTACATCGGGCGTGCCCTCGCCGACCAGGCCGCGGGCCGGTCGCTGCCGTTCGCGACCGTGAGCACCGCCGACAACCGGGTGGTCGGCTCCACCCGGTTCCTGGAGCTCGACTACTGGCAGGGCCCGCTGGTGTGGCCGCCGGTTCCGGGCGTGCCGTTCGGCGATCCCCGCGAGGCGGTGCCGGACGCCGCCGAGATCGGCAACACCTGGCTCGCCCCCTGGGCCCAGGGCACCGGCATCAACACCGAGGCGAAGCTGCTGATGCTGCGCCACGCCTTCGAGGCGTGGCGGGTGCAGCGGATCTCGCTCCGCGCCGACGCCCGCAACCTGCGCTCGCGCGCCGCCATCGAGCGGCTCGGCGCCACCTGCGAAGGGGTCCGCCGGGCCCACTCGCGCGGCCTGGACGGGGTGGTCCGCTCGACCGCCTTCTACTCGATCCTCGACGAGGAGTGGCCGGCCGTCCGCGACATCATCGAGCTGCGGATCGCCGCCGCCACCTCGCCGAGCGCCCCGGACCCGGCCATCAACCAGGAGTGCCTTAGACACGGCGGTCCGCTGATCCCCGCCTGACGGTCCGGTCGGCCGGACGACCCCGTCCGACGGCCCGGTCCGGGCGCCGCGTGCGCCGGGGCCGGGCCGGCCGGGTCCGGCGGGTCGGGTCCGGCGGGTCCGGCGGTTCGGGTGTGTACGGCTGCGGCGTGGGTGCGGCTGCGCGTGCGTACGGCTGCGGGGCGGCGGGCTACGGCGCGTCCGGCCCCGGGGCGTAGGGCGGGCGGTCGGTGCGGCGGCGGGCCAGCTCCCGGACGTCCTCCGGCAGCTCGGCGACGTCCACCAGCAGCGGCAGCAGCGAGGCGTCGCCGGTGAGGGCACGGAAGCAGTCCGCGACCGTGACGCCGTGCCCAGGCCGGTGCTCCACCGTGACCGGATCGCCGGCCCCGATCAGACCCGGCTCGACCACCCGCAGGTAGGCGCCCGGCAGCGCCGCCTCGGTGAACCGGCGCAACCAGCGGCGCTCGTCCAGCCAGTACGCGAAGGTCGTGCAGGGGATCCGCGGCACGGCGACCTCCAGCAGCACCTGCGGACCGATCCGCCAGCGCTCCCCGATCAGCGCGCCGTCGACGTCCAGCCCGGCGGTGGTGAGGTTCTCGCCGAAACTGCCGTTCGGCAGCTCCTTGCCGAGCTCCGCCGCCCACCGGTCGAGGACCTCCCGGGCGTAGGCGTACACCGCCTGGTCGTCGCCGCCGTGGTTGCGGGTGTCGAAGATCCGGTCGCCGACCAGGCCGCTGTGCAGCCCGGTGTGCTTGGGCCCCGGGGCGCGCACCTCCACCGGGTGGTCGACCGGGCGCTTGTCGATCCCAGTGCCCCCGGTCCCCGGCTTGGCCGGGTTGGGACGCGGACGGGCCAGATTGACGGTGAGCAGTGTCGGCATGCCGGGCAGCGTAGGCGCGGCGGCCCGCACCCGCAGCTCGATTACCGGCCGTCTCCCTGCTGACGGGGCGACACGGGCCGCTGGACCGACCGCTCCTCACGGGCCGTCGGACCGGGCCCGGTGCGGGCGCCTCCCGGCCGGACCCCTTACCCTCGTGGGTCGGGTGGAACGGACGAGGGGGACCGGATGGGCTACCACCGCAACAACTGGCGCCAGGTGGCGGGGGCCGCCGCGCCGTTCGTCCCGGGCGGCCGGGCGATCCTGGGCACGGTCGACGCGGCCAACCGGCTGATCGACAAGGCGGACCGGCGCACCATCCCGTACGTGCGCGGCGGCCGCCCGCTGGTGGAGCTGCCCTGGCAGCCGCCCGGGCCGCCGCCGGACCCGCACCGCGCCGACGCCGTCGGCCGCCAGGTCTGGGACCTGCTCTTCTCCGGCGAACAGCACTACGGCGCCCGTGCCCTGCTCGACCACATCGGCAACCTGCTGATGCCGCTGCCGCCCGCCGAACTCGACCTGGTCGTGCGCCGCTTCGGCCAGCAGGGCCTGGACCGCTGGGACGCCCTCACCCACGTCAAGGACGCCGACGGCCGCTCCGCCTACGACTGGCGCCGCCAGCAGGAGCTGTTCGGCTGGCTGCTGCGCTCGGTCAGCCCGTACGCCGCGATGCTGATCGGCACGGCGATGCCGTGCAGCCAGCCCGACTACGAGCCCGACTGCAGCTGCGGGGAGCACGGCTGGGTCCTGCCGCAGGGGCCGTTCGCTCAGGTGGACGGCGCGTACTTCACCGAGCGGTGGCAGCGGGTCTCCGGCTCGACCGAGGCGATGAGCTGGCAGGACGTGGACCAGGGCAGGTTCGGCACCTGCTGGCTGCTGACCAGCGTCCAGGCGGTGATCCAGGCCAACCCGCACCACGCCCCGCGCCACCTCCGCCAGGAGGCCAACGGCACCGTCACCTGCACCCTCTACGACCAGGACCGGCCGGTCGACATCACCGTGGTGCCCGACCTGCCCTACGGGCACGGCGTACTGTGGGGCGCCAAGGGCCACAGCGACGACTCCCGGTACGCCGAGACCTGGCCCGGCTACTACGAGAAGGCCGCCGCCCGGTTCTACGGCGGCTATTCGGGCATCGCCGACGGCGGACACCCCAGCGACGCGCTGAGCCTGCTCACCGGCCGCCCCTCCCGTGAGGGCGAGATCGACCTCGCCAACCCCTGGCTCTGCCACGAACTCGCCGACCGGCGGGCCCGCGGCCAGGCCCTCACCGCCAGCACCCACGGCCGCGGCGACGACCGCGAGCGGCTGCACGGCGGCCGGCTGGCCGCGAGCCACGCGTACTTCATCAAGGACGTGGACGTGGCCGGCGGCCGGATCTGCCTCGGCAATCCCTGGGGCGACGGCGCCGACCGCCGGATGTGGGAGTGCTGGCTGACGCTCCAGGAGGTCCCGTCCTGCCTTCGGCGGATGAACGCCGTCGACACCTGGTAGCCGCGGTCGGCCGACGACCGGGACGCGGTCAGCGGCCGGCGGTCGGCGGTCAGAGGAGTGCGAGTGCCGCCAGCAGGTCGGCCGGGTCGTGCGGCGAGCGGGCCGGGTGGGCCTCGGCCCGGGCCGACACCGGGCGCCAGCCGGTCCGCGGCAGCGCCGCCACGTCGACGTCCAGCACCCCGTGGCCGGTACGGCCGTCCCGCAGGTGGAGCACGCCCTCGGCGGTGTGCATCAGCAGCGCACCCGTCCGGTCGTGGCGGGAGGTCCTGATGCGCTGCCAGTCCTGGTCCGTCCACCGCAGCTCGGGGAGCTCGACCGGCCGCGGCAGCACGATCCGGGTGCCGTCGGCCGGTCCCGGAGCGCCGTCCACCGCGCTGCCGGCCGTGCCGCTCCTCGTGCCGTCGCCCACGCTGCCCGCCTCCGGGGTTGCCCATCCCGGCAACGCTTCCCTGGCCGCCAGCCAGGCGGCCGGGATGCCCGCCGTGCCGGTGTGCGCCGCGACCACCCCGCCGACCACGGCGGCCGTGGTGTCGACGTCCCCGCCGGCGGTGACGGTGTCCCAGATCGCGGCCGGATAGTCGTCCAGGTGCCGCGCGGCCGCCCAGAGCGCGAACGGCACGGTGTCCGCCGCACTGACCCGGCTGCCGTTGCCCAGCACCCGGGCGGCGGTGTGCGGGTCCGCGACCCCGGCCAGTCCGATCGCCTCGCCCAGCCCGTCACGGACCGCGCCTCGCGGGGTGAGCCGCCGGACCTCGGCCAGGAAGTCCTCCGCCGCCGGCCGCTCGGCCCGCAGCCGGGCCCGGACGGCCAGCGCCGCGGCCACCGCGACGGCGATCGCACCGTCCACCGCCTGGGGATGGGTGTGGGTGATCACGGCGGTGTCCGCCGCCGGGCGGACCACCGCGGCGGGATCGTCGGCGTGCGCGGCGCCGAGCGGCGCGACCCGCATGGCCGCACCGTTCCCGTACGAGCCCTGCCCGTCGAAGAGCTCGGCGGCCAGTCGGCGGGCGTCGCCGCCCTCGCGGACCAGCCGGAGCATCCGGTTCGCGGCCGGCCCGTAGCCGCGGTCGAAGTCGTGCCGGCGGGCGAAGGCGTGGGTGAGGTCGAAGCCGTCGATCCGGCCGCGCTCGGCGAACCCGGCATGCACCGAGCAGGCCATCTCGGTGTCGTCCGTCCACGGCCACCTGCCCGGCGGGGCCTGCCGCCGGTCCAGGTACGGCCGGTTGGCGGGGACGAAGAACTGGGCACCGAGCGCGTCACCGACGGAGAGGCCCTGCAACGCGTCGAGCGCTGCGGCGAGCCGGGGGCCGCCGGCAGGCCCGGAGGCCGGAGGGGCGGTGCGGCCCGGGGCCGGGGTGCGCTCCGTGGTCGGCCTGTGATTGGTGGTCGGCTTGTGATTGGTGGTCGGCTTGCGGTCGTCGGGCTCGCTCGGGCGGATGGGCTCGGTCATCACGGCCATGGTGGCAGACGGGTCGGACGGCCGACCAGGGCGTTTCCGGTCGTGCCGGTCCTTCGCCGCCGTCGGCTGCGGACCGGGGCCGGGGCGGGGTCGGCAGTGGGCTCGGCGACGGGGGCTGGGCAACAGGGCTGGGCAACGGGCCTCAGCAACGGGGGTCGATCTCGCGGAAGCTCGCGTAGTGGTCGGACGTCCAGTACTGCTCGCCGGCCGTCCCGGTGACGATGCGCCGGGTGCCGCGGTCGTCGGAGTTCGGGGTGACGACGGTGTACTCGTGGTAGTAGCCGCTGGTGTGCCGCGGCAGCAGGCCCTCCCGGTTCTCGAACACGACCCCGTCCGAGCGGTAGGGGTACGGGCCTCCCCGGGCGATCAGGACGAGGGTGTCGTCGGCCTGGGCCGGGAGCCGGGTGCGGCAGACGTCGGCGATCGCCGGATCGCTCGGCAGCCAGACCGGGCTCGCGCCGCCCGTCGTGGGCCGGGGCGTGGACGTGCGGGGGACGGCGCCGGAGACCGGAGCGGACGGTGTCCGGCCGGTCGGCGACGAGCCGGCGGCGGTGCCGCCCGGCGTGGGACCGGTGGTGGGATTCCTCGTCGAGCCGGTGCGGTCGCCCAGGGCGTAGGCGGCCGCCGCAACGATCGCGAACACCAGCAGGACGGCGACGACGATCACGTGGTTTCGGCTGGTCATGGCCGACAGCTTGCCCGGTCGGCCGAGCGTGCCGGGCCGCGCTTCGCGCCGCTCTCACCCGTTCGGCCGCAGACGGAGTACCGGCCACTACGAAGTGCTCCGGCTGCCGACCGCCGCCGTAGACCCGGCTACGGGGATCCGGGCCGTGCGTGGTCCGCCGTGAGTTGCGGTGGCATGCCGTGGGTTGCGGTGGGCTGCCGTGGCCCGCAGTGGCTCGCCGTGGGCGGATGCGGGCGGCGCCGGTCGTGGGGACGCCCGGCGTGGAAAGGCCGCCGGGGCCCGGAAAGGCCGCCGGGGCGGGAACGGACCCCATTGTCCGTTCCCGCCCCGGTTGCTACGTCCGACGGCTCTCCTGCGCCGAGCTCCGTCGAACGCCCCTCCCCTGCGGAGGGGGTGTGCGGTCAGCGATGGGACCGCGCTGCTTCGTGTCAGCGCGAATCGCTGCCCGCCGTCTCGATGGCGGCGCGGCCGGCCTCCAGGCGCGCCACCGGGATGCGGAAGGGAGAGCAGGACACGTAGTCCAGCCCCACCTCGTGGAAGAAGTGCACCGAGTCCGGGTCACCGCCGTGCTCGCCGCAGACGCCGAGCTTGAGGTCGGGCCGGGTGGCCCGGCCGGCCTCGGCGGCGTGCTTGACCAGCGAGCCCACGCCGTCCCGGTCGATGGTCTCGAACGGGCTGACGCCGAAGATGCCCTTCTCCAGGTAGGCGGTGAAGAAGCTGGCCTCGACGTCGTCGCGCGAGAAGCCCCACACCGTCTGGGTCAGGTCGTTGGTGCCGAAGGAGAAGAACTCGGCGGCCTCGGCGATCTGACCGGCGGTCACCGCGGCGCGCGGCAGCTCGATCATGGTACCGAGCTTGATGTCCAGCTTCACGCCGGTGGACTGCGCGACCTCGGTGAGCACCCGCTCGCACTCGTCGCGTACCAGCTCCAGCTCCTGGACGGTGCCGACCAGCGGGATCATCACCTCGGGACGCGGGTCGCCGCCGGCCAGCTTGCGCTCGGCCGCGGCCTCCGCGATCGCCCGGACCTGCATGCCGAACAGGCCGGGGATGACCAGGCCGAGGCGGACGCCGCGCAGGCCGAGCATCGGGTTCTGCTCGTGCAGCTTGTGCACCGCCTGCAGCAGGCGCAGGTCGTTCTCGTTCGGGTCCTTGCGGGCCTCGGCGAGGGCGACGCGCACCGACAGCTCGGTGATGTCGGGCAGGAACTCGTGCAGCGGCGGGTCGAGCAGTCGGACGGTGACGGGGAGCCCGTCCATCGACTGGAAGAGCTCCAGGAAGTCGCCCTTCTGCAGCGGCAGCAGGGAGGACAGGGCGAGCTCGCGGTCCTTGTCGTTGTCCGCCAGGATCAGGTGCTCGACCTCCTTGCGGCGCTCCTCACCGAGGAACATGTGCTCGGTGCGGCACAGGCCGATGCCCTGGGCGCCGTACCGGCGGGCGCGGTTCGCGTCCTCGGCGTTGTCGGCGTTGGCGCGAACGGCGAGCCGGCGGCGGACGTCGGCGTGCGCCATCAGCCGGTGCACGGCCTGGACGAGCCCGCCCTGGACGTCGGCGCCGGCGTGCAGGGTGCCCTCGAAGTACTCGACGACCGGGGACGGCAGCACCGGGACCTCGCCCAGGTACACCTTGCCGTTGGCACCGTCGATGGAGACGACGTCGCCCTCGTGGACGACCTGGCCGCCGGAGGTGGTGAACTTGCGGTTCTTGGTGTCGACCTCCAGCTCCTCGGCGCCGCAGACACAGGTCTTGCCCATGCCGCGGGCGACGACGGCCGCGTGGGAGGTCTTGCCGCCGCGCGAGGTCAGGATGCCCTCGGCCGCGATCATGCCCTCGAGGTCGTCCGGGTTGGTCTCTCGGCGGACGAGGATGACCTTCTCGCCGGAGCGGGACCACTTGACGGCGGTGTAGGAGTCGAAGACCACCCGGCCGACCGCGGCGCCGGGCGAGGCCGCGATGCCGAAGGCGACCGGCTTGGTCTCGGAGGTCGGGGCGAAGCGCGGGAACATCAGCTGGGCCAGCTGGCCGCCGGTGACCCGGTGCAGCGCCTCGTCCAGGTCGATCAGGCCCTGGTCCACGAGCTGGACGGCGATGCGGAAGGCGGCTGCCGCGGTGCGCTTGCCGACGCGGGTCTGCAGCATCCAGAGCTTGCCGCGCTCGATGGTGAACTCGATGTCGCAGAGGTCGCGGTAGTGCGTCTCGAGCGTCTGCATGATGGTCATCAGCTCGTCGTACGACTTCTTGTCGAGCTGCTCGAGGTCGGCCAGCTGCAGGGTGTTGCGGATGCCGGCGACGACGTCCTCGCCCTGCGCGTTCTGCAGGTAGTCGCCGTAGACGCCCTGGGTGCCCGTGGAGGGGTCACGGGTGAAGGCGACGCCGGTGCCGGAGTCCTCGCCGAGGTTGCCGAAGACCATGGTGCAGACGTTGACCGCGGTGCCGAGGTCGTTCGGGATGCGCTCCTGGCGGCGGTACAGCCGGGCGCGGTCGCCGTTCCAGGAGTGGAAGACGGCGTAGATGGCGAGGTCGAGCTGCTCGCGCGGCTCCTGCGGGAACTCCCGGCCGGTCTCGCGCTTGACGATGCCCTTGAAGGTCTCGACCAGGCCCTTGAGGTCCTCGGCGGTCAGGTCGAGGTCGTTCTCGGTGCCCTTGGCCTGCTTGGCCTCGTCCAGGGCCTCCTCGAACAGCTCGCCGTCCACGCCCAGCACGGTCTTGCCGAACATCTGGACCAGGCGGCGGTAGGAGTCCCAGGCGAAACGCTCGTTGCCGGACTGGGCGGCGAGGCCGGCCACCGAAGCGTCGGACAGACCGATGTTCAGAACGGTGTCCATCATGCCGGGCATGGAGAACTTGGCACCCGAACGGACCGACACCAGCAACGGGTTGTCGTGCTGCCCGAGCGTCTTGCCCATCTCGGCCTCGAGGGCCGTCAGGTGCTTGCTGATCTCCTCGTGCAGGGAGGCGGGCTCACTGCCGGTCTCCAGGAAGACCTTGCAGGCCTCGGTCGTGATGGTGAACCCCGGAGGGACGGGGAGACCCAGGTTGGTCATCTCGGCCAGGTTCGCACCCTTGCCGCCAAGAAGATCCTTGAGGTCCTTGTTTCCTTCGGTGAAGGAGTAAACAAACTTCTGCTTCGCCGCCACGGGTCGGTCTCCTCGCACACGGTTGCCCTGACGCCGGAGAACATACCCATTTCAAAGGCGCTTTCGTGCCGCCAATAGGCCGTACGTGCTTGAGAACCACTCAGCACCCAGCAGATCGAATGCCCGAGCAGGCATTCACCTGTGTTGATGAAATCGTCCGGTTGACGCTAGCTACCGTTCAAGTAGTGAAGACATCGAAACCTGAAGATCATACGAACCGGACAGAGAGTGATGGCCGAACGTCGAGTCTGTTGCCCCGGTTTGATTTCCTGCAGCCAGCCGCACCGATCGGACCGACAACCCCTTCGGGAAGCGATTCACGTTGTCGAGGCCTTCCGGCAACCTGACCGGCCGTCAACCACTCAGACTATGTGGCAAGCGTCACGAGCGCATCTCAGCCTTCGAGCGCCCATGATCGCGCGCGCCGTGACTGCTAGTGGCTGGAATGATTACTTTGCGTAGTGAAAATCTGCCAGAAAGGAGCCCTCTTGGCCAGATCGGACAAGAGGGCTGGTCCGGAGCGGCAGATGGCCGGTCGAGGCCGATTTCGACCGGCCGTACAGATCATCCGCCGGATGTGTCCGATTCGGCGTCAACAGAGGGCACCGCACAGTCGTACGGATCGTCCAACCAGCCCTCCGGCAGTACCACCCGGTTGTTGCCGCTGGTCCGACCGCGCGGACCGTCCGCCCCGGCCGGCCACACCTGGGCCTGGTCGATCTGCTGCAGCAGCTCGGCCATCTCGGTGAGGGAGGACGCGTTCGCCAGTCGGACCCGGAGTTCGGACCCGACCGAGAAACCCTTCGTGTACCAGGCCACGTGCTTACGGAAATCGATCACGCCGCGGGCCTCGTCACCGAGCCACTCGCCGAGCAGCTGGGCATGGCGCACCATGGCACGGGCGACCTCGCCGAAGGTCGGGCGGGCGTAGTCGACATCGCCCTCGAAGACCGACACCAGGTCCTTGAAGAGCCAGGGCCGGCCGAGGCAGCCGCGACCGACCACCACGCCGTCGCACCCCGTCTCACGCATCATCCGCAGCGCGTCGTCGGCCGACCAGATGTCGCCGTTGCCGAGCACCGGGATGTGAGCCGGGACCGACTCCCGCAGCCGGGCGATCGCCGACCAGTCGGCGGTGCCGCCGTAGTGCTGGGCCGCCGTGCGCCCGTGCAGGGCGATGGCCGCGACGCCCTCCTCGGCGCCGATCCGGCCCGCGTCCAGGAAGGTGATGTGGTCGTCGTCGATGCCCTTGCGCATCTTCATCGTCACCGGGAGGTCGCCCGCATTGGCGACGGCCTCGCGGAGGATGTCCCGCAGCAGGTTGCGCTTGTACGGCAGCGCCGAGCCGCCGCCCTTGCGGGTGACCTTCGGGACGGGGCAGCCGAAGTTCAGGTCGATGTGGTCGGCGAGCCCCTCGTCCGCGATCATGCGGGCCGCCTTGCCGACGGTGACCGGGTCGACGCCGTACAACTGGATCGACCTGGGCTTCTCGCTCGGGTCGAACTTGATCAACTGCATGGTCTTGGCGTTGCGCTCGACCAGCGCCCGCGTGGTGATCATCTCGGAGACGTACAGCCCCTTGCCGCCGCTCTGCTCCCGGCACAGCGTCCGGAAGGGAGCGTTGGTGATCCCTGCCATGGGTGCCAGCACGACCGGCGGCCACACCTGCATCGGGCCGATGTTCAGCGGAGCGAACTCGGCGCCTGCGGCGGACGCGGGCTGGGTGGGCTCACCGGCGGCTTCGGCGGACCTGACGGTGTCGGCTGTGCTGGGCGTGGTGGTCATGCGCGGCAGAGTCCTCGGCTGATGGGATTCGGGACTCTCCATTGTCCCCCACCCGAGTGGCGGCCCGGCCGGGGTTGGGATGGTGGGGTGGGTCCGTGCGGGTGAGTCCGTGCGGGTGGGGTCGGTGGGCTGGCCTGGCTGCGGCGGTCACGGGGTGGCTTTCTCCACACTGATCTGGCCGGAGCTGGTGGCTATGTCGAGGTGGCGGGTGGAGGTGTCGGATCTCAGGGCCGGGTTGATGTCCACTGCACCTGAACTGGTGCTGTGGTCGATGCGGTAGCCGGCAGGGTCGGCCGGGAGTTCGAGGTCGACCTGGCCGGAGGTGGCTGTAACGGTGACCTCCTCGGGTGGGCGGGCGAACATGAGCAGCAGTTGCCCGGAGGTCAGGACGGCCCGGATACGGGTAGAGGTCAAGGTCTCGCCGGTGATCTGTCCCGAGGACGCCTTCGCCCAGACCGGGCCGCTCACCGCATCGAGCCGGATCGCCCCCGAGGTGGTCTCGATCCGGAGCTCCCCGGACAGCCCTCGCGCGGAGAATCCACCGGACGTGGCCCGGGCATGGACCGGCACTCCGGCCGGAATCCGGATGTCGAGCAGGAGCCCGCACCCGAAGGGCTCGGCGTCCAGCGGCCCGACGATGGTGCCGCAGCGGACGGTTATTCGGAGAGTTCCGTTCTCCAGGCTCTCCTCGACCGCGGGTGGCCGCAGCGCCCAGTCAGCCCGCTGGTCCACTGTGACGCGGTCGGGCGCCCCGGCCTCGACCCGCACCTGAGCGGCCTCGGCATTGAGTTCCACTGCGGTGACCGGACCGAGGAAGGTCCGCGTGGTCGTGGTCGTCCGGTACGCCATGACGCCCCAGGCCATACCGGCTCCGGCGAGGACGCCGAGGGTCAGCACGATGATCG
Source organism: Kitasatospora sp. NPDC093679 (assembly GCF_040683455.1). Lineage (NCBI taxonomy): Bacteria > Bacillati > Actinomycetota > Actinomycetes > Kitasatosporales > Streptomycetaceae > Kitasatospora > Kitasatospora sp. NPDC093679. The sequence goes on from NZ_JBFBDW010000003.1 coordinate 170,939, forward strand.
CGACGGCGCGCCAGGCTTTGCGCTCACGCTCTCCTACTGAGGTGTCTGCTGTGCCCGCGGTGCCGCTCATGCCGTCTGCCATGTCTGCGGTGTCTGCGGTGTCTGCGGTGTCTGCGCCGCCTCGCCGGCTGTGGCGGGCTGCGGCGGCGGCGTTGACCGGGCGGGTCGCCACCTCAGCCCACCTCGAGGAACCGGAGGACTGCGAGGACCCTGCGGTGGTCTGCGTCCGTCTGCGGGAGGTCGAGCTTCATCAGGATGGCGTTGATGTGCTTCGCGACGGCGCTGTCGCTCACCACCAGGATGGCGGCGATGCCGGCGTTGGACCGGCCCTCCGCCATGAGGGCGAGGACGTCGCGCTCGCGTGGAGTCAGTTTGCGGAGCGGATCGCGATCCTTGCGGACGAGGAGTTGGGCGACCACCTCGGGGTCGAGCGCCGTACCGCCGTCGGCCACTCGCTGGAGCGCCTCCAGGAAGTCGTCGACGTTGGCGACGCGCTGCTTGAGCAGGTACCCGACGCCACTGGTGTTCGCCGAGAGCAGGTCGGCGGCGTAGCGCTCCTCCACATACTGCGAGAGCAGCAGGACGGCCACATCGGGCCACTGCCTGCGGATCAGCAGCGCAGCCTTGACGCCCTCGTCCGCGAAGTCCGGTGGCATTCGCACATCGATGATCGCAATATCCGGTTTGTGCTCCTCGACTGCGGCCAGCAGGGACTCTGCGTCTCCGACCGCAGCCGGGATCTCGTAGCCGACGGATTCCAGCACCTTGATCAGGCCGACCCGCAGGAGGACGGAGTCTTCGGCAATCACAGCTCGCACGGCAGCTCCACGGTGAGAGTGGTGGGGCCCCCGAGGGGGCTGATGACAGTGAGCGTGCCGTCGACCGAGGCCGCTCGTTTCCGCAGGCCCGTCAGGCCGCTTCCCCTGGACGGATCGGCCCCGCCGATGCCGTCGTCGCCGATGACTATCCGGAGCCGGTCTCCGGTTCGACGGACGGAGAGGTCGACGCGGGACGCCCGGGCGTGCTTGGCCGCGTTCGCCAGTGCCTCGGAGACCGTGAAGTAGGCGACCGCTTCGACCGCTGGTGCCACACGTCCGTCGAGGTCGACGTCCATGCGCACCGGCACCGGACTCCGAGCGGCGATGCCGGACAGTGCCGCGTCCAACCCGCGGTCCTCCAGGACGACCGGGTGCAGGCCGCGGACGAGGTCGCGCAGCTCCTCGATGGCTGCCTGGGCCTCCTCGTGCGCCTCGACGATGACCTGCATTGCCTCCGCCGAAATGTCGGTCAGCGTCCGGCGGGCCAGTCCGAGGTTCATGGCGAGGGAGACGAGTCGCTGCTGGGCACCGTCGTGGAGGTCCCGCTCGATCCGGCGCCGCTCGGCGTCTGCGGCGTCCACTACCCCGGCCCGGCTGACCGCGAGTCGCTCCACCCGTTCTTCCAGCACCTCAGCCCGGTTGCGACCGATCAGTGCGCGGGTGGTCCGCTCGTCGGTGCGGGCGATCCAGGCGAACGCCCAGGGCCCGAGGAGGAGCAGCGCCGCACCGGCGGCAGTGACCAATCCGCCGTCGGTCGTCCACCCGGATCCGGGCCGCATCGGGCCGTTTGGCGGCAGCGCCCAGATCCAGAGGAAGAACGTCGCCATGACGAGACCGGCTCCCCAGACCGCCATGGCCAGGAGGCCTGCGGTCGCGAACAGTGGGGCCATGACGACGTGATGGAGCGTCTGGCGCCAGGTCATGCCGGCGCGCAGTCTTCTCGCCCACCCCGCATCGGGCGGCAGCCGGCTCGGCACGTCCACGCCGCGCAGGACGAGGAGGCGGCTTCGCTGTGCCGTCGTCAGGAGGTCGAAGCAGAAGGGAAGCACGAACACCAGGACGGCTGCGGACTTGGCGTCGAGGAGGAGGACGACGGCCGGCAGCCCCAGGGGGACACCTGCCGCGACGAAGAGGGTGTCCCGCCTGGCAGCCGCCGCCCACGGAACGCGCCGGAGAAGTGGCGCGAGCGGGTTGCGGAGAGCGGAATCGGGCATGGCGGAAAGAGTAGTTGGCGCGCGATCAGCTCCACCATGAAGTGCTCTTCACTGTTGATGGTGTAGCTGGCTTCACCATGAAAAGTGAAGAGTGCGCCAACGACAGGGGCATCCGCAGGTCGCGAATGTTGTCGGTATGACGAACAGCCTGACGAACAGCACGGGAAACAGCACAGCGAACGGCCGGGCGAACGGCACGGCGAACGACCGGACGAGCAACACGGTGTACGGCCGGGCGAACCCGACGGTTCACGAGGCGGACGGCGCTGCCCGGGGCACCGGAGCGGGCGGTGTCGGCCCGTCGACCGCTGCGGGACCGCTGACGGGTGACCGTGTCCGAGACCCCGCTGCGGACCGCGTCGGCGAGAGGGTCCGCGGTCGCGGCGCAGCACCTCCGGGGCTGAGCCGGGTGCCACCGCCCGGCGTCCGCCGTACTTTGGCCCTGCCCGTGCTGGGGCCGTGGTCCGTCCGGGGTTCGGCGGGACGCGGGCGCCGGGCCGCGTTGGAGGTCTACGAGCACGGCGAGTTGCTCGATGTGGTGGTGACGTCGTCGTTGGCGGGTGGCGTGCTCCGTGGCGTACGGCGACGGCCGGGCCCCGGCCATCCCGGGGCCTTCGCCTGGGGGCGGCTGTGCGCGGACGGCTCACCGCCCGCGGTGGTGTTCACCCGTGGCCGACGGGCCAGTCAGCGGGTTCCCGCCGGGTTGACCACGGTGATGGGCGCGTTCTGGCTGGCTTGGTGCGCCACATCCGCAACAGGTGTCCTGGTGAGCGGGCCGGGCTGCCCACCGGTCCGGCTGCGGGCGGGGGTTGCTGCGTGAGCCACCACCGGTTGCTGGGCGTCTGCGGGCTCGCGCTGATCCCCTGGGCGGTGGCCCTGGCCTGGGCACACCTCGTCGGCTGGGCCCTGCTCGACGCGGCCGAGGCCGCAGCGCTGCTCACTGCAGGCCTGCGGCCGGACGGCCGCGGCGCGGCACCCCGCTCGGCCGCGTACCTCGCCGGTCTGCTGCTCGGGCTGGACGCACTGGTCGATGTCTCGACAGCTGCCACCGGGCCCGAGCTGGCGACCGCACTCACCATGGCACTTGCCGCCGAGGTGCCGATCGCGCTGGTGTGCCTGCTGCTCGCGGCCGACCGCGCTGCCTTCGACCACGCGGCGAGCCGTGGGTGCCGGACGCCCCGGGTACCGCGCTTCACCATCGGTGCCTCGCTGCCGCGACGCACGGGCTCGCCGGTCCGCCGCGGCGCACCGGCGATCCCCGCCCTGCTCCGTGCGTCGACGCACTCAGGAACGGGCCGCGAGAGCCTCCAACTTGCTGCGTGTCTCCTCGTCCTGGGGCGTGTAGGCGACAAGTCTCGGGCCGGGCCGTGGGCCGAGCCAGAGATTGGTGTACTCGAAGCGCATCAAGCCGACGTCCGGCACCAGGAAGCGCTTCAGGCCGTTGCCGAGGCCGGCGACCTCGTGCTGCTGCCACATCTCCTCGAACTCGGGCGAGGCCTTGCGCAGCCGGTTCAGCAACGTCTTCCACGCAGGTTCGGCCCCGTGATCGGCCATGGCGGTACGGAACTTGGCCACCATGGCGGGGCGCGCCTCCCCGATGTCGAGGAGGCTCCTCTGGAACTCGGAGTCGGTGAAGGCCAACCACATCAGGTTGCGGTCCTCGAACGGGAGGGCGTCGAGGTCGCCTGCGATCCAGGTGTAGGCGCGGTTGTAGGCGAGAACGTCGTAGCGGCTGTTCAGCACGGCGGCCGGCATCGGCTCCAGCTGGGCGAGGAGCATCCGCGCGGCCGGCGTGACCGTGGCGCATTCGACGATCGGGGCAGGGTCCTCGGCACCGGCCAGGACGAACAGGTGGGCACGCTCCGTCGGGTCGAGCATGAGCGCCCGTGCCACCGACTGCAGCACCTGGGCGGAGACCTGGATGTCCCGCCCCTGCTCCAGCCAGGTGTACCAGGTGACTCCCACCGTGGCGAGGTGCGCCACTTCTTCCCGGCGAAGGCCCGGTGTGCGGCGGCGCCCGGTCTCGGGCAACCCCACCTGCTCGGGCGAGATGCGTTCCCGGCGGCTACGGAGGAAGGCGGCGAGCTCCTGTCGCCGGGCAGCGGCCGGGGCGAGTTCGGCCCCGGCCCCGGCACCGGCTCCCGGCCTCGTAGCCGTGGAGCCTGCCGCCGTGGAGCCTGCTGCCGTGGAGCCTGCCGCCGTAGAGCCTGCCGCCGTCGGGCTGGTGGCCGTGGACCCGCCGGCCCTGGTGGCAGGGCCGGGCCCGGAGGCAGACTCCGTCGGGCGGCCTGTGGAGGCGATGCGTGTAGCCATGCCTACCAGGATGCTCCCGCACGCATCCTGTTGCCAGGTACTCGTTATACCTGGATAAACGATGTCTGGTACCAGGGTGCGGCAAGGCGGATCGTAGGTGCCGTGACTCAGCAACTGACGCTCCCACGGACCACCTCCCCCGCCGGTCGTGCCACGGACGCCCCCACCCTGGGCGTCGCGGGCCTCGTCACCGTCCTGCTCGGCGCCTTCCTGCCGATGCTCGACTTCTTCATCGTCAACGTCGCGCTGCCCACCATCGACCACGACCTCGCGGCGGGCCCCGCGGTTCTGGAGCTCGTCGCCGCCGGTTACGGCATCGCCTTCGCGGTCCTGCTGGTCCTGGGCGGCCGGCTCGGAGACGCACTCGGTCGGCGCCGTCTGTTCGTCGCCGGTGCCGCGCTCTTCGCGGTGACGTCCCTGGCCTGCGGTCTCGCGCCGACGGCCTGGACGCTGGTGGCGGCACGCGTGGCGCAGGGCGCCTCCGCGGCGCTGCTGCTGCCCCAGGTCCTGGCGACCATCACCGCTGCCAGCAGCGGGTCCCAGCGTGCTCGGGCACTCGGCATCTACGGCGCGGTCGGCGGCATCTCCGTCGTCATCGGCCAGGTCCTCGGCGGCATGATGGTCGCGGCGGACCTGTTCGGGAGCGGCTGGCGCGCCGTGTTCCTGCTCAACGTCCCGTTCGCCCTGCTGACCGCGGTGCTCGCCGTCCGGTTCGTGCCCGAGACGCGGGCCAGCCGTGCCGCGGGAGTGGACGTGCCCGGCACGGTGCTGCTGACCGCCGCGCTGCTCTCCCTCTTCGTCCCGCTGATGGAGGGCCGGGCCGTCGGTTGGCCGCTGTGGACCTGGCTGCTGCTCGGCCTGTTCCCGCTGCTCGCCGCCGTCTTCCTGACCGTGGAGAGCCGGGCCGAGCGGATGGGCCGGACACCGCTGGTGCCGCTCTCACTGCTGCACATACCCGAGATGCGTCGAGGACTCGGCATCGCGCTGCCGTACTTCACCGGCTTCGGCGGCTTCATGTTCGTGGTGGCTATCCTGCTCCAGCACGGTCTCCGGCTCGGGCCGGTCGCCGCCGGCTGGGCGCTGGTGCCGATGGCCGCCGGGTACTTCGCGGCCTCGCTCTCCGGCCCGCGTCTGGTGGGACGGTTCGGCAGCCGGGTGATCACGGCAGGCGCGGTGGTCCAGGGGATCGGCCTGGTCACCCTGCTGGCCACCGTCCTGGCGGACTGGACCCACTTCTCGCCACTGCGGATGCTGCCCGGCGTCGCCCTGGCGGGCATCGGCCAGGGCCTGGTGGGCACTCCGCTGTTCCGCGTGGTGCTGTCCAAGGTTCCTGCCGAGCGGGCGGGCGTCGGGAGCGGCGTCCTGGCGACCACCCAGCAGTCCAGCCTCGCGCTCGGCGTCGCCACCCTCGGCACGCTCTTCCTCGCGGTGTCCCCCACCATGGGCTTCGCGCATGCACTGGCGCTCGTGCTGGCCCTCCAGTTCGGCGGCTCGGTGATCATCGCCTTCCTCAGCCTGCGGCTCCCGCGCTCGGTCGTCTGACCTGCGGGGCAGCGTACGAGGTGGTGTTCCAAGGGTGCGAAAAACCGGAAGCAGAGTGTCGGCGACGGATGGGAGCATGACGTCATGACGACCACTGAACCCACCGCACCGGCCGACACCCGCACCCGTGAGCAGTTGGTCGCCCTGGTCGAGGCGGGCACTCGGCCCAAGTACCTGCTCTTCTGGGGCCACCGGCCGGAGCCCGACGGCCGGATCGGTCCGGGGTCGCTCAGCCAGTGGTGGCCCGGGGAGTTCACCGTGGACGGTGTCACCTACCGCTCCGCGGAGCACTGGATGATGGCCGGGAAGGCCCGCCTGTTCCAGGACGAGCAGACGCTGGCCCGCATCCTGGCCGCACCCACCCCGGGCGAGGCCAAGAAGCTGGGTCGCCAGGTCCGGGGCTTCGACGAGGAGCGGTGGGTCGCCGAACGGTTCGAGCTCGTGGTCGCCGGCAACGTGGCCAAGTTCGGGCAGGACGACGCGCTGCGGAACTACCTGCTGGGCACCGCCCAGCGCGTCCTGGTGGAGGCCAGCCCGCTCGACCGGCTCTGGGGCATCGGCCTGGCGGCCGACAACGAGCGGGCCACCCGACCGCAGGAGTGGCGCGGCCTCAACCTGCTCGGCTTCGCCTTGATGGAGGCCCGGGCCCGGCTCATCGCCTGACCTCGGCCTCGGCCCTGAACCTGGCTCCGGACCCGGTCTCCGGCCGTGACCCCGGCCGTGCCCCTGGCTGTGGGTCCCGGGCTGTGGGTCCCGGACTGTCCCTGACGCCGATGCAGGGCTGCGCCCCGGTCAGCCGCCCGACACTCGCGCCCTCGGAACGCCCCACTTCTTCCGGCGACTTCAACCCCCGCAACCTGCAACGTCATTCGCCGAAAATCGGCGGACTCACGCCTGTAACACCGACGCCGTATGGCTTGGTGAGGATGGCCCGAGGTAGGGCCAGGGGCCGGCTGGGCGGCCCCGAGGTGGAGAGGCTGGTCGGACGAGGGATGACAGTGCAGGAGCTGGGGCCCACAGCAGCGGACATCCACATGCTGCGGACGGAGTTGGACGAACTACTCCGGGCGCGGCAGTACGCAGCGCAGCGCGAACGACGGCTCGCCGAGGCGGTGCAGGCGGCGAGCCAACCGGACCGGGCGCACGGCTACGCCCAACCACACCAACAGCCGGACCCGGAACTCCTCCGGCGCCTCGCACAGGCCCGGTCCCTGCGGGAAGGACTGGGCACTCGCTGCCTCGACTTGAGCGAACGCCTCTTGGCGCTGGAGGATCTCGCCCGGCAGAACGGCGGCTTCCCCCAACGCGGTTACCGCGAACCGTCCGGCCCCGGCGGCGCCGGGCAGCAGGACGCGGTACCGCGTCAGCAGACTGCGGGCACCCGACCGTCACCCTTGGGCGCAAGCCCTCACGCAGCTGGCCCCCACACCACCGGCGACCACAGCACCGGACACCCCAACATCGGATACCCCAACGCCGGCTCCCCGCAAGCCGGTTCACCGCCTCCGAGTCCGCCGTTCCAGGGAGCCGCTGCTACCACCACCGCTGCACCGGCCGCACCCACCGCCGGTGCAGCGGCCGCACCCCAGTACCGGTCGATCCCCCGGCCCCCGGCACCACCAGCCCCACCGACTCACACCGCCGCGCGGACGCCCGAGCCGGCAACGAAACCGGTGGTCGGGCCTGCGGCCAAGGCTGCGGCCGAACCGAAGCCCGCGAAGCGCAGGCGTCCCACCGGGGCCCGGTTCGGCGGCGCGTTCGTGGAGGAACAGGAGCCGGAGCCGGTCCGGGCCGCCGCGGCCGAGCAGGCTGCGGCCGAAGCCGCAGGGATGGCCCCACCGTCCGCTCCAACGGTGGCCCCGGTCCGCGGGGCCCGCTTCGGCGGTGTCCGGGGTGCAGCATCAGGCGAGACCGAATACCGGTCGGCGCCGGCCGACAGCGAACCCCCCGCGCTCTCCACCTCCGCACCCGCCACTCCCGTTACTCCCGCTCCTGCTCCCGCTCCGCCGCCGCGCAGTGCCGAGGAGCTGGCCGCCCTCGCCATCCGCGTCGGCGAGTTGCACGGCCGCGGTTCGGCGCACGAGTCGGCAGCCGTCGTGGCGCAGGCCGCGGTGACCCTCGCGCCGCAGGACGTGGCCCGTCTCGCCGCTCTGCTGCGATCGCAGGGGCCGTACGGTGCGGCGGGCTACCTCGTCCGCGCGACGGCGCACGGTTCGCCGGACCAAGCGGCCGGCACCTTGGCCGAGCTCCGCCGAGTGGGGCTGGTGGACGAGGCGAACGAACTGTTCCATGCCCTGTGGGGCGTACCGGGTTCGGCGCTGCCGGCGCTGATCGCGGCCCTGGAACGGGCGGGCCAGGCCGCCGACGGCCAGACCCTGCTGTGGGAGTGGGCGTCCGCCCCGCCGACCGAACTGGCGGCGCTGACCGCCGGTCTGGCCGCGGCCGGGCGCACCGGTGACGTCCGGCACCTGCTGCGGCAGGTCGCGGGCCGGCCGATCGCCGATGTGGCCGCCACCGTCGACCAGTTGGCGTTCCCAGGTGCTTCGGCGGCACCGCCGGGCACGGGATCCGTCCCCCGCCCGACCGCCCCACGTCCGGCCGCACAGCAGGTCACCACACAGCAGGCGGCGGCGCAACAGGCGGCGACGCAGCGGTTCGCCGCCGCACTGGTGCGTGAGACCGCGGGGCTGCGCTCGCCCGGTGACCTCGCCGAGCTGGGGCGCGCTCTGCTCCCGCACCACGAGCTGTACCAGGTGCTGCTGGGTACGGCGGCCACGCTGGAGGAGAGCCGTTCGCGAGGGGTGCTGGCCGCCCTCCGGTCCGCGGGGCTCCCGACGGCACCGTCCGCACCTCGCCCCCGCGGTCGCCGCTGACCTCTGCCGTCGATCCGGACCGGGAACGACTCGGCCCCCTCTGCTGCAGAGCTCTGCAGCGGAGGGGGCCGGGTCGGCGGACCGAAGGGCGTCGTACCGAGGTCAGCAGCCGATCAGGCGGGCGGCCAGGTAGGACTTCACCTGGTCGAGGGAGACGCGCTCCTGCGCCATGGTGTCGCGCTCGCGCACGGTCACCGCGTTGTCCTCGAGGGTGTCGAAGTCGACGGTGACGCAGAACGGCGTGCCGATCTCGTCCTGGCGGCGGTAACGCTTGCCGATGGCGCCGGCGTCGTCGAAGTCGACGTTCCACGCGGTGCGCAGGTCGGCGGCGAGGCCGCGGGCCTTCGGCGAGAGGTCGGCGTTGCGGGAGAGCGGGAGCACCGCGACCTTGACGGGGGCGAGGCGCGGGTCGAGCCGCATGCCGACGCGCTTCTCCATCTGGCCCTTGGCGTTGGGGGCCTCGTCCTCGAAGTAGGCGTCGATGAGGAAGGCGAGCATGGCACGGTTGAGGCCGGCTGCCGGCTCGATGACGTACGGGAAGTAGCGCTCGCCGGACTCCTGGTCGAAGTACTTGAGGTCCTGGCCGGAGTGCTCGCTGTGCACGGCGAGGTCGTAGTCCGTGCGGTTGGCGATGCCCTCGAGCTCGGAGAACTCGGTGCCGCCGAAGTTGAAGCGGTACTCGATGTCGACCGTGCGCTTGGCGTAGTGGGAGAGCTTCTCCTTCGGGTGCTCGAAGAAGCGCATGTTCTCCTCGCGCAGGCCGAGGTCGCGGTACCAGTTCCAGCGCTGCTCGAGCCAGTACTCGTGCCACTTCTCATCCTCGCCCGGCTTGACGAAGAACTCCATCTCCATCTGCTCGAACTCGCGGGTGCGGAAGATGAAGTTGCCGGGCGTGATCTCGTTGCGGAAGCTCTTGCCGACCTGGGCGATGCCGAACGGCGGCTTCTTGCGCGAGGTGGTCTGGACGGCCTTGAAGTTGGTGAAGATGCCCTGCGCGGTCTCCGGGCGGAGGTACGCGAGGCCGGAGCCGTCCTCGACCGGGCCGAGGTGCGTCTTCAGCATGCCCGAGAACTCCTTGGGCTCCGTGAAGGAGCCCTTGTTCCCGCAGTTCGGGCAGTTGATGTCGGCGAGGCCGTTGGCGGGCAGCTTGCCGTGCTTGGCCTCGTACGCCTCTTCCAGGTGGTCGGCGCGGAAGCGCTTGTGACAGGAGAGGCACTCGGTGAGCGGGTCGTTGAAGGTGGCGACGTGGCCGGAGGCCTCCCAGACCTCCTTGGCCAGGATCACCGAGGAGTCGATTCCGACGACGTCCTCACGAGCGGTGACCATCGCCCGCCACCACAGGCGCTTGATGTTCTCCTTGAGCTCGACACCCAGCGGACCGTAGTCCCAGGCGGCGCGGGTACCGCCGTAGATCTCGCTGCAGGGGTAGACGAAGCCACGGCGCTTGCTCAGGCTGACGATCGTGTCGATCTTGTCGGCGGCCACAGTGCTCTCTTCAGTACGACGGCACGGTCTGGGCACGGCTGGTTGCACGCACCCGAATACCTCAGGTTACCGGGCTCGGGGGTGGTGCAGTCACATCAGTATCGGCCGCACCGCATGTTCCCGGGGCGTTCGGACGGCACTCTCCCGCCCGGCTCCAGGGCTCCCACCCACACGCCACCTCCCCGACCCCCGCGCGCCCACCCGCTCGCCGCCCTCCTGAACCCACCCGCTCGCAGGCCTCCTGAACCCACCCGCTCCCCGACCCCCGCGCGCCCACCCGCTCGCCGCCCTCCTGAACCCACCCGCTCGCCGCCCTCCTGAACCCACCCGCTCGCCGCCCTCCTGAACCCACCCGCTCGCCGCCCTCCTGGACCCACCCGCTCGCAGGCCTTCCCACACCCGTCCGGGCCGCCGGCCACCCCGCCGGCCCACCGCGGTCCACCCGCGCAGCGGACGCACCTCACCCAATCGGGTGAGTTGACAATCATTTCCACATAAGATGAGAATGGTTGTCATGACGCTCCCCCGACCCTCCGGCGGCACCCGCCGCCGCCCTGCCAAGGCCGTCGCCCTCACCGCCACTGCCCTCGCCGCCGCCCTCGCGCTGACGGCCTGCGGCGGCACCAGCAGTGCGCAGGACGCCGGCGGCAGACTGTCGGTGGTCGCGTCCTTCTACCCGATGGAGTTCCTCGCCTCGCAGATCGGCGGCGAGCACGTGAAGGTGACCGATCTGACGGCCGCCGGCGTGGAGCCGCACGACCTCGAACTCACCGCCAGGCAGGTCGGCGCCGTCCAGAAGGCCGGGGCGGTCCTCTACCTGAAGGGCCTGCAGCCGACGGTCGACAAGGCGGTCGAGCAGTCCCACTCCAAGCACGTCGTCGACGCCACCGCGGCCTCCCCGCTGGTCGACCACCACCTCGACGAGGGCGGCGAGGAGGCCGCCGGCCACGGTCACGAGCACGGCGGCCCGGCCGGCGACCCGCACATCTGGCTCGACCCGACCCGGTACGCGGCGGTCGCCGAGGCGGTCGGTGCGGCGTTCGCCGACGCCGACCCGGCGCACGCCGCCGACTACGAGAAGAACACCGCCGACCTGGTCACCCGCCTCACCGCGCTGGACACGGAGTTCCGGGACGGCCTGAAGGGCTCGGGGACGAAGGCCTTCGTCACCAGCCACGCCGCCTTCGGCTACCTCGCCGACCACTACGGTCTGGAGCAGATCGCGATCAACGGGGTCGACCCGGAGGCCGAGCCCAGCCCGACCCGGCTCGCCACGATCCAGCGGGCGGCCCGGGAGCACGGCGTCACCACCATCTTCTTCGAGAGCCTGGTGAGCCCCGCGCTCGCCACCAGCGTCGCCAAGGACCTGAAGCTGCGGACCGCCGTGCTCGACCCCATCGAGGGCATCAAGAACGGCAAGGGCGACTACTTCTCCGTGATGCGGCAGAACCTGACCAACCTCCGGGCGGCGCTCGGCGCCACCAGCTGACGGGACACCACGCCATGAGCCCAGTCCTCCCCGAGCGCACCACCGCGCCCGAAACCACCACCGCGTCCCAAGCCCCCGCCGCGTCCGAGGCCACCACGCCCGAAGCCACCACGCCCGACGCAACCCCTGAGGCGGCACCAGAGGCGGCACCCGACACAGCCCCCGACGGCCGGCCGCCGGCCGTCCGTCTCCGCGAGGCGGTCGCCTCGGTCGGCGGCCGCCCGGTGCTGCGCGGCGTGGACCTCACCGTCCGCCCCGGCGAGGTGGTGGCCCTGCTCGGCGCCAACGGCTCGGGCAAGTCGACCACCGTCAAGGCGGTGGTCGGCGGCGTCCCGCTGGACCGCGGGCACCTGGAGCTGTTCGGCACCCCGTACCGCTCGTTCCGTGCCTGGCGCCGGATCGGGTACGTGCCGCAGCGCACCACCGCCGCCGGCGGCGTCCCGGCGACCGTCCGCGAGGTGGTCTCCACCGGACGGCTGCCGCAGCACCGGCTGCTGCCGTTCCGCCGACGCGACCGGGCGGCGGTCGACCGGGCGCTGGCCGCGGTCGGCATGCTGGACCGCGCCGAGGACGGCGTGACCGGGCTCTCCGGCGGCCAGCACCAGCGGGTGCTGATCGCCCGCGCCCTGGTCGGCGAACCGGACCTGCTGATCATGGACGAGCCGATGGCCGGCGTCGACGTCGCCAGCCAGCAGGTGCTCGCCGACATCCTGGGCCGGGAGGCCGACCGCGGCTGCGCCGTCCTGCTCGTCCTGCACGAGCTCGGCCCGCTGGAGCCGCTCATCGACCGGGCCGTGGTGCTGCGGGACGGCTGCGTGGCGCACGACGGCCCGCCGCCCCAGGGGGTCGGACAGCACGCCCTGCCCGGCCACGACCACGTCCACCCGCACGCCGACGACCACACCCACCCCCGAGGACTGCTCGCATGATCGAGATGCTGCAATTCGACTTCATGCAGCGGGCGCTGGTCGCCGCCGTGCTGGTCGGGATCACCGCGCCGGCCGTCGGCGTCTACCTGGTGCAGCGGCGCCAGGCGCTGATGGGCGACGGCATCGGGCACGTCGCCCTCACCGGCGTCGGCCTCGGCTTCCTGTTCCAGACCAGCCCGGTCTGGATGGCCGTCCTGGTCTGCGTGCTGGGCGCGGTCGTGATGGAACTCGTCCGCTCGCGCGGCAACCAGCGCGGCGACATCGCCCTCGCGATGCTCTTCTACGGCGGCATGGCCTGCGGCAAGCTGCTGGTCAGCGTGAGCGCCCAGGCCGGCAGCGGCAACCTGGAGAGCTACCTGTGGGGGTCCATCCTCACCGTGGGCCCCGGGGACCTCGCCACCATCGCCGTACTGGCCGCGGTGGTCGTGGCCGTCACCTTCGGGCTGCGCCGCCAGCTGTTCGCGATCTGCCAGGACGAGGAGTTCGCCCGGGTCACCGGGATCCCCGTCCGGGTGCTGAACCTGCTGCTGGCCGTGATGGCCGCGGTCACCGTGACGGTGGCGATGCGGGTCGTCGGACTGCTGCTGGTCAGTGCGCTGATGGTCGTCCCGGTGGCGGCCGCGCAGCAGGTGACGCGTTCCTTCCGGGCGACCCAGGCGGCGGCGGTCGGCCTCGGGATCACCGTGGCGGTGCTCGGGGTGGCCGGCTCGTACCAGGCCGACGTGCCGTCCGGCCCCGCGATCGTGCTGCTCGCGATCGCCGCCTTCGCCCTGCTGGGCGCGGTGGCGGGCCCGCTGGCCCGGCGGCGGCACCGGGCCGCGCCGGACTCCGGTCCGGAGGTCTGCGACGTGGTGCTGCCCGCCCAGTCGGCGGGCCGGACGGCGGGCCGGACGGCGGGCCGGACGGCGGAGGCTCCGGATCGGGAGGGGGCGTCCACGGGGCGGAACGGACGGCGCGAGAGCGAGCCGTCCGCGGGCCGGGGGCTGGCACAATGAGGTGCGACAGCATCCCACCCCCAGGAGGACCCACGGTGACCACCGCAGGCCCGACGCCGCGAGCCCGATCCACTCGGCAGCGAGCCGCCGTCTCGGCGGTGCTGGACGAGATCGAGGACTTCCGCAGCGCGCAGGAGCTGCACGACATGCTCAAGCACCGGGGCGACTCGGTGGGTCTGACCACGGTCTACCGCACGCTGCAGTCCCTCGCCGAGGCCGGTGAGGTGGACGTGCTGCGGACGTCCGAGGGCGAGGCGGTCTACCGGCGGTGCAGCAGCGGGCACCACCACCACCTGGTGTGCCGCACCTGCGGTGCGACGGTCGAGGTGGAGGGTCCGGCGGTGGAGCACTGGGCGAACGCGGTCGCCGCCGAGCACGGCTTCAGCGACATCGCGCACACCCTGGAGATCTTCGGCACCTGCGGGAACTGCGCGCAGAAGGCCTGACCGCGCGGGCAGCACCCGCACGCACGGCGCCGGAACAAGCGGCACCGGACCAAGCGGCACCCGAACATGCGGGGCCGGAGCACACGGCGCCGGAACAGCACCGCACCTGAACACGTGAGAGGCCCGGGCCGGTCGGCCCGGGCCTCTCACGTGTTCGCGGAAGGCGGGTGCGGCCCGTCAGCGCTGGGCCGGGAGCTCCGCGGCGGCGGCCTCGGCGGCGGCCTCCACCTCGTTGGGGATCGCCCCGCCGAAGCGGCGGTCGCGCCGCGCGTACTGCTCGCAGGCGCGCCACAGGTCGCGGCGGTCGAAGTCCGGCCAGAGCACGTCCTGGAAGACGAACTCGGCGTAGGCGGACTGCCAGGCGAGGAAGTTGGAGGTGCGCTGCTCACCGCTGGGGCGCAGGAACAGGTCGACGTCCGGCATGTCGGGGTAGTACAGGTACTTGGCGAAGGTCTTCTCGTTGACCTTCTTGGGGTCGAGCCGGCCGGCGGCGACGTCGCGGGCGATGGCCTGGGCGGCGTCGGCGATCTCGGCGCGGCCGCCGTAGTTGACGCAGAAGTACAGCGTCATGGCGGTGTTGTCCTTGGTCTGCTCCTGGGCGACCTGGAGCTCCTGGACGACGCTCTTCCACATCTTCGGCATGCGGCCGGCCCAGCGGATGCGGATGCCCATGGCGTCCATCTCGTCGCGGCGGCGGCGGATGACGTCCCGGTTGAAGTTCATCAGGAACTTCACCTCCTCCGGGGACCGCTTCCAGTTCTCGGTGGAGAAAGCGTAGAGCGAGAGGTTCTTGACGCCGATCTCCAGGCAGCCGCGGAGCACGTCGAGGACGACGGCCTCGCCGACCTTGTGGCCCTCGGTGCGGGGCAGGCCGCGCTCCTTGGCCCAGCGGCCGTTGCCGTCCATCACGCAGGCCACGTGGTTGGGCACCAGCTCGCCGGGGATCTTCGGCGGACGGGCGCCGCTCGGGTGCGGCGCCGGGGTCTCGTACACCCGCTGCTTGCTGCCGAAGAGCCGTCGTGCTGCCATGCTCACTTCTCCACGTATCTCATCGAGCGGATGCCCCGCTCCAGGTGCCACTGCAGATAGGCGGCCACCAGCCCGCTGCCCTCGCGCCAGTAGCGCGGCTCGCAGGCGTCCGCCGTCTGCCAGTCCCCCGACAGCAGTGCGCCGAGCAGGACCAGTGTCTCAGGGGAGGGTACGGCACTTCCAGGGACCCGACAGTCGGCGCAGAGCACGCCGCCCGCCTGGAGCGAGAAGAACCGGTTGGGTCCGGGCAGGCCGCACTTGGCGCACGCGCCGAAACTCGCGCCGTAGCCGTTGACCGCGAGCGAGCGCAGCAGGAAGGCGTCGAGCACCAGGTGCGACTCGTGCTCCCCCGCGGCGAGCGTGCGCAGGCCGCCGACCAGGAGCAGGTACTGCTGGACGGCGGGCTCGCCCTCGTTCTCGGCGAAGCGCTCGGCCGTCTCCAGCATGGCGGTGCCGGCGGTGTAGCGGGCGTAGTCGCCGACGATCCGGCCGCCGTACGGGGCGATGGTCTCGACCTGGGTGCACAGCGGCAGGGAGCGGCCGACCAGGTCGCTGCCCCGGCTGAAGAACTGCACGTCGACGTGGGAGAACGGCTCCAGCCGGGCGCCGAACTTCGACTTGGTGCGGCGCACGCCGCGGGCGACGGCCCGGACCCGGCCGTGCTGGCGGGTGAGCAGGGTGATGATCCGGTCGGCCTCGCCGAGCTTCTGGGTGCGCAGCACCACGCCGTCGTCGCGGAACAGGCTCATGCGGCGGCACTCCGGGCGACGGCGGTGGGCAGTATCGGCATCCCCCCATTCTCGCGCACGCCGACCGGGTCTCCGGGCGGACCCGCACGACCGACCCGACGCTCATGGACCGCTCCGCGCGGCGGTCCGCACGGCCGTCCGCGGGCAGCCGTGAGCCCCGCACCGGGGCCGGGGGGCTGCCCTGTCGGTGCGGGTCACGGCGGGCCCGGGAGGGGGGAGTCGGGCCCGGTCGGGGGCGCGGCCCGGGAAACGGGCGGCGCGGGAAGGGACGCGAGGACGCGGGAAGGGACGCGAGGACGCGGGAGGGGACGGCAGGACGTGGGAGGGCGCGGGCGGGCGGGGGGCGGCGTCGTCAGCGCGGGGCGCGGGTCGCGTCCTCCAGCAGGTCCTCGACCCGCGGGGGGCCGATCCGCAGGCAGCGCCCGACGGCGGCGAGGGCGGCGCGCTCCTGCGGCAGGTAGCCGCCGTCGGCGAGGGCGATCCAGGCGCCCTGCAGGACGAGCCGTTCGCGGCCGGCCGGCGCCAGGTGCGGGGCGAGCGGTTCGAGGGCGGCGTGGAGTTCGATGGCGAGGCCGCCGGCGCCGCTCGCGGCGGTGTCGTCGACGTCCTGGGGTTCGCCTCCGCTGCGGCCGGTGAGGGCGGCGAGGGAGGCGAGGACCTGGGCCTCGCCGCAGTCGTCGAAGCCGGCCTCGCGGATCAGGGCGCAGGCGGCGTCACGGCCGGCCCGGCTGCCGGATCCGCCGGCGGCGAGGACGGCGAGGGCGACGGTGTACTGGGCGTCGCGGAGCATCGCGGCGAGCCGGACGGAGGTGAGCTGCTCCAGTGCCTCGACGCCGTGGCGGCCGTGGCAGCTGGTGCACTGCACGCTGCCGATGACCGGGCCGAGCGGCAGGACCGGGGTGCCGAGCAACCGCAGCCACCGCCGGCCGTGCTGTCGGCGGTAGTTGCGGTCGCCGCCGCAGCCCGGGCAGAAGAAGTCACCGAGGACGTCAGTCCGCCAGCGAGGACGGACACCCCACAACCCTGTCACGGCGCCACTCCCCAGACATGGCAGGCGGCCTGCACGTCTGCGGGCAGGTCACGCGACCGGACTCCGCTGGCCGTCCCACCGACCCCGGTTCCGGTGCGTCGATGTTGCCACGGTTACGGGCACGTGTCAGCACCCCGAACGGGTGCCGGGGCGAAAAAATGTGGCGCAGGACACACGGGGTGGCGGGAGGGGCCGGACGGCCCGGAAACGCGGCGAGGGGCCGCCCCCGCGGGCGGCCCCTCGTACACGTCGCTTCGGCGTGTCAGCTGCGCTGCGCGCGGTTGACGGCGCTCACCAGGGCCTTCAGCGAGGCCAGCACGGTGTTGCCGTCGATGCCGACGCCCCACAGCACCTTGCCGTCGACGGCGCACTCGACGTAGGCGGCGGCCTGGGCGTCGCCGCCCTCGCTCAGCGCGTGCTCGGCGTAGTCCAGGACGCGGACGTCCAGGCCGATGCCGGCCAGCGCGTCGACGAAGGCGGAGACCGGGCCGTTGCCGGAGCCGGTCAGCGCGGTGCGCTCGCCGTCCACCACGGCCTCGGCGTGCAGCACGTCGCGGCCGTTCTCGGTGGTCAGGCTGCGCGGGCCGTCCAGCGAGATGCGGCCCCACGCGTTGTCCGGGGTCGGCAGGTACTCGTCCTGGAAGACCGCCCAGATCTCGGCCGGGGTGACCTCGCCGCCCTCGGCGTCGGTCTTCGACTGGATGTTCTTCGAGAACTCGATCTGCATCCGGCGCGGCAGGTCCAGCTTGTGGTCGTTCTTCAGGACGTACGCGATGCCGCCCTTGCCGGACTGGCTGTTGACCCGGATCACGGCCTCGTACGAGCGGCCGACGTCCTTGGGGTCGATCGGCAGGTACGGGACGCCCCAGGTGAAGTCGGAGACCGGGACGCCGGCGGCGGCCGCGTCGGCCTCCAGGGCGTCGAAGCCCTTCTTGATGGCGTCCTGGTGGGAGCCGGAGAAGGAGGTGTAGACCAGGTCGCCGGCGTAGGGGTGGCGCTCGGCGACGCCCATCTGGTTGCAGTACTCGGCGGTGCGACGGATCTCGTCGATGTCCGAGAAGTCGATCATCGGGTCGACGCCCTGCGAGAACAGGTTCATGCCGACGTTGACCAGGTCCAGGTTGCCGGTGCGCTCGCCCTGGCCGAACAGGCAGCCCTCGACGCGGTCGGCGCCGGCCATCACGGCCAGCTCGGCGGAGGCGACGCCGGTGCCGCGGTCGTTGTGCGGGTGGGTGGACAGGCAGACGAACTCGCGGCGGGACAGGTTCCGCGACATCCACTCGATCTTGTCGGCGTAGACGTTCGGGGTGGACCGCTCGACGGTGGTCGGCAGGTTCAGGATGATCTCGCGGCCCTCGCCCGGCTGCCAGACGTCCATGACCGCCTCGCAGACCTCCAGGGCGAAGTCCAGCTCGGTGTCGATGAAGATCTCCGGCGAGTACTCGTAGCCCAGGACGGTCTCGTCGCCCAGGATCTTCTCCGCGTACTCCATCACCAGGCGGGTGCCGTCCACGGCGATCGCCTTGATGTCGTCCTTGCTGCCCTTGAAGACCACCCGGCGGAACAGCGGCGAGGTGGCGTTGTACAGGTGGACGGTGGCCCGGGCGGCGCCCTTCAGGGACTCCACGGTGCGCTCGATCAGGTCCTCGCGGGCCTGGGTCAGCACCGAGATCGTGACGTCCTCGGGGATCGCGTCCTCCTCGATCAGGGAACGCACGAAGGCGAAGTCGGTGGCGCCGGAGGACGGGAAGCCGACCTCGATCTCCTTGTAGCCCATGCGCACCAGCAGGTCGAACATCTTGCGCTTGCGGGCCGGGGACATCGGGTCGATCAGGGCCTGGTTGCCGTCCCGCAGGTCGGTGGACAGCCAGCGCGGGGCCTGCGTGATCACCTTGCTCGGCCATGTGCGGTCGGGCAGGTCGACGGTGCCGAAGGGTACGTAGCGGTGGAACGGCATGCCCGAGGGCTTCTGCTGGACCGTGTGTGCCGTGATCGGGGTGGGGCGGTCGATGAACGCGCGGGCGACGGACGACTGCTCGGTCATGGGGTGACTCTCGGCTTCCATGTCGATTGCGGGCTGATCGGGGCTTGGACACCCGAACTCGGCCGACTGGTGTGCCGCATCCAGAAAAGGGTGCAACACGACTCCCCGCGGCGAGGGAGCCGGCCTCCGATGGACTACAGGCCCTCGCCGCGGCAGCTAAGAAGAAGCAGCCCGTAACGCATGATGCTCCCCAGCGTAACCCAGCTCCCCGGGCACACGAAGTGAAGCCCACCACGATTCCACCCACTGAGACGGTTCGCTTCCTGCAGGGGTCGTGACATCTCGTCATGGATGCGTCACCCTGGGCGACATGGCTGCGACTCCCGCGTACCCGTGCTGCGCCATCGTCCCGCCCCACATCCTCGACCGACTGGCCGACCTGGGCCACGCGCCGGCCCGGCGCTCGGTGGCCGTCGACACCGCCCTGCGCGAGCAGCGGCTGCTCGCCGTCCCCTCCGCCGCGGCCGCGCCGCACCGGCTGACCCGCACCGTCGCCGACGCCGGCCACACCGAGACGCTGCCCGGCCGCACCGTGCGCACCGAGGGCGGCGGGCCGGTCGCCGACGACTCCGCCGACCGCGCCTACGACGGCCTCGGCGCCACCTTCGAGCTCTACCGCGAGGTGTACGGCCGGGCCTCGATCGACGACGCCTGGCTGCCGCTGGACGCCACCGTCCACTACGGCGACCGCTACGACAACGCCTTCTGGAACGGCAGCCGGATGGTCTTCGGCGACGGGGACGGCGAGATCTTCGTCGACTTCACCGTCTGCCTGGACGTCATCGGCCACGAACTCACGCACGGCGTCACGCAGTTCACCGCCGACCTGGAGTACCGGGACCAGCCGGGCGCGCTCAACGAGTCGCTCTCCGACGTCTTCGGCTCCCTGGTCAAGCAGTACGCACTCGGCCAGCGGGCCGAGGAGGCGGACTGGCTGATCGGTGCCGGCCTGCTCGCCCCCGGGGTGCGCGGGGTCGCCCTGCGCTCGATGAAGGCCCCCGGCACCGCCTACGACGACGACCGGCTCGGCACCGACCCGCAGCCCGCGCACATGGACGGCTACGTCCGCACCCGGAGCGACTCCGGCGGGGTGCACATCAACTCCGGCATCCCCAACCGCGCCTTCTACCTCGCGGCGGTCGCGATCGGCGGCCACGCCTGGGAGGGCGCCGGCCGGATCTGGTACGACACCCTCACCAGCGGCCGGCTCTCCCCCACCACCGACTTCGCCGCCTTCGCCCGGGCGACGGTCGCCACCGCGAGCTCGCACAACCCCCGGGTGAGCGGCGTCGCGGACGCGGTGGCCGACGCGTGGTCACAGGTGGGAATCAGCACAACCTGAGGTACGGGTGGACTCTGTGAAAGACCTCGGCAAAGCCCAGCCCTGCGTAGCACACTGACAACCATGCGTATCCAGGTCACCAGGACCGGCGGCTTCGCCGGCCACGCCAAGCACGCCGAGCTGGACACCGCCTCGCGCCCCGACGCACCGCACGTGCACGCACTGGCCCGAGAGGCGATGGCCGGCGGGCTGCGCGCCCCCTCGTACGGCGTGCCGGACGGATTCCACTACGAGATCACGGTGGACGGCCGCACCGTCTACTGCGCCGACCCGAAGCTCACCGACTCCCAGCGCGAACTGGTCGGCCTGGTCATGCGCGAGGGCGCCTGAGGGCCGCGCGGGCGTCCGGGGCCGCGCCCGTCCGTCAGCGGCGACGCGCCTCGAAGCGGACGAAGTCCCGCCCGCGCGGCCCGGCCCGATGGAACAGCGACTGTCCGACGGCGGTGTCCGGGGCGCCGACCACCGCGCACAGCCGGCGGAGCACCTCCTCGCCACTCGGCCGACTGCCGTCCGGCGCCGGGTCGTTGCGGACGGCGGCCAGCGCGGCGGGGTCGGGCAGTCCGGCCTTCTCGGCGGTCCTCGTGCAGTACGCGTCCCACTCCGCGCGGTGCGCGGCAAGGGCCGCCGCGTCCGTGGGCGGCGTCCAGTCCGCGGCCCAGCTCAGTTCGCGGAAGCCGCCGCCGGCGAAGCAGGCCGTGGCGCCGGCGTACCGCCCGTCGTCCTCCAGCACCCAGACCGGGGTCTTGAGTTCGAACGCGAGGTCGAAGGCCGGGTCGAGCAGCCGGGAACGGGAGATCCGGCCGAACCGCGGCTTCGGCGGGTCGAAGAGGACCGCCGTGCCGCCGGGTGCGCCCGGGTAGAGGTAACCGCCGAGCCTGGACCGCCCGAGGGCGGCCCGGACCCGGTCGGTGTCGGCGGCGGTGACGGCGGCGAAGGTGGGCACGGCGGAACTCCGGTCGGCGGAACGGGCGCTGGGAAGGCGACGGGAAGGCGGGGGAAGGGCGGGGGCTCAGTCCGCGGGGCGGAAGGCCGAGGCGGCGTACCGCAGGTGCTCGGGCACGGCGGCGTCCACGGCGTCGACGGCCGCGCCGATGCCGGCCCACAGCTCCGGCACCACCGGGATCACGCAGGCGTCGCGGCCGAAGACGACCCGGCCGGGGCCGCGCATCTCGACGCCCACCACCTCGGCGAACGGCACGTGGTGCACCCCGCCGTCGGGTTCGCGCGCCCACAGGCCCCTGTCGTCGACCGCGAGACGGGCCCGGCGGGCCTCCGAGGAGCGCAGCCGGGCACTGAGCGGCGGACGGAACACCGCGGCGCCGGAGGGCAGGTCGCGCACGGTGGCACAGGAGTAGGCGGGCAGCGGGCGGCCGTCCGGCAGCACCGCCTCGACCTCCGCGTCGCAGGGCACCACGAGCAGCACGGTCTCCAGCGCACGGGCGAACGCCTCCCGGGCCTGGTCCGGGGTGACCTTCTCGAGGGCGGCGAGGCGGGTCTGCGCGTCCTGGCGAACATCGCCGAAGAGCAGGGCGCCGGCGGCCTCGCCGAGCTCGTGGGTGACCGAGCGCGGGTCCTCGAAGAGCTCGCGGAGCCCGGTGACCTCCTCGGCGAGTTCGGCATCGGTGGGGCCCTCGGCGGCGAGGCGGAGCGCTCCCGCCCAGAGGAGTTCGGCGACCCGTGCCTCCTGGCCCTCGCGGGCGTCCAGGCAGACGGTGCGCTCGCCCCGGCCGGGGCCGGCGTGGACGGCGTCGCCGCCGACGTCGTAGGAGAGGCCGTGCTCGTGGCGGACGGTGGCGCGCAGGCGCTCGGAGAGGACCTTGCAGGCGAGCAGCAGCGCCGGATCGTCGAGGTCGCCGTGCAGGGCGATGCCGGGGCCGGGCACGTCCTCGTGGCGCCAGGACGGGCCGGTGTGCAGGACGGGCCGGGGGGTGCTGCGGTCGGGCCGCTGGCCGTCGGGCAGCGGCAGGCGCAGGCCCGCCGGGGGCGGGCCGGTCAGCAGGAGGACGGCGTTGTTGCGGTGGAAGTACCGTTCGACGGTCCCGCGGACGGCCTCGACGGGGATGCGGTCCGCGCCGGGGCCGCGGAAGGCGGCGAGGCCGGGGCCCTGGGCGCCGTAGCGGTGGGAGAGGAGCTCGCCGGTCATCGGGTCGGCGACCCTGCCGTCCTCGGCCGCGAGGACGCCGGCCTCCTGCTCGATGCGGTCCAGCGGCAGCGCGGTGAGCGCCTCGCAGACCGCGGCGAGGAAGGCGGTGACCTGCTCGGGGCGGCCGGTGCAGGTGAACTGGGTGGTCAGCAGGTCGACCGAGGCGTTGTGGTCGTGGTGCAGCCGCGGCAGGGTGCTCATCGCCAGGTGCTCGATCATGTGGGTGGTGCCCAGGGTGCGCAGCGTCTCGTCCTGCGCGCCGCACCCGAACATGAGGACCGCTTCGAGCGGTCCGGGCGCTTCCGCCCACAGGACGGGGATTCCGTCGACGACCTCGTGATTCACCGGGCGATCATAAGGGGAATCGGTCGATCCGATTGTGACGATTCGATGACGGAGTACATGACCGCGGCCGCGCCGCGCACGCCCCTTGCCCGCGGCTGGCGTTGGCACGGTTCCCGCAACGGCGACGGCCCGCCGGCGGGGTGCCGGCGGGCCGTGCGGTGCTGCGGTGTCGCAGTGCTGCGGGGTGGCTGCTCAGAAGCCCAGCTTGCGCAGCTGCTTCGGGTCGCGCTGCCAGTCCTTGGCGACCTTGACGTGCAGGTCGAGGTAGACGGGCGTGCCGAGCAGCGCCTCGATGTGCTTGCGGGCGGTGGTGCCGACGTGCTTGAGCCGGGAGCCCTTGGCGCCGATGACGATCGCCTTCTGGCTCTGCCGCTCGATGTACACGTTGGCGTGGATGTCGAGCAGCGGGCGGTCGGCCGGCCGGCCCTCGCGCGGGAGCATCTCCTCGACCACCACGGCGAGCGAGTGCGGCAGCTCGTCGCGGACGCCCTCCAGGGCGGCCTCGCGGATCAGCTCGGCGACCATGATCTGCTCGGGCTCGTCGGTCAGGTCGCCGTCCGGGTAGAGCGGCTGGCCCTCGGGGAGCAGCTTGGTGATCAGGTCGCCCACCAGCGAGACCTGCTTGTCGCCGACGGCGGAGACCGGGATGATCTCGGCCCACTCGATGCCGAGCTCCGCACCGAGCTGCTGGATGGCGATCAGCTGCTCGGCCAGCCGCTTGGAGTCGACCAGGTCGGTCTTGGTGACGATCGCGACCTTGGGGGTCTTGCGGACCTCGGCGAGCTCCTTGGCGATGAACCGGTCGCCCGGGCCGAGCTTCTGGTCGGCGGGCAGGCAGAAGCCGATCACGTCGACCTC
Source organism: Kitasatospora sp. NPDC093679 (assembly GCF_040683455.1). NCBI lineage: Bacteria > Bacillati > Actinomycetota > Actinomycetes > Kitasatosporales > Streptomycetaceae > Kitasatospora > Kitasatospora sp. NPDC093679. Next base: position 194,583 of record NZ_JBFBDW010000003.1, read on the forward strand.
CGCCCAGGTGGTGCGGACGAGGTCGTTGAGCCGCTCGCCGAGCAGGGTGCGCGGCTTGTGCAGGCCCGGGGTGTCGACCAGGACGAGCTGCGCGTCCGGGCGGTGCACGATGCCGCGCACGGTGTGCCGGGTGGTCTGCGGTCGGTCGGAGGTGATCGCGACCTTCGTCCCGACCAGGGCGTTGGTCAGGGTCGACTTGCCCGCGTTGGGACGGCCGACGAAGCACGCGAACCCGGAGCGGTACGGGGAGGAAGGGGCATTCATGGGCACCATTCTCCCTGATCACCGGCGGCCGGACGGACGCGTGCCACGGCGGGCGACTCAGCCGGTCTTCTTGCCTCCGGTCAGTGCGCCGACCAGGACGAGGACCAGCAGGACGAGCGAGCCGATCAGCCAGTACGGCGAGCCGGTCTCCCGCCAGCGGCCGAAGCCCATGACGGTGAGCAGCAGCCCCGCGAAGAACGCCAGTACGCCCATGTCCCCTCCCCTGTGCCGTTCCCCTGCGCCGTTCCCCGGCACTGCTCCCGTGCGCCGCTCCCGTGCACCGGGACGGTGCCGTCCGCACGGCCCCGCCCCCGCCGGGCCGGTCATCAGGCTATCGGGCGGGACCGGCCCGGCGGGCGGGTCTCAGCGGGCCTCGGTACGGCTCCGCAGGGCGCCGTCGGGGCCCGCCAGCAGCAGCGGGGTGCCGGCGCCGCCGAGGTCGCGCACGGCCGCGAGGTCGACCTCGGCCGGGGTCTCGGCCTCGGTGACCACGGCGGCGGCCTCCAGGCCCTTGGCGCCGCTGGCGACGGCCATGGCCACCGCGGTCTGCAGTGCGCTGAGCCGCAGCGACTCCAGCGAGACGCTGCCGGCCGTGTAGGTGCGGCCGGTCTCGTCGCGCACCGCGGCCCCCTCCGCCACGCCGTTGCGGGCGCGGACCGAGCGGGCCAGGGTGATGATCTTCTTGTCCTCGGGATCCAGTTCGGTGATCTCGCTCATGAGCCCTGAGCATAGGCGGGCGCCGCCGCGCCGTCCGCGCCGGACCGCGGGGCGGACACCCGCCGGCCCGGTCAGCCGTCGCCCTCCGCCAGCAGGGCACCCCGGCCGGCCGGGGCGAACAGGGCGAGGGCCTCGTCGATGCGGTGCAGCACGGCGGCGTCCAGCGCCACTCCGGCTGCGGCGGTGTTCTCGGCGATGTGGGCGGGGGTCCGGCTGCCGGGGATCGGCACCACGTGCTCGTCCTGGTGCAGCAGCCAGGCCAGCGCCAGCTGCCCGGGGGTCAGGCCGAGGTCGGCGGCGATGCCGCGCAGCGGCGCGTAGCGGTCGTTGTTGGTCTGCAGGTTGGCCCCGTCGAAGCGGGGGATGTGCCGGCGGAAGTCGTCCTCGCCGAGCTGCTGGACGGTGCCGGTGAGGAAGCCGCCGCCGAGCGGGCTCCAGGCGACCAGGCCGACGCCGAGTTCGCGGGCGGCGGCGAGCAGCTCCGGGTCGACGGGCTGCCACATCGACCACTGGGTCTGGACGGCGGCCACCGGGTGGACGGCGTGCGCGGCGCGCAGCTGCCCGGCGGTCACGTTGGAGAGGCCGAGGTGGCGGACCAGGCCGGCGGCGACAAGGTCGGCGACGGCGCCGACGGTGTCCTCGAAGGGCACCTGCGGGTCGGGGAAGTGCGGGTAGTACAGGTCGATGACGTCGGTGCCGAGGTTGCGCAGCGACTGCTCGGCGTAGCCGCGCACGTACTTCGGCTCGGCGTTGACGGCCAGCTCGCCGAAGGAGTAGCCGACCGGGAAGCTGTGCGCTTCGGCGCCCTCCGGGATGCGGAAGCCGAACTTGGTGGCGATCACCACCTCGTCGCGTCGGCCGGCGACCGCCCGGCCGACGAGGGCCTCGTTGTGGCCGTCTGCACCGTAGCCGTCGGCGGTGTCGATCATCGTGGCGCCGGCGTCCAGCGCGGCGTGCAGGGCGGCGACGCCCCGGTCGTCGTCGGTCCGCCCGTACATGCCGGGCGAGAGCACCATGGCTCCGAAGCCGACGGGTGCGGTCTGCAGTCCTCCGAGCGAGCGCTCGCTCATCCGTCCCCCTCCGTGGGTGGTGTGCGGTCGGCGCCCACCCTCCCCCGGAATCCGACGGTCCGTCAAAGGACTTCGCCGGGCGCGCCGGAGACCGGGACGGCGGGCGTCCCGGCCTCCTGGTTCCCGCGGCCGTCGGGGTGCGGTTCAGTGGCCGATCGGGTTGGGCGGGCCCGGCTTGAGCACCTTGACGAGGGTCGGCGGGCCGTTGGGCGCGGTCTGCGGGCCGCTGTGGCGCTCGCGCCAGTACGGGTTGTCGTGCGGCAGGTGGCCGCTCACCCTGCCGTACATGCCGAAGGTGAGCACCGCGAAGCCGAAGGCGAAGCTGAACACCACGTTGGGGATCTGGAAGGCCAGCCGGTTGGCGCTGCTGTCGAGCACCATGAGGCCGACGAAGCCGGCGAGGATGAACACCACGCCGACGACCATGTTCAGGGTGGACGCGAAGTTGCCGCCGATCACCGCGCCGATCATGAGGATCGCGCCGACCACGATGGACAGCACGCTGAGGGCGCCGTTGCTGGACAGGCCCAGGGTCTCCTTGCCGTCGGTGTCGAAGAAGCCGACCTGGTCGACGAGCCCGAGGATGCCGAAGACCACCAGGAACACGCCGCCGAGGCCCGCGGTCCAGCGGTAGATCCGGGCGAGCCGGTGGTCCACGGGAAGTTCGTCTTGCAGTTTCATCTGCTGCCTCCGCCGTACGTCAGCCGTGGCCGTGGTAGTCGCGGTGGAAGGGGATCTCGTGGAGGTAGAGCGAACCGCACTGCTGGCAGGTCCGCAGCCCCGTCCCCCAGTCCGTCTCCGGCCTGGTCTCGGCATCGGGTTCGATCGTGGCGCCGCACATGCCCTCGGCGGGGTTGGCGGTCCGGACGATGTGCCACCTGCTCACCTCGCCGGACCGGCCCGCCGGGCCGTACTCCGCGCGCAGTTGGTGCGTCATACCCTCCATGGTGCAAACGCCCGGGCCCCGGCGGCAAACGCGGGCGGGGCCCGTCGTCACACGAACGGCCGGTCCCCCGGGTGCGGGGGACCGGCCGTGGCGCGGTGGCGGGGGTCAGCTCTGCTGGTCGGCGAGCTCGTCCTCCGGGTCCTCGACGGCCCGGACGGGCGCGGCGACGACGGTGTCGATGCGGTTGCGGCGGCCGGCCGAGCTCTCGGCGCTCAGCCGGATCGCCACCAGGTCGGTGGCCGTCTCGTCCGGGACGGGGATGTCGCAGGACGAGCCGGGGATCGGCACCCGGCCGAGGTGCTTGGCGAGCAGGCCGCCGACGGTCTCGACGTCCTCGTCCTCCAGCTCCAGGCCGAACAGCTCACCGAGGTCCTCGACCAGCAGCCGCGCGGTGATCCGGTACGAGCCGTCGCCGAGGTCCTCGACCGGGGCGATCTCCCGGTCGTACTCGTCGGTGATCTCGCCGACGATCTCCTCCAGGATGTCCTCGATGGTGACCAGGCCGGCCGTGCCGCCGTACTCGTCGATCACGATCGCCACGTGCGAGCGCATCTGCTGCATCTCGCGCAGCAGGTCGGCGGCGGGCTTGGAGTCCGGGACGAAGACGGCGGGCCGCATGACCGTGCCGACCTGCTCGGACTCGGCGTCCCGGTTGACGTGGGTGCGCCGGATCAGGTCCTTGAGGTAGACGATGCCGACCACGTCGTCCTCGTTGTCGCCGACCACCGGGATCCGCGAGAAGCCGGAGCGCAGCGCCAGGGTCAGCGCCTGCCGGATGCTCTTGTGCCGCTCGATCATCACCAGGTCGGTGCGCGGCACCATCACCTCACGGACGATGGTGTCGCCGAGCTCGAAGACGGAGTGCACCATGCGGCGCTCCTCGTCCTCGATCAGGTCGTCCTTCTCGGCGAGGTCGACCAGGGCCCGCAGCTCCGCCTCGGAGGCGAACGGACCCTCCTTGTAGCCCTTGCCCGGGGTCAGCGCGTTGCCGACCAGGATCAGCAGCCGCGGGATCGGCCCGAGGATGCGGGCCAGCGGCAGCAGCACGAAGGAGGCGGCGGTCGAGGTGGTCAGCGGGTGCTGGCGGCCGATGGTGCGCGGCGAGACGCCCACCGCGACGAAGGAGACCAGCACCATCACCGCGATCGCGGAGAGCACCGCCTGCCAGGTCTTGTCGACGTTCCGCACGAAGACCACGGTGACCAGGACGGCCGCCGCCATCTCGCAGGCCACCCGGATCAGGGTGGCCAGGTTGAGGTAGCGGATCGGGTCGGTGGCCACCGTCAGCAGCCGGGCCGATCCCTTGCGGCCCGCCCGGACGGCCTCCTCGGCACGGAACCGGGAGACCCGGGAGATGCCGGCCTCGGCGCACGCGGCGAGCCAGCCGACCACGACCAGCAGCAGAGCCCCGACGAGGAAGCTCGTACTATCACCACTCACAAGCGGCCGGCCCTCAGTGGACGGTCGGCGCCGGGGAGATCCCGGACAGGCCGCGGCCGGAGCGCCAGTCGTCCAGGATGCGCTTCTGCAGCCCGAACATCTCCTTCTCCTCGTCCGGCTCCTCGTGGTCGTAGCCGAGCACGTGGAGCACCCCGTGGACGGTGAGCAGCTGCAGCTCCTCGTCCATCGAGTGCTGCGAGGGGGCGGCCTTGCCCTGCTGCTGGGCCACCTCGGGGCAGAGCACGATGTCGCCCAGCAGGCCCTGCGGCAGCTCCTGGCCCTCCTTGCCGGGACGCAGCTCGTCCATCGGGAAGGACATCACGTCGGTGGGCCCGGGCAGGTCCATCCACTGGACGTGCAGCTCCGCCATCGCGTCGCTGTCGACCAGGATCACGGAGAGCTCGGACTGCGGGTGGATCCGCATCTTGTCGAGGGCGAAGCGGGCGACGTCGAGGATGGCTTCCTCGTCGACGTCCCACCCGGACTCGTTGGCGATGTCGATCGACATGGAGGGCTTGTGACTCAGCTTTCGGTGCGGTGGGACTGGCGTTGGGACTGACGCGGGGCGCGGGCGCCCCGGCGCTGGACGGGCTTGCGGTCGGTGGCGGCCTGGTCGGCCTCCTGCTGGGCGTCCCAGCGCTCGTAGGCGTCCACGATCCGGCCGACCAGCTTGTGCCGCACCACGTCGGTGCTGGTCAGCACCGAGAAGTGGATGTCCGGCACGTCGGCGAGGATCTCCTGGACGACCTTGAGGCCGCTGCGGGTGCCGCCCGGCAGGTCGATCTGGCTGGTGTCGCCGGTGACCACCACGCGCGAGTTGAAGCCGAGCCTGGTCAGGAACATCTTCATCTGCTCGGGCGAGGTGTTCTGGGCCTCGTCCAGGATGATGAAGGCGTCGTTGAGGGTGCGGCCTCGCATGTAGGCGAGCGGGGCGACCTCGATGGTGCCCGCGGCCATCAGCCGGGGGATCGAGTCCGGGTCCATCATGTCGTGCAGCGCGTCGTAGAGCGGGCGCAGGTACGGGTCGATCTTCTCGTAGAGGGTGCCGGGCAGGAAGCCCAGCCGCTCCCCCGCCTCGACGGCCGGCCGGGTCAGGATGATCCGGTTGACCTCCTTGGCCTGGAGGGCCTGCACGGCCTTGGCCATGGCCAGGTAGGTCTTGCCGGTGCCGGCGGGGCCGAGGCCGAAGACGATCGTGTGCTTGTCGATCGCGTCGACGTAGCGCTGCTGGTTGAGCGTCTTGGGGCGGATCGTGCGGCCCCGGTTGGACAGGATGTTCGCCGTGAACACCTCGGAGGGCGCCGGGTGGTCCGGGTTGTCGGCGGCGCTCCTGAGCATCGCGATGGAACGCTCCACGGCGTCCTCCGTCAGGGGTTGGCCGGTGCGGAGCACCAGCATCATCTCGTTGAAGAGCTGCTCGACCAACCTGATCTCGGAGCGGTCGCCGGTGGCTGTCACCTCGTTGCCGCGCACGTGGATGTCGGTCTGCGGGAACCCCTGCTCGATCACTCGCAGGAGCGAGTCGGCCGCACCCAGCAGCGTCACCATGGGGTGCTTCTCGGGGATCACGATCCGGGTGCTGGCCTGCGCCTCACGGCGCGGCTGTCCGTTGGTACGGGTCTGCGGTGTGTCACTCATGGGTCGGCGCTGCGGCCTGCCTCATCCCAATCCGTCGTCTCGGGGTGCAGCTCGGGGTGTCCGAGGTCACCAGGGTACGCCGCACGGGCCCTCTCCCGGAGGGCAGGGGCGGCGCGGCTCCGCCCCGCGGAGGCCGGATTCGATGGTGGGCCACCCGCCCGGACCGCGCGAGTGGTTTTCCGCCCCGGCCGCACCAGGGGCGCGCGGAGGCATCCGCACGCCCTTGCGGTGCGTGCACGTCCTAGACCCGGCGGCGGGGCACCGGGACGCGGGCGAGGTCCTCGGCGATCACGATCTCGCCGTCGAAGTGCTTGCGGGCCTCGGCGAGGTGCTGGTCGAGGACGGGGTAGCGCTGCGAGAAGTGCGTGAGGACGAGGGTCCGCACCCCGGCCGCGGCCGCGACCCGGGCGGCCTGCGCCGCGGTGAGGTGGCCGTGCTCGGACGCCAGGTGCTCGTCGGCGTCCACGAAGGTGGCCTCGATGACCAGCATGTCGGCGCCCTCGGCGAGCTCGTCGACGCCGTCGCACAGCCGGGTGTCCATCACGAAGGCGAAGCGCTGGCCGGGCCGCACCTCGCTGACCTCGTCCAGGGTGACGGTGCGGCCGTCCACCTCGACCCGGCCGTGCTGCTGGAGGGCGCCGACCGCGGGCCCGCGCAGGCCCAGGGCGGCGAGCCGCTCGGGCAGCATCCGGCGGCTGTCCGGCTCGGTGAGCCGGTAGCCGAGGGACTCCACCGGGTGCGACAGCCGGGCCGCGGACAGCTCGAACGGCGCGCCGGGGGCCTCCAGCGGGCCGGGGTCGAGGATCGGCCGCTGCCGCAGCTCGGCGGTCTCGTGGAAGGCGGAGGCGTACCGCAGCCGGTCGAAGAAGACCTGGCCGGAGGCCGGGTAGTAGGCGTCCACCGGGTGCGGGACCCGGTCCAGGTTGATCCGCTGGACAACGCCGGCCAGCCCCAGGCAGTGGTCGCCGTGGAAGTGGGTGACGGCGATCCGGGTGATCTGGGTGGCGGAGACGCCGGCGTGCAGCATCTGCCGCTGGGTGCCCTCGCCGGGGTCGAAGAGCAGGCCCTCGCCGTCCCAGCGCAGGAGGTAGCCGTTGTGGTTGCGGTGCCGGGTGGGCACCTGGCTGGCGGTGCCGAGGACGACGAGTTCGCGCTGGGACACCTCAGACCAGGCCCTCGCGCAGCTGCACCCCGCCGAGCACGTGGAGGTGGGCGTGGAAGACGGTCTGGCCGGCGCCGGCACCGGTGTTGAAGATCATCCGGTAGCCGTGGCCGTCGATCTCCTCGTCCTCGGCGACCCGGGCGGCCTCGGTGAGCAGCTGGGCGGTGATCTCCGGCTCGGCGGCGGCGAGCGCGGCCGCGTTCGGGTAGTGCACCTTGGGGATCACCAGGACGTGCGTCGGCGCCTGCGGATTGATGTCCCGGAAGGCGACGGTGCGCTCGGTCTCCCGGACGACGGTCGCCGGGATCTCCCCCGCCACGATCTTGCAGAACAGGCAGTCGGGCTGGGCCTCGCCGGCCATGGCGGTCTCCTTGCGGGTGCACGTTCCTGACGGTCCGCAGCCTAGCCGAGCTGCGCACTCCCCCGCGGCGGGCACGGGACCGGCGCGGGGACGGACGGCCGCTGCCGCCCGCCCCCGGGCCCGTTCGCGCCCGGACGGGCCCTACAGCTCGGGCAGCGGCGGCGGGGTCTTCGCCGGCCGCTCGGCGAGCGCCTCCAGCGCGAGGCGGACGCCCTCGGCGAGCTGGGGGTCGCGGCCGGCCGCCCAGTCCTGCGGCGGGCAGTCGACGACCACGTCCGGGTCGACGCCGTGGTTCTCCACGCCCCAGCCGTAGCCCTCCAGCCAGAACGCGTACTTGGGCTGGGTGATCGAGGTGCCGTCGACCAGCGCGTACTTGCTGTCGATGCCGATCACGCCGCCCCAGGTGCGGGTGCCGACCACCGGGCCGATGCCGAGCGCCTGGATCGCGGCGTTGACGATGTCGCCGTCGGAGCCGGAGAACTCGTTGGCGAGCGCCACCACCGGGCCGCGCGGGGCGTCCCCGGGGTACGGCTCGGGGTTGGCGAGGTCGCGGCCGCGGTCCCAGCCGACGATCCGCCGGTTCAGCTTCTCGACGATCAGCTGGGAGGTGTGGCCGCCGCGGTTCTCCCGGAGGTCGACGACCACGCCCTCGCGGGCGAGCTCGACCCGCAGGTCGCGGTGGAGCTGCGCCCAGCCGGAGCTGACCATGTCGGGCACGTGCAGGTAGCCGAGCCGACCGCCGGAGCGCTCGCGGACCTCGGCACGGCGGCCGGCCACCCAGTCGTGGTAGCGCAGCGCCTCCTCGTCGGCGAGCGGCACGACCACCGGGTGCCGCGGGACGCCGTCCTTGCCGGCCACGGTCAGTTCGACCGGCTGGCCGGCGGTGCCCGCCAGCAGCGGGGCCGGGCCGGCGACCGGATCGACCGGGCGGCCGTCGACGGCGAGCACGGCGTCGCCGGGCCGGACGGCGACGCCGGGGGCGGCCAGCGGCGACCGGGCCCGCGGGTCGGAGGACTCGCCGGGCAGGATCCGCTCGACCCGCCAGACGTCGCCGTCGCGGACGAGGTCGGCGCCGAGCAGGCCCTGCCGGCGGGCGGCCTCGGTGCCGCGGCCGGGCGGGGTGACGTAGGCGTGCGAGGTGCCGAGCTCGCCGACCGTCTCCCACAGCAGGTCGACCAGGTCGTCGTGGCTGCCGAGGCGGTCGACCAGCGGGCGGTAGCGGTCGAGGACGCCCGCCCAGTCGACGCCGTTCATGTCCGCGCGCCAGAAGTTGTCGCGCATGATGCGGCCGTTCTCGTCGAACATCTGCCGCCACTCGGCGGACGGTTCGACGGTGACCCGCAGCCGCGCGAGGTCGACGTCCACCTCGTCGTCCTCGCCGGCCTTCTGGTCGGCGGGGACGATCCGCAGCCGGGCGTCGTCCAGCACCGCGAGGCGGCTGCCGTCGCCGCTGACCGCGAACGCGTCCAGGGCGTGCACGAGTTCCTCGGCGCGCCGCCGCTTGAAGTCGAACCGCTCCAGCACCGGCCGCGGGTGGTCGTCCTCCAGCGAGGCGGCGGTGTCGCCGAGCTCGCCGAGCAGCGGCATCCGCGTCCAGACCACGCCCTCCTTGGTGGCCCGCAGGCTGCCGAAGGAACCGCCCTCCACCGGGAAGGCCAGGATCCGGTCGGCGATGCCCTCCAGGTCGACCCGGGTCCGGGCGGCCGCCTCCTCGCCCTCGGCGCCCTCCTTCGCGTCCTTCGCGGCCTTGCCGGCCGCGCCGTCGTCGTCCTCGGCGCCGACCGGGCGGCCGGCCCGCTGCGGGCCGAACGGCGACGGGGTGTCGGCGGCCAGCGTGATCAGGTACGGGCGGCAGCCGGTCGGGAAGGACAGGTCGAAGGAGTGCGAGTCGTACACCGGGTCGAAGTTGCGCACCGACAGGAAGGCCAGGTGCTTGCCGTCCGCGGTGAACGCCGGCGCGTAGTCGACGAAGCGCTGCGGGGTGGCCTCGCTGACGGTGCGGCTGGTCAGGTCGGCCAGCATGATCTGGCGCAGCGACCAGGCGCCGAGCGCCGGGCTCGACCAGGCCAGCCAGCTGGAGTCCGGGCTGAACGCCAGCCCGGTGACCTCGCCGTCCTCGCTGCGGGCGAGCTCGTGCACGGTGCCGTCGGAGAGCGCCACCAGCAGCACCCGGCCGTCGTGCGAGGCCACCGCGAGCTGCTTGCCGTCGGGCGAGACGGCGAGGTCGAGGACGCGGCCGAGCCGGCCGGCGGCGAGCCGGCGGCGCTCGGCGCCGAGCACCACGGGGGCGAACTCGATCGCGTCGTCGCCCTCGGCGTCGGTGACCCAGACGACGCCCTGGCCGCCGTCGGCGCCGGGCACCACCCGGGCCAGCCGGGCGCGCGCCCCGGGGGTGGCGTCCAGCACCCGGGCCGGGCCCTCGCGGTGCGTCAGCCAGTGCACGGTGCCGCGGACGACGACCGCGCCGGCCCGTCCGGTGCGGTCCGGGGCGACCGACTCCAGCCGGCCCGCCGCGGAGACCGGGTGCGGCTGGCGGCGGGTGCGCGGGCCGGCCGGACGGACGTCCAGTCGGCGGGGCTCGGCGCCGTCCAGGTCGTCGAGTAGCCACAGGTCGCCGCCGCTGTGCCAGACCACCCGGGTGCCGTCGGTGGTGGCGTTGCGGGCGTAGAACCCGCCGTCGGTGTGCCGTCGCAGGTCGGAGCCGTCGGGGAGGCTGGAGTACAGCTGCCCGGTGCCCTCGTGGTCCGACAGGAAGGCGATCCTGGAACCCTGCGGCCCGCCGACCCACAGCGGCGAGTCGATGTTGCCGTCGAGACCGGTGTGCAGCCGTTCGAAGTCCCGGCCGCCGATCCACAGCTTGCCCGCCGTGCCGCCGCGGTAGCGCTTCCAGTGGGCGGGCTCCCGGCTGAACGCCGACAGCAGCAGGACGCGCTCGCCGTCCGGCTCGAACGCGAGCCCGCCGACCGGCCCGTACGGCAGTCTGGCCGGCTCGCCGCCCTCCAGCGGCAGTGCGAAGGCCCAGGTGCGGCGCAGGGTGGCCTGGCCCGCGGTGGTCACGGCGACCGGCCGGCCGTCGGGCGTCCAGCCGCGCAGCGCGGTACGGGCGCTGCCCCAGTGGGTGAGGCGCCGGGACGGGCCGCCGTCGGTGGGGGCGACGTGGATCTCGGGCGCGCCGTCCCGGGTGGAGGTCCAGGCGACGTGCCGGCCGTCCGGGGAGAAGCGCGGGTGGCTGACCGGGGTCTGGTCCGCCGTCAGCCGCCACGCCCGGCCGCCGTCCAGCGGTGCGAGCCAGACGTCGTCCTCGGCGACGAAGGCGACGAGGTCGCCGTGCAGGTGGGGGTGGCGCAGGTAGGCGCCCTCGAAGGTGCTCTGCGGTTCGGTCACACCAGCACCCTAGGCACCGGCCGCCCGCGTCGCAGGGGGTTTCTTCTTGAGCGTACGAGCCGGTCGGCCGCCGGTGTCCGGACGGGCCCGCGGGCCGGCGTCAGGACCAGCGGCCGGTACGGCCCAGCAGCAGGGCTCCGGCCGCGACCCCGGCCGTGGAGGTGCGCAGCACCGACGGGCCGAGCCGGTACGGCGCGGCGCCGGCCTCGGCGAACGCGGCCAGTTCGTCCGGCGAGACGCCGCCCTCCGGGCCGACCACCAGCACGATGTCGCCCTCCCCGGGCAGCCCCGCGGTGGCCAGCGGTTCGGCGCCGTCCTCGTGCAGCACGGCGGCGAAGGCCGCGGCGGCCAGCACCGGGGCGAGCTGGCGGGTGGTCATGAGGTCCCGCACCTCGGGGAAGCGGAGCCGGCGGGACTGCTTGCCGGCCTCCCGGGCGGTGGCCCGCCACTTGGCGAGCGCCTTGGCCCCGCGGTCGCCCTTCCACTGCGTGATGCAGCGGGAGGCCGCCCAGGGGATCACCACGTCGACGCCGACCTCGGTCATCGTCTCGACCGCGAGCTCTCCGCGGTCGCCCTTGGGCAGGGCCTGGACGACGACGATCCGCGGGCCGGGCTCGGGCTCCGTGCGGACGGTGCCGACGGTGACGTCCAGCGCGTCCTTGCCGTGCACGGCGGCCACCGTGCCGTCGACCCCGAGACCGCACCCGTCGGCCAGCGTGATCGCCTCGCCGGCCTCCAGTCGCTTCACCGCCGCGGCGTGCCGCCCCTCCGGCCCGTCCAGCCGCACCACCGCACCCGGCACGACCCCGGCCAGCACCGCACTCTCGACGACGAACACCGGCGCAGTCATGAAGGGTCTTCCTTACGGGAGTGAGTACCGAGGGGCGCGTCGGGTCACCACCCCCGGCCTTCGGCCGGGAGGTGTCCCCACGCGCCCCTGGGGTGGTGGTCCTTAGCGCCCGTTGAAGGCGTCCTTGAGGCGGGAGAAGAGGCCCTGCTGGCCCGGTGCGAACTGGCCGGACGGGCGCTCCTCGCCGCGCAGCATGGAGAGCCGCCGCAGCAGCTCCTCCTGCTCCGGGTCGAGCTTGGTCGGCGTCTGCACCTCGACGTGCACTATCAGGTCGCCCCGGCCGCCGCCGCGCAGGTGCGTGATGCCCCGGCCGTGCAGCGGGATCGACTGCCCGGACTGGGTGCCGGGCCGGATGTCGACCTCCTCCAGCCCGTCGAGGGTCTGCAGCGGCACCTGGGTGCCGAGCGCGGCGGCCGTCATCGGGATGGTGACGGTGCAGTGCAGGTCGTCGCCGCGGCGCTGGAACACCGCGTGGCTGGTCTCGGCGATCTCGACGTACAGGTCGCCGGCCGGGCCGCCGCCGGGGCCGACCTCGCCCTCGCCGGCCAGCTGGATCCGGGTGCCGTTGTCGACACCGGCGGGGATCTTGACGGTGAGGTTGCGGCGGGCGCGGACGCGGCCGTCGCCGGCGCACTCCGGGCACGGGGTCGGCACGACGGTGCCGAAGCCCTGGCACTGCGGACAGGGGCGGGAGGTCATGACCTGGCCGAGGAAGGACCGGGTGACCTGGGAGACCTCGCCCTTGCCGCGGCACATGTCGCAGGTCTGCGCGGAGGTGCCCGGTGCGGCGCCCTCGCCGGAGCAGGTGGTGCAGGTGACGGCGGTGTCGACCTGGAGTTCCTTGGTGGTGCCGAAGGCGGCCTCCTCCAGGGTGATCTCCAGGCGGATCATGGCGTCCTGGCCGCGGCGGGTCCGCGAGCGGGGGCCGCGCTGGCCGCCGGCGGCGCCGAAGAAGGCGTCCATGATGTCGGAGAAGCCGAAGCCCGCGGCGCCGAAGCCGCCCGCCCCTGCGCCACCGCCGCCGTTCGGCGACAGCGGGTCGCCGCCGAGGTCGTAGACCTGCCGCTTGGCGGGGTCGGAGAGGACCTCGTACGCGGCGTTGATCTCCTTGAACCGCTCCTGGGTCTTCGGGTCCGGGTTGACGTCCGGGTGCAGTTCGCGTGCGAGGCGCCGGAACGCCTTCTTGATCTCGTCCTGCCCCGCATCCCGTCGGACGCCGAGTACCGCGTAGTAGTCCGTGGCCACCAAATGCTCCGCTTGTTCCGCTTCTGGAAGTGCTTGCGTCCGACCGGCTGCGCCGCCTGGCGCAGCACGCTGTTACGACTCGGCCAGGATCTGACCCACGTACCGTGCCACCGCTCGCACCGCCCCCATTGTGCCCGGGTAATCCATCCGGGTCGGACCGATCACACCCAGCTTTGCCACGCTCTGGTCGCCCGAACCGTAACCGACGGAGACCACGGACGTGGAATTGAGGCCCTCGTAGTCGATCTCGCGGCCGATCCGGACGGTCATCCCGGACTCCGCGGTCTCACCCAGCAGGCGCAGCAGCACCACCTGCTCCTCCAGCGCCTCCAGCACCGGCTGGATGGTCAGCGGGAAGTCGTGCCCGAAGCGGGTCAGGTTGGCCGTGCCGGCCAGCATGATGCGCTCCTCGTTCTGCTCGGCGAGGGTCTCGAAGAGCGTGGCGAGGACGGTGGAGACGACCGGCCGGTCGCCCTGCTCGAAGGCGTTCGGCAGGTCCTCCAGCGCCGCGGGGACGTCCGGCAGCCGGCGGCCGGACGCGTTGGCGTTGAGCTTGGCCCGCAGGTCCGCCAGGACGGTCTCGCCGACGGAGCCGGGGCAGTCGACGATGCGCTGCTCCACCCGACCGGTGTTGGTGATCAGGACGAGCATCACCTTCGCGGGTGCCAGCGCGACCAGTTCGATGTGCCGCACGGTGGAGCGGGTCAGCGACGGGTACTGCACCACGGCGACCTGCCGGGTGAGCTGGGCGAGCAGCCGGACGGTGCGGGCGACGACGTCGTCCAGGTCGACGGCGCCCTCGAGGAAGTGCCGGATCGCGCGCCGCTCGGGCGCGGTCATCGGCTTGACCTCGGCCAGCCGGTCGACGAACAGGCGGTAGCCCTTGTCGGTGGGGATGCGGCCGGCGCTGGTGTGCGGCTGGTGGATGAAGCCGTCCTCCTCCAGCGCCGCCATGTCGTTGCGGACCGTCGCCGGCGAGACGCCGAGGTTGTGCCGCTCGACGAGTGCCTTGGACCCGACCGGCTCCTCGGTGCCCACGTAGTCCTGGACGATCGCCCGGAGCACGGCGAGCCTGCGCTCGTCGAGCGGGCGCACGCCAGCACGCGTGTCGATGAGACGCTCGTCCCTGCGCTCGTTGGCCACGGGGCACGCACCTCCGTCTTCGCCCGTTGGACCTGGTGACCGATCCGACCCTTGGCACTCCGGAAGGCAGAGTGCCAGATTCGTACCTGCCAGTGTAAGGCCCACCCCCGACGGCAGGAACGGGCCTCCCGCGTGATCCTCGACCGATCTCGGGGCCGCGGGCAGTGCCCGGCGCGCCGGTGAGTGGCAGCATCGAAGGCAGCGAGCTACCGAAGGAGCAGCGATGTCGTCGTCACGGCAGCACTCCCGCTTCGCGCCGGACCGCGGCCTGACCGGCCGGATGGTCACGACGATGTTCCTCATCGGCCTGGTCTACGTGGGGTTCACCGGGCTGCTGATCGTCATACTGCGCGGCGCCTGGCCGCTCGTCCTGCTGCTGTCGGGCGGGCTGTTCGTCGTGCAGTTCTGGTTCAGCGACAAGATCACCGAGAAGGCGATGGGCGCCCACGAGGCGTCCCCCGAGGAGTACCCGCAGCTGCACGGCACGATCGACCGGCTGTGCGCGCTGGCCGACATGCCGAAGCCGCGGGTCGCGGTCGCCCGCAACGACATGCCGAACGCCTTCGCCACCGGCCGCAAACCGGAGAAGGCCGTGGTCTGCGTGACCACCGGTCTGCTGCGCCGGCTGGAGCCGGAGGAGCTGGAGGGCGTCCTCGCGCACGAGCTCTCGCACGTGGCGCACCGGGACGTGGCGGTGATGACGGTGGCCGGCTTCCTCGGCGTGCTGGCCGGCGTGACCACCCGGATCGCCCTGTACGGCGGATTCCTCGGCAACAACCGCAACAGCAACGACCCGAACACGGCGATCGCCCTGGTGATCGTCCCGCTGGTGAGCATGGTGGTGTACGCGCTGAGCTTCCTGCTGACCCGCATGCTGTCGCGCTACCGGGAGCTGGCGGCGGACCGCTCGGCGGCCCAGCTGACCGGCCGGCCGAGCGCGCTGGCCTCGGCGCTGACGAAGGTGACCGGGCAGATCGCCGCGATCCCGACGGAGGACCTGCGCAAGGCCCAGCCGTACAACGCCTTCTACTTCGCCCCGGCGCTGAGCGCCCGGGAGGCCGCGACCCAGCTCTTCTCCACCCACCCCTCGCTGGAGAAGCGGCTGGAGCAGCTGGCCCGGATCTCCGCCGAGCTCGGCCGCTGACGGCCGGAGAGGACCGCACCGTGGGATTCCTGGACGCGCTGCTGGGCCGGAGCAAGCCGGTGAAGCCGGACCTGGACCAGCTGTTCGGCATTCCGTCGGCCGCGCTGACCCTGGAGGCGGCGGCCGGGTTCCGGCCGACCGGGCTCGGCTCGGTCTGCTTCGCGGCCGTCGAGGGCGGTGCCTTCGAGGAGGTGAAGCAGCAGGTCCGGGCCCTGCTGGACGCCGACACCGACCGGGGCGGCGTCCCGGTGGAGGGCTCCCGGGACGGCTACGGGTACTCCTGGCTGCTCGCCCGGCACACCCCGGACGAGCTGCCGGACCTGGTGAACGACCTGCACGCGGTCAACAGCGAGCTGGAGGCGCACGGCTTCGGCCCGCAGCTGCTGTGCTCGCTGGTGGGCTTCCGCGACGCGGAGGGCCGCTCGCTGGCACTGGTCTACCTCTACAAGCGGGGCACCTTCTACCCGTTCGCACCGATGCCGGGCGGCGGCGAGAAGCGCAACAGCCCGCTGGAACTGCAGGTCAAGGCGATGCTCGGGAACGACCTGCGACTGGAGTCGGACCTCTCCCGCTGGTTCCCGGTCTGGGGCGCCCCGGGCCTCACCGACTGAGGCCCCACGGCTCCTCCACCGCGCGCGGGGGCTCTCGGGGGCGCGGGGGCGGGCCCGGCGCGCCTTGCGCCGGACGGGGGATGACCGGGTGTCGGGCTCGTAGACTCCCGTCCATGCGCAGCAGGCAGTACGGCCCCGATCTGACCCCGCCGTGGAAGCGGCAGCAGCCGGCTCCGGAGGTGCCCGCCGAGCGGGACCTGGTGGTGGAGGAGGCGGCGACCGGCTTCTGCGGGGCGGTGGTGCGCTGCGAGAAGACCGCGGAGGGCCTGACGGTCACCCTGGAGGACCGGTTCGGCAAGCACCGGGTGTTCCCGATGGTGCCGCGCGGCTTCCTGCTGGAGGGCCGCGTGGTGACCCTGGTGCGGCCCTCCGCGCCGGCGCCCGCCGCCGGGCCGCGGCTGACCGCCTCCGGGTCGATCGCCGTGCCGGGGGCACGCGCCCGGGTCGCCCGGGGATCGCGGATCTACGTGGAGGGGCGGCACGACGCGGAGCTGGTCGAACGGGTCTGGGGCGACGACCTGCGGATCGAGGGCGTCGTCGTGGAGTACCTGCAGGGCGTCGACGACCTGCCGGCGATCGTGGCGGAGTTCGCCCCGGGCCCGGGCCGGCGGCTCGGCGTCCTGGTCGACCACCTGCTGCCGGGCACCAAGGAGCACCGGATCGCCGAGCGGGTCTCCGGCGACGCGGTGCTGGTGGTGGGCCACCCGTACGTCGACGTCTGGCAGGCCGTGAAGCCCGCCGCGGTGGGCATCGGGGCGTGGCCGCAGGTGCCGCGCGGCGAGGTGTGGAAGGAGGGCGTCTGCCGCCGGCTGGGCTGGCCGGTGGACCCGCCCGCGGCCTGGCGCCGCATCCTCGCCTCGGTCGACTCCTACCGCGACCTCGACCCCGCCCTGCTCGGCCGCGTCGAAGAACTGATCGACTTCGTGACGGCGACGGAGACCCCGTAGGGGCGCGTGGGGGCACCTCCACGCGCCCCTACGCGGTCAGCCCGTCAGTCGACGAGGTCGCGGACGACGGCGTCGGCCAGCAGGCGTCCCCGCAGGGTCAGGGCGGCCCGGCCGGCGGCGTGGGCGTCGGGGTCGAGCAGGCCCTCCTCCAGGGCGCGCAGGGCGGCCTTGCGGCCGTCCTCGGTGAGCAGGTCGAGCGGGCAGCCGTCGACCAGGCGCAGTTCCAGCAGGATGCGCTCCACCCGGCGGTCCTCCCCGGCGAGCACTTCCCGGCCGAGGGCGGGGGTGCGGCCCTCGGCGAGGGCCCGGGCGTAGGCGGCGGGGTGCTTGGCGTTCCACCAGCGGACGCCGCCGACGTGGCTGTGGGCACCGGGCCCGGCGCCCCACCAGTCGGCGCCGGTCCAGTAGAGCTCGTTGTGCCGGCAGCGGCCCTCGGGGGTGGTGGCCCAGTTGGAGACCTCGTACCAGGAGTAGCCGGCCCGGCCGAGGGCGTCCTCGGCGATGAGGTAGCGGTCGGCGTGCACGTCGTCGTCGATCATCGGGAGTTCGCCGCGGCGGACGCGGGCGGCGAGCCGGGTGCCCTCCTCGACGATCAGGGAGTAGGCGGAGACGTGGTCGGGGCCGGCGCCGATCGCGGCATCGAGCGAGGCCCGCCAGTCGTCGTCGGACTCGCCGGGGGTGCCGTAGATGAGGTCGAGGTTGACGTGGTCGAAGCCGGCCTCGCGGGCCTCGGCGACGCAGGCCTCGGGGCGGCCGGGGGTGTGGTGGCGGTCGAGCACCTGCAGGACGTGCTTGCGGGCGCTCTGCATGCCGAAGGAGATCCGGTTGTAACCGCCCTCGCGCAGCTCGGCCAGGTACGCGGGGCCGACGGACTCCGGGTTGGCCTCGGTGGTGACCTCGGCGTCCGGGGCGAGCCCGAACTCCTCGCGGAGCGCGGCGAGCATCCGCACCAGGTCGCGGGCGGGCAGCAGGGTGGGGGTGCCACCGCCGAGGAAGACGGTCCGCACGGGCAGGTCGGCGTCGCCGAGGACCTTCCGGGCGAGCCGGATCTCGGAGATCACGTTGTCGGCGTACGTCTCCTGCGAGGCGACCGCGCCGGAGGAGCGCAGTTCGGTGGCGGTGTAGGTGTTGAAGTCGCAGTAGCCGCAGCGGCTGGCGCAGTACGGCACGTGCAGGTAGAAGCCGAACGGCCGGGTGCCGAGCCCGGTGAGGGCGTGGGCGGGCAGCGAGCCGTCGGACGGCACCGGTTCGCCGTCGGGGAGTGCGGAGGGCATGACCCCATTGTCCCGTACGGCTCGGGTTGCCCCGGAGCCGTACGGGACGGCGGACGTCACACCTGGTGCGGGCCCGGTCAGGCCTCGTTGGATCCGGCGTACATCTCGGTGATGGCGTCGGCGTACTCGCGCTCGACCACCGGCCGCTTGATCTTGAGGCTGGGGGTCAGCTCGCCGTGCTCGATGTCGAGGTCGCGCGGCAGCAGGGTGAACTTCTTGATCGTCTGCCAGCGCTGCAGCTCGCCGTTGAGGCGGGTCACGAAGCCCTCGATGAGCTGCCGGGTCTCCGGTGCGGCGACCACCTCGGCGTAGCCCTTGCCGGCCAGGCCGTGCTCGGCGGCCCACGGCATGAGCACGGTCTCGTCCAGGCCGATCAGCGCGGTGCAGAAGTTCCGCTGGTTGCCGATGACCAGGATGTTGCTGACGAACGGGCAGACGGCCTTGAACTTGCCCTCGACCTCGCTGGGGGCGACGTACTTGCCGCCGGAGGTCTTGAACATGTCCTTCTTGCGGTCGGTGATCCGCAGGTAGCCGTCCTTGTCGAGCTCGCCGATGTCGCCGGTGTGGAACCAGCCGTCCGGCTCCAGCACCTCGGCGGTCTGCTCGGGCAGCTGGTGGTAGCCGCGCATGACGCCGGGGCCGCGGAGCAGGATCTCGCCGTCCTCGGCGATCCGGACCTCGGTGCCGGGCAGCGGCAGGCCGACCGTGCCGACGCGCGTCGCGCCGTCGCGGTTGACGGTGGAGCCGGCGGAGGTCTCCGTCAGGCCGTAGCCCTCCAGGATCGGCACACCGGCCCCCATGAAGAAGAAGCCGATCTCGGGGGCGAGCGCGGCGCTGCCGGAGACCGAGCCGCGCATCCGGCCGCCGAACGCGGCGCGGATCTTGGCGTAGACCAGCTTGTCGGCGATCTTGTGCTGGAGGTCCAGCGCGAACGGCGCGGTGGCCCGGCCGGTGGCGATCTGGTTGGCCTGGGTGGTGCGGGCGTGGTCGCGGGCGACCTTGGCGGCCCACTGGAAGATCTTGTACTTGGCGCCGCCCTCGGCCCGGGCCTTGCCCGCGATGCCGTTGTAGACCTTCTCGAAGATGCGCGGGGCGGAGGCCATCAGGGTCGGGCGGATCACCGGCAGGTTGTGGATGATCCGGTCCACCCGGCCGTCCACGGCCATCACGTGGCCGGTGGCGATCTGGCCGGAGATCAGCGTCTTGCCGAAGACGTGCGACAGCGGCAGCCACATGAACTGCACGTCGTCGGCGCGCAGCAGCCCGCTCTCCTCCTGGGCCAGGCCCTCGTAGGACCAGCAGTCGTGCACCAGGCGCACGCCCTTGGGGCGGCCGGTGGTGCCGGAGGTGTAGATGAGGGTCGCGAGCTGTTCGGGCTCCAGCGCGTCGACGGCCTTGTCGACCGCGTCGGGGTGGTCGACGAGGTACGCGGCGCCGCGCTCCTCCAGCTCCGCCAGGGTGATCACGGTCAGCCCGGCCGTCTCCGGCTCACCGGCGGGGGCGTCGAAGAGGATCACCGTTTCGAGGGCCGGCAGCTCGGCCTTCCGCTCGACCGCCTTGGCGAGCTGCTTCTCGTTCTCGGCGAACATCGCCCGGCTGGCCGAGTTGGCGAGGATGAACGCCGTTTCGTCCGCATTGGTGCTGGGGTACACGGTGGTGGTGGCAGCGCCGGCGCACATGTTCCCGAGGTCCGCGATGATCCACTCGACCCGGGTGGTCGAGGAGACCGCCACGCGGTCCTCCGCCTCGATACCGAGCGACATCAGGCCCGCCGCGACCGCTCTGACCCGCTCCGCGGTCTGCGCCCAGGTCAGCGAGCGCCACTGCTCGGCACCGGGCGCGCCGTCGGCGGCATGCTCGTCGACCGGCACGGGGTACCGGTAGGCCTCACCGTCGGGCGTGGCCTTTACCCTGCTGAGGAAGAGATGGGCCACGGAGGGCGGACGCCGCTCGATCATGGACTGCACGGAACTCAACGAGGACCTCCGGGGGGCGGGTGGCCGAGGGTGAGGGACGGGCGGCCGTGGGGGCGACCTGGCCCGGCCCGCCTTGTTAACCAGCAAGTAACAAGAACCAGGCAGCAGCCTAGGGCGTGATCGGCCGTTCCGTAAGGGGGTCCGGACAGCTGGCACACCGTCGGAGCTGCAGTGCAGGAGGGTCCGCCCCGGCGACTGGGGCGGTCTTAGCACGAAATACCCAGTCGCGAGTAGACCTAAATGAGGATGCGCGCATCCGCGTCGAGGACGAGAGTGTCACGGTGCTGATCAGACTGTTGCGGGCCCACCTGGGGCCCTACCGCCAACCGATCCTGCTGCTGGTCCTCCTCCAGCTCGTCTCCACCATCGGTGCCCTGTACCTGCCCACGCTGAACGCCGACATCATCGACAACGGCGTGATCAAGGGCGACACCGGCTACATCCTGCAGATCGGCGGCGTGATGATCGCCGTCTCGCTCGCCCAGGCGGTCTGCTCGATCTGCGCCGTCTACTTCGGCGCCCGGACGGCGATGGGCATCGGCCGGGACATCCGCGCCACCGTCTTCGACCGGGTCCAGGGCTTCTCCTCCCGCGAGCTCGGCCAGTTCGGCGCCCCCTCGCTGATCACCCGCACCACCAACGACGTCCAGCAGATCCAGATGCTGGTGCTGATGGCGTTCACCCTGATGGTGGCCGCGCCCATCATGTGCGTCGGCGGCATCGTCATGGCGCTCAACCAGGACGTCCCGCTCTCCGCGCTGCTGCTCGCCGTCGTCCCGCTGCTCGGCATCGTGGTCGTCCTGCTGGTCCGCAAGCTGCGCCCGCAGTTCCGCGGCATGCAGCAGCGCATCGACGGCGTCAACCGCATACTGCGCGAGCAGATCACCGGCATCCGGGTGATCCGGGCGTTCGTCAAGGACGGCCACGAGCAGGAGCGGTTCGGCGGCGCCAACCAGGACCTCGCCGACGTGTCGCTGCGCGTCGGCCGCCTGATGGCCTTCATGTTCCCCGCCGTGATGTCCGTGGTGAACATCTCCAGCGTCGCCGTGCTCTGGTTCGGCGCCCACCGGATCGACAGCGGCGGGATGCAGATCGGCGCGCTGACGGCCTTCCTCTCCTACCTCATGCAGATCCTCATGAGCGTCATGATGGCCACCTTCATGTTCATGATGGTGCCGCGCGCCGAGGTCTGCGCCGAGCGCATCCAGGAGGTCCTCACCACCGAGTCGAGCATCGTGGCCCCCACCGCCCCGGTGACCGAGCTCGACGGCCGCGGCCGGCTGGAACTGCGCGATGTCGAGTTCCGCTACCCCGGCGCCGAGGCGCCCGTCCTGCGCGGCATCGACATCCTCGCCCGCCCCGGCGAGACCACCGCGATCATCGGCTCCACCGGCTCCGGCAAGTCCACCCTGCTCGGCCTCGTCCCCCGGCTCATCGACGCCACCGGCGGCCAGGTCCTGGTCAACGGCGTGGACGTCCGGGAGATCGACCCGTCCCGGCTGTCCGAGGTCATCGGCGTGGTCCCGCAGAAGCCCTACCTCTTCTCCGGCACCGTCGCCTCCAACCTCCGCTACGGCCGGCCCGAGGCCACCGACGACGAACTCTGGGAGGCACTGGCCACCGCCCAGGCCAAGGAGTTCGTCGAGAGGTTCCCGGAGGGCCTGGAGGCCCCGATCTCCCAGGGCGGCTCCAACGTCTCCGGCGGCCAGCGGCAGCGCCTGGCGATCGCCCGCGCGCTCGTCCGCAAGCCGGAGATCTACCTCTTCGACGACTCCTTCTCGGCCCTCGACTACGCCACCGACGCCAAGCTGCGCCGGGCCCTGGCCACCGAGACCTCCGACGCCACGGTCGTCATCGTCGCCCAGCGGGTCTCCACCATCCGCGACGCCGACCGGATCATCGTGCTCGACGAGGGCGCCGTCGTCGGCAGCGGCACCCACCGGGAGCTGATGGCCGACAACCCGACCTACCGGGAGATCGTCCTCTCCCAGCTCACCGAACAGGAGGCGGCGTGACCACCCCCGGCCAGAAGCCCCAGCGCAGCGCCTCGCAGGAGGCCGCCGCCCGGCGCGGCCCGGCCGGACCCGGCCGCTTCATGGGCGGCCAGGGCGCCGAGAAGTCCATGGACTTCAAGGGCTCCGGCCGACGAGTGCTCGGCCTGCTCCGCCCGGAACGCCCGCTGCTGTACGGCGTCCTCGCGCTCGGCGCCGTCAGCATCGGCTGCGCGGTCGCCGGCCCGTACGTCCTCGGCCACGCCACCGACCTGATCTTCGCCGGCGTGGTCGGCGCCCAGGCCCCGGCCGGTGCCACCAAGCAGCAGGTGCTGGAGGGGCTCCGGGCGAAGGGCGAGGGCGGCATCGCCGACATGCTCTCCACCGTGCCGTTCACCCCCGGCCAGGGCATGGACTTCGACGCCATCGGCACCGTGCTGCTCTGGGTGCTGGCGATCTACGTGGCCTCCGCCGTCTTCGGCATCGTCCAGGGCCGGCTCGCCACCACCGCCATCCAGCGGACGGTCTTCCGGCTGCGCGCCGACGTCGAGGCGAAGATCGCCCGGCTGCCGCTCAGCTACTTCGACCGCCAGCCCCGCGGCGAGGTGCTCAGCCGGGTCACCAACGACATCGACAACATCGGCCAGTCCATGCAGCAGACCATGGGCCAGGTGGTGAACTCCCTGCTCACCATCGTCGGCGTGCTGGGCATGATGTTCTGGATCTCCCCGCTGCTGGCCGTGATCGCACTGATCTCGGTGCCGCTGTCGGTCGTCGTCGCCGCCCGGGTCGGCAAGCGGGCGCAACCCCAGTTCGTCGCCCAGTGGAAGA
Source organism: Kitasatospora sp. NPDC093679 (assembly GCF_040683455.1). NCBI lineage: Bacteria > Bacillati > Actinomycetota > Actinomycetes > Kitasatosporales > Streptomycetaceae > Kitasatospora > Kitasatospora sp. NPDC093679. Next base: position 217,577 of record NZ_JBFBDW010000003.1, read on the forward strand.
CGACCGGTGCGCTCAACGCCCACATCGAGGAGATGTACACCGGCCACACCCTGGTGAAGACCTTCGGCCGCCAGAAGGAGGCCGCGGAGGTCTTCGCCCGCGAGAACGAGGCGCTGTACGACTCCGCCTTCCGGGCACAGTTCATCTCCGGCATCATCCAGCCGGCCATGATGCTGATCGGCAACCTCAACTACGTGCTGGTCGCGGTGGTCGGCGGTCTGCGGGTGGCGAGCGGCGCGCTCTCCATCGGCGACGTGCAGGCCTTCATCCAGTACTCCCGGCAGTTCAGCCAGCCGCTCACCCAGGTCGCCTCGATGGCGAACCTGGTGCAGTCCGGCGTGGCCTCCGCGGAGCGGGTCTTCGAACTGCTCGACGCCCCCGAGCAGACCCCGGAGCCGGCCATGCCGGAGCGCCCCGCGGAGCTGGCCGGGCGGGTCGCCTTCGAGGACGTCGCCTTCAGCTACGAGCCGGAGAAGCCGCTCATCGAGAGCCTGTCGCTGAAGGTCGAGCCCGGCCAGACCGTCGCCATCGTCGGCCCGACCGGCGCGGGCAAGACCACCCTGGTCAACCTGCTGATGCGGTTCTACGAGGTCAGCGGCGGCCGGATCACCCTGGACGGGGTCGACATCGCCGCGATGTCCCGCGAGGAGCTGCGCTCCGGCATCGGCATGGTGCTCCAGGACACCTGGCTGTTCGGCGGCACCATCGCCGACAACATCGCGTACGGCGCCGCGGGCGCCACCCGCGAGCAGGTGGTGGAGGCCGCGAAGGCCGCCCACGTCGACCGCTTCGTCCGCACCCTGCCGGACGGCTACGACACCGTGATCGACGACGAGGGCACCGGCGTCAGCACGGGCGAGAAGCAGCTGATCACCATCGCCCGGGCGTTCCTCGCCCAGCCCTCCATCCTGGTGCTGGACGAGGCGACCAGCTCGGTCGACACCCGCACCGAGGTGCTCATCCAGAAGGCCATGGCGCGGCTGCGCACCGGCCGCACCAGCTTCGTGATCGCGCACCGGCTCTCCACCATCCGGGACGCCGACGTGATCCTGGTGATGGAGAACGGCTCGATCGTCGAGCAGGGCTCGCACGACCAGCTGATCGCGGCGGAGGGCGCGTACGCGCGGCTCTACCAGGCGCAGTTCGCCGAGGCGGTGGCCGAGGTCGACTGAGCCGGGCCGCCGCGACGGCGTCCCGGGCGTCGGGGAGGCGTCGGGGGAGGTCCGGGAACACCGGGCCTCCCCCGAGGCGTGTCCGGGCCGGTGCTGTGGGGCAGGTCGTGGCCGCGGGTGCGGCGGACGTCCGTCCCGCCCGGGCAAGATCGCGCTAGCGTGGCCGGGTGACCGACACCGATGCGGCGCTCGCCGACCCGTTCGAGACCTACCGGCGCTACCTGGGCGCCGTCGCCTACCGGCTCCTCGGTTCGGTGGCCGACGCCGAGGACGTGCTGCAGGAGGCGTGGCTGCGCTGGCGGTCCGCCGACCGCGCCGCGGTGGCCGAACCCCGCGCCTTCCTCACCACCGTCGTCACCCGGCTCTGCTACGACCAGCTCGGCTCGGCCCGGGTGCGCCGCGAGGAGTACTACGGCGAGTGGCTGCCCGAGCCGCTGGTCGCCGACGAGAGCTCCCCCGCCGACCTCGCCGAGCTCGGCGAGTCGGTGTCGATGGCGGTGCTCACCGTGATGGAGCAGCTCACCCCGGCCGAACGAGCGGCCTTCGTCCTGCACGACGTCTTCTCGGTCGGCTTCGACGAGATCGCCGCCACCCTGGAGCGCAGCCCTCAGGCCGCCCGCCAGCTCGCCTCCCGGGCGCGGCGGCGGGTGAAGGACGGCAGCCGCCGGAGCACCGTCGACCCGGCCGAGCACCGGCAGGCGGTGAGCGCCTTCGCCGCGGCCACGGCCGGCGGCGACCTCCAGGCGCTGCTGGCGGTGCTCGACCCGGACGTCGTCTGGCACTCGGACGGCGGCGGCGTGGTCAGCGCGGGCGTGCGGCCGATCGTCGGCGCCGACCGGGTCTCCCGGCTGGTGGTCGGCCTGGTGGCGAAGTTCATGAGCGCCGAGGCGACGGTCTCCTTCGCCCGGGTCAACGGCGAACCCGGCCTGGTGATCCACTCCTCGCCGGGCGTGGTGGCCGGCGTGATCGCCTTCACCGTCGCGGACGGCCGGATCACCGAGGCGTACGTGGTGGTGAACCCGGAGAAGCTCACGCACGTGAAGTGAGACGCACGTGAAGCTGGACGCCCGTGAAGTGAGCGCGCCCCCTGCGCGGAGAACGGCGGAGGCCGCCACCCGGTTCGCCCGGGCGGCGGCCTCCGCCGTACGCGGTACCGCTACCGCTACTTCTTCTCCTTGGGGGCTTCCGCATCGGTGGACAGCGCGGCGATGAAGGCCTCCTGCGGGACCTCCACCCGGCCGACCATCTTCATGCGCTTCTTGCCCTCCTTCTGCTTCTCCAGCAGCTTCCGCTTGCGGGAGATGTCACCGCCGTAGCACTTCGCGAGGACGTCCTTGCGGATCGCGCGGACGGTCTCGCGGGCGATGACCCGGGAGCCGATGGCGGCCTGGATCGGCACCTCGAACTGCTGGCGGGGGATCAGCTTCTGCAGCTTGCCCGCCATCATGACGCCGTAGTTGTAGGCCTTGTCCTTGTGCACGATCGCGGAGAAGGCGTCCACCGCGTCGCCGTGCAGCAGGATGTCGACCTTCACCAGGTTGGCCGACTGCTCACCGATGGGCTCGTAGTCGAGCGAGGCGTAGCCGCGGGTCTTGGACTTCAACTGGTCGAAGAAGTCGAAGACGATCTCCGCGAGCGGCAGGGTGTAGCGCAGCTCGACGCGGTCCTCGGAGAGGTAGTCCATGCCCTGGAGGCTGCCGCGGCGGGACTGGCAGAGCTCCATGATCGCGCCGACGAACTCGTTGGGCGCCAGGATGGTGCCGCGCACGACCGGCTCGAACACCTCGGCGATCTTGCCGGTGGGGAACTCGCTCGGGTTGGTGACGGTGTGCTCGCTGCCGTCCTCCATGATCACGCGGTAGATCACGTTGGGGGCGGTGGAGATCAGGTCGAGGTTGAACTCGCGCTCCAGGCGCTCCCGGATGATCTCCAGGTGCAGCAGGCCGAGGAAGCCGCAGCGGTAGCCGAAGCCGAGCGCCACCGAAGTCTCCGGCTCGTAGACGAGCGCGGCGTCGTTGAGGCGCAGCTTGTCGAGGGCGTCGCGCAGCAGCGGGTAGTCCGAGCCGTCCAGCGGGTAGAGGCCGGAGAACACCATCGGGCGCGGGTCCTTGTAGCCGCCGAGCGGCACGGTGGCGCCCTTGTGCATGGAGGTGATCGTGTCACCCACCTTGGACTGCCGGACGTCTTTCACGCCGGTGATGATGTAGCCCACCTCGCCGACGCCGAGGCCGTCGGCGACCTTCGGCTCGGGCGAGATGACGCCGATCTCCAGCAACTCGTGGGTGGCGCCGGTGGACATCATCGCGATGCGCTCGCGCTTGGTCAGCTGACCGTCGACCACACGGACGTAGGTGACCACGCCGCGGTAGGAGTCGTAGACCGAGTCGAAGATCATCGCTCGGGCCGGGGCGTCCTTGACGCCGACCGGGGCCGGGATGTTGTCGACGATGTGGTCCAGCAGGTCCTCGACGCCGAGGCCGGTCTTGGCGCTGACCTTGAGCACGTCCTCCGGGTCGCAGCCGATGATGTGCGCGATCTCCGCCGCGTACTTCTCGGGCTGGGCGGCCGGCAGGTCGATCTTGTTGAGGACCGGGATGATCGTGAGGTCGTTCTCCAGCGCCAGGTAGAGGTTGGCGAGGGTCTGCGCCTCGATGCCCTGGGCCGCGTCGACCACCAGGATGGTGCCCTCGCAGGCCGCCAGGGAGCGGGACACCTCGTACGTGAAGTCCACGTGGCCCGGGGTGTCGATCATGTTGAGGATGTGCGTGGTGCCCGCGTTCGCGCCGGTCTTCGGCGCCCACGGGAGGCGGACGGCCTGCGACTTGATGGTGATGCCGCGCTCGCGCTCGATGTCCATGCGGTCGAGGTACTGGGCGCGCATCTGCCGCGGGTCGACAACACCGGTGATCTGCAGCATCCGGTCGGCGAGCGTCGACTTGCCGTGGTCGATGTGGGCGATGATGCAGAAGTTGCGGATCACCGCCGGGTCGGTCCGGCTGGGCTCTGGCACATTGCTGGGGGTCGCGGGCACCTTGGTCCGATTCTCCGTGTGGTCCGGGGGCCGGGGTGTCCAGGTCATCGCTGACCGGCTTCCCGGGGACCGGACGGTCTCGTCCGATCGATAATGGCTCTCCCTATCCTCCCACGAGCCCGAGCCGCCGTGGCGGCGAGCCGGTCGGGGATGGGTCGGGGATGGGTCGGGGGCGGTCCGCGGGCCGGTCGGAGGTGCGACCGGGGGCGGTCCGCGGGGCCCCTCGGCGGGGGGCCGAGTGCGGAGCCGCACCCGGGTGCGGCGTTCCCAGAGGGCGCGCGGATCCGGAAGGATGGCCGTCCATGATCCTCGAAAGTGCGCTGCTGAACGTCCGGCCCGGCGAGGAAGAGGCCTTCCTCGCGGCCTTCGCCGAGGCCCGGCCGCTGATCGCCGTCCAGCGCGGCTTCCGTTCGCTGGAGCTGCGTCGCTGCCTGGACGAGGGCGGCACCTCGCGCTTCCTGCTGCAGGTGGAGTGGGAGACGCTCGCCGACCACACCGAGGGCTTCCGCGGCTCCGCCGAGTACCTGCGGTGGCGGGAGCTGCTGCACCACTTCTACGAGCCGTTCCCCGTGGTGGAGCACTACGGGGAGCCGGTGCTCACGGCAGGGCCTGTCGAGCCGTCGAACCGGTGACGACCGGCGGCTACCGGCGACGACCGGCGACGAGGACGCGGCCTCCTCATGAGCGGCCCCCCTCCGGTGGAGTGGGGCCTGCGGCCGGGGACGGGGCTCCCCCGTTGCGGGGTTCCAAGGGGCACCCTCGGGTGGGGAGCCCGGTGGGGCATCCGGCGGGGGCGTCCGGTTTGGGGACGGCCGACCGCCCCTGGTAGCGTGGGGCGCTGCACCTGGTTTCGGCATGCCCTCTCAGCTGGTCCGAAGCCGCTCCGGTGCAACCCGTCGAGACCGTTCCACACAGACTGAGGCTCATTCGTGGCGAACATCAAGTCCCAGATCAAGCGCAACAAGACCAACGAGAAGGCGCGCCTGCGCAACAAGGCCGTCAAGTCCTCGCTGAAGACCGCGATCCGCAAGGCCCGTGAGGCCGCTGCCGCCGGCGAGAACGAGAAGGCCACCGTGCTGGCCCGCGAGGCCGCCAAGGCCCTCGACAAGGCCGCCAGCAAGGGCGTCATCCACAAGAACCAGGCTGCCAACAAGAAGTCGGCGATCACCAAGCTGGTCAACGCCGCCTGATTGTCGCGGACGCCCCACCGCCTCGGGCGGTGACGGCACCACCCGGGCCCGCCCCGGAGGTCGGCGAGATCGCGGCCCTCTACCCGCACCGTCGACCACCCCCTCTCGGAACGCACCGGCCCTCTACCCGGAGCCCCGAGACGCACGACTCCGTACCGCACGCGGCCTGCGTTCGCCACGCGGGTGCGGTACACACAGCTCCACCGAGGCGCCGGTCCACCGGCACCTCACCGATTGCCCGTCCGGTCCCCACCGGGCGGGCAATCTGCTTTTGCACCGCCAGGCCCGCACCGCGGGGACGTCGGGACGTCGGGCGTAGGGACGTCGGGCGTCGATCACCGAACATCGACGGAAACGGCACGCGGTGCGGCCGAACGGCAACTCTCTGTCACGACCTGCTGACCGGTATGGTTCGGTCCTACCATCTCGCCGGACGGCCACTGGGGGCTCCGATGTCGACACCACCACCGCCGCCACCGCACACCGGGGCCTCCCGCGCCACCGGGCCCGGCCCGTACGGACCCGGCCCCTACAGCGGCTTCGGCGGTGCAATCGGCACGGCTGCGCCGGGCGGGGTGGCGGCACCGGGCGGAGCCGTCGGGCCGGGCGGCATGCGCGGAGCCGGCGCGGCGACCGCCACCGGCGGGGCCGCTCCCGGGGGTTCCGGCTCAGGGCGTCCGAACGGTGGCGGCGCGCGAAGAGGGTTGTTGTGGGGGGTGGGCGGCGTCCTGGTGGCGTCCGCCGTGTGGGCCATCGCCGTGCTGACGGTGCCCTCGCTGGTGGCCACCGGACGCAAGGCGCCGGGTCCGGGCCCGTACCACCTGGTCAGCGACATCTGCACGACGGCCAAGCTGACCTCGTTCGAGCAGCTCTACCCCTCGCAGTACGGCAAGCCGTACCACTACGCGACCCGGCATCCCGCCCTCGACGACATGTACTGCAGCCAGTACCTCAAGAAGACCGGTGCGGACACCGACTACGTCTCCCTGTACGTCGAGGCGCAGTTGCACAAGGCGGTCGACCCCGAGCCCGAGTTCGAGGCGCAGCGGTCGGGCCTGCAGCAGCGGAAGTACCAGATCACCTCGGTCCCCGATCTCGGGCAGGAGGCCTACCTCGGCTACCTGGACGACCCGAGCAGTTCGGACTCCAGCTGGCACTACATCACCCATGTGCTGTACGTCAGGGACCGCGGCCTGACGTACTACCTGAGCTGGTCGGGGTCGTTCCAGGAAGGCAAGACGACGGTGCCTGACCGGGAGCAGATCCGGCAGGCGCTGGTGGTCGACAGCCGGGCGGTGCTGCGGGCACTCGGCGGTTGAGGCGGCAGCCGGGCAGCGTCGCGGGTCGGCCATGTGAGGGTCGGCCGTGCCACCGTCGACGGTGGCACCCGTGGCGGTGGCACCCGTGGCAGTCCGCTGCCGGCCAGCAACCCGCAGGTGTCCCTCGGTAGCGAGTGTCCGTCAGTACTGGCGGGCGCCGGATCGGGCCGCACGGGCCACGGCGACCACAGCGCGTTCCAGGGCGTAGGCGGGATCGGCGCCACCGCCCTTGACGGCAGCATCCGCCTCGGCGACGGCGGTCAGGGCGGCGGCGACGCCGTCGCCCGTCCACCCGCGCATCTGCTGGCGGACGCGGTCGACCTTCCACGGCGGCATGCCGAGCTCGCGGGCGAGGTCGGCGGGGCGCATCGACCGGCCTGCGGAGGCCAGTCGGCCGATGCTCCGGACGCCGGAGGCCAGCGCGTAGGTGATGCCGGTGGGCGGCTGCCCCACGGCCAGGGCCCAGCGGAGCCGTTCCAACGCCTCCGCCGCGCGGCCCGTCACCGCGAGGTCGGCCACCTCGAAGCCGGTGGCCTCGGCCCGGCCGCTGTAGTAGCGGGCGACCGCGGCCTCGTCGATCGTCCCCTCGATGTCGGCCGTGAGCTGACTGCACGCGGCCGCCAGCTCGCGCAGGTCGCTGCCGAGTGCGTCCAGCAGCGCCTGGCAGGTCTCCGGGGCTGCCGCACGGCCGAGCCGGCGGAACTCGTTGCGGATGAAGGCGAGTTTGTCGCCGTTCTTGGTCAGCTTGGCGCACTGCACCTCGCGGCCGCCGGCCTTCTTCGCCGCGTCCAGCAGCCCCTTTCCCTTGGCACCGCCCGCGTGGACGAGGACCATGATCACCTCGTCGGCGGGCGATTCGATGTACGCCTTGACCTCCTTCACCGAGTCGGCGGAGAGGTCCTGGGCGGCCCGGACGACGATGACCTTGCGTTCGGCGAAGAGCGAGGGCGTGGTCAGCTCGGCGAGACTGCCCGGCTGCAGGGCGCCCGGCGCGAGGTCCCGGACGTCGGTGTCGGGGTCCGCAGCCTTCGCGGCGGCCACCACCTCGGCCACGGCGCGGTCGAGCAGCAGCTCCTCCTGGCCGACCGCGAGGGTCAGCGGGGCGAGCAGGTCGTCGGGTGCACTCTTCCTGGCCATCGCGTACCAGGATCGCACGGTGCGGTGACACCCCCGGACCGTACGCCCCTGCGGGCGGTTGCAGAATGGTGCGGTGATCAAGAACCATGCCCGCCAACTGCTCGTCCTGCCCGACCGCGACGCCGCCGACGAGGCCCGCGAGGACCTCGTCGCCCGCTGCCCCGACCTCGACGACCCGGAGCTCGTCCGGGACGCGCTCGCGGGCGAGGACGACGCCGAGGACGCCCAGTGGCTGCTGGTGTTCGAGGCCCCCGAGGACGGCTGGACCCCCGCCCTGCTCGCCGAACTCGACGCCGTCGCGGATGCCCAGGACGGCTGGCGCGAGGAGGACTGAGGCCACACACCGGGTGACCCCTTCGGGGCAGTGGGCCGATGGATCGGCGGTGGTCGGCCCGGCTCGCGGATGGGGTTCGGGGCAAGGCCGGGTGCGGGTGCGGGGGGGGCGCTCGACGTCCGGCTGTGAGGCCGGGGCTGCGGGACGCGGTGGCTTCCGGGTCGCGCGATCCGCGGCGTTCGCCTCCGGCAGGGAAGGGTGGTATCGGCAGACCCTGGCTACCCGCCCTCCTGCCACAGCATCATGGGGATCATGGAGATGGACCGTCGTGAGCTCGCAGACTTCCTCCGCCGTTCCCGCGAGCGACTGAGCCCACAGGACGTCGGGCTGCCCGCCGGCTCGCGCCGCCGTACGCCGGGCCTGCGCCGTGAGGAGGTCGTGCAGCTCGCCGGCATGTCGGCCGACTACTACACGCGCCTGGAGCAGGGCCGCGGCCCGCAGCCGTCCGTCCAGATGCTCGCCGCGCTCGCCCGGGCCTTGCGGCTGTCGGAGGACGAGCGGGACCACCTGCACCTGCTGGCGGGGCATCGGCCGCCGGCCGGGCGACAGGCCGGGGACCACGTCCGCCCCGCGCTGCTCCACCTGCTGGACCAGCTGAAGGAGACACCGGCTCAGATCGTCAGCGACCTCGGCGATCTGCTCGCCCAGAACGCCATGGCCACCGCCCTCTTCGGCAGCGTCTGCTCGCTCCGCGAGGACGACCGCAACGTGGTCTGGCGCTGGTTCACCGACCCGACGGTGCGCCAGGCGTACCCGGAGGAGGAACGTGACCACTGGAGCCGGGTGCACGTCGCCGACCTGCGGGCCGCGGTGGCTCGGCGGTCGCGGGATGCCGCGGCCGAGGCACTGGTGGCTCGGATCGCGGCAGCGAGCGAGGAGTTCGCCCGGCTGTGGGAGCTGCACGAGGTGGCTGTGCGCCGGACCAGTCGGATGTGTGTGGTGCACCCGGCGATAGGCCCGATCAGTCTGGACTGCGAGGCGCTGCTGACGCCGACCGAGGACCAGCGGCTGCTGCTGTTCACCCCGGCACCCGGCACCACGGCGGCCGGATGCCTGGAACTGCTCCGCGTGGTGGGCACCGAACGCTTCGACACCAACGCCGACGGGGCCGGCAGGGCGGGCGGAACCGGTGGAGCGGCCGGGGCCGGTGGAGCGGCCACGGAGCACGACGAAGTCCGGTGACGTCGCGGGCGTGAGTCCCCGGGAGCCGTCCGGTGACGGCTCCCGGGGAACAGTCGAACGGGGAACGGTCCTGCGGGGAATGGTTGCCCGGGGAACGGCCATCCGGGTGGTGCGGTGGGTCATGCCGGCTCAGCTCCGATGGTGGTGCGGGTGGGTGGCCATCCGGAGGTGCCGGTGGCCGCCGAGGACTGCGATGTCTCCGGCCCGGTCGGTCCGCAGCACCGTGGCACCCAGTGCGCTCAGCCGGTCGACGGTGCGCGGGGCGGGGTGCCCGTACGGGTTGTCGTGGCCGCAGGAGATGAGTGCCAGCGTCGGGTGCAAGGCACCGGTGAGGTCCCAGTCCTGGTTGGCGGAGCCGTGGTGGGCCACCTTGAGGACGTCGACCCGGCCCGGTGGACCGCGCTGCATCAGTGCCGCCTGGGCCGGTGGTTCGAGGTCGCCGAGCAGGGCCAGCCGCAGCTGGTCCCCGGGCGGTCCCACGGTGGCGAGGAGTGCGATGCTGGCGTTGTTGGCTCCCGGGGTGGAAGGTCCGAGGGAGTCGTCGGGCCACAGGACGTCCCAGGCGAGGTCCCGTCCCGCAGCGCGGTGCTCCCCACGGCGGGCCTGCAGGAGGGGGATGCCCGCTGCGGAGGCCCATCCCAGCACGCGGGCCTGCTCACCGGGTGGCGTGCCCAGCAGGGTCACCTGGAGCGCGGCGACCGTGCGCCCGTGCAGCACGCCGGGCACCCCCTCGACGTGGTCGGCGTGGAAGTGAGTGAGGATCAGCAAGGCGATCCGGGAGATCCCGAGGTCTCGGAGGCAGTTGTCGGCGGCTGCCGGGTCCGGCCCGGTGTCCACGACCACGGCGGTGTCGGAGGCGAGCGGGAGCACGGCCATGTCGCCCTGACCGACGTCGCACATGGCCAGGCGCCACCCGGCCGGCGGCCAGCCGGTGGCGATCCGGGTGACGGTCGGCGGTCGCAGCAGAACGGCCGCGAGGGCCAGGACGACTCCGGCCGCCAGGGCGGTCCGGACCCTGCGGGAGGCGGTGCGGCGGGCCGACAGCAACGGGGGTACACCCCAGCACAGCGCCACCGTGGTGGCTGCCAGGAGCAGTGCCCCCGTCAGGCCGTCGGGCCAGTCCAGCAGCGCGCCGGGCACTGCGGCGCCCTGTCGGGCGACCACAGCCAGCCACCCGGTGGGGACGGCCGCGAGGTCCACGAGCACGCGGGCCGCGCCCGGGGCGAACGGCTCGGCTGCGAGCGCCGCGAAGCCGAGCAGGGTGGCCGGGGCCACTGCGGCCTCGGCGAGCAGGTTGCAGGGGACGGCCACCAGGCTGACCCGCGGGGCGAGCAGGATGGTGATCGGGGCGCACAGGGCTTGGGCGGCTGCGGTGGCGCCGGTCGCGGTGGCGAGGACCGTCGGCCAGCCCCTGCGGCACAACGCTTCCGTCCAACGCGGCCCGAGCGTGAGGAGACCCGCAGTGGCCAGGGTGGAGAGCAGGAAGCCGTAGGAGCGGGCGAGGTGGGGATCGAGGAGCACCAGGAGCAGGACCGCCCCGGCGAGGGCCGGCACGCCTTGGCGGGGACGGCCGGTGGCGAGGGCGAGCAGTCCGAGGAGACCGGTGGCGGCCGCCCTGAGAACGCTCGGCTCTGGACGGCAGATGGTCACGAAGGCGAGGGTCAGTCCCGTGCCCACGAGCGCGGTAGTCCGGATGGACAGGCCGAGCAGACCGGCCAGACCGCCGCGGCTGCCCTCGTCCTCCTTGCGGGACGCTCCGAGCAGGACGGTGAGGAGGATCGCCAGATTTCCCCCGCTGACCGCGGTCAGGTGGCCGAGGTCGGTGGCACGGAACGCCTCGCGCAGGTCGTCGGGAAGGCGCGAGGTGTCGCCCACCACCAGCCCCGGCAGGAGGCCCCGGATGTCGGGCGACAGGTGGTCGGTTGCCTCACGGAGGCCCGAGCGCAGCTCCGCCGCGAACTGCTGGGACCGGCCGGGTGGGGCCAACAGACGCGGCGAGCCCAGCGCCACCAGGCGAGCCGCCGAGTCGTGATCGCGCTCGCCGGGGGCGGTCGCGCGGACTCCGGCCGCAACCCTGGTCGAGGGAACGAGCCCGCGCCAAGCGGCGATGTCCTGTGCCCGGACGAGCACGGTGACCGGTGTGTGCACGGCTACGGCGGAGCGGCCGGGGTCCATGGGGAACCGTACGCGGTCCACCACTGCGTCGAAGGTCAGTACGGCCTGCCCCGGCGTGGTGCCGTGCACCCGCCCCGTTCGTGGCGTCGGGTCGCCGGCGACGGTGAGGTCCACCGACAGCTCGACAGGGGAAGTTCCCTTGGCCTCGGCGGTGTGGGCGCTGGGCTCCGGCGAGCCGGGGATGGTCGGCGGGCCCGGGCCTACCGCGGTGACGGCTGCTGTGGCAGCCGCCTTCGGCGAGGCCGCGGCCCCGGGTGCGGCTGCGCCGGCCGGCGTGGTGGCGCCGCCCGACGAGACTCCGGCCTGCGCCTCGGTTGACGGCTCCGACGGGGCGGCGGCTTGCACGGTCAGGGACGGTCGCACGAGATCGGGGATCGGGCCGCGGTGGAGGTCGGCGGTGTGCAGGACGGTGGTCAGCGTGGCCGCCGCTGCTGACAGCAGGACGGCTGCGGTCGACGGAGCGATTCGGCGGGTGCCGTCTGCGGCTCGCTGCCGGAGCAGGAACAGGGCTGCTCCGGCAGCGACCACCGCTGTGACGACGAGCGGCGAGTGGTGGACCGGATCCACCGCGAGTACGGCGGAGGTCACAGCCCAGGCGGTGAGCGCGGGCAGCAGCAGCCGCAGATCTGCCGGCCGCCGACTCGGACCCGCCGGCTCGCGGGGACCGGTGGCGAGTGAGTGTGCCCGGTCCGGCGGGGCGGCCGTCGGGGCGAGGGTGGCAGTGATCGCCGTGCCTCCTTTCAGAGCGGGCGGTCTTCTCGGTGCAGGGATGAGCGGTGCGAGGACCCGCTACGGCCGGTAGGGACGGCACGAACCGGCCTGTTCCGATCCGGGAAGAGCTGCTGTCAGAGCGTCAACAAGCCCTTGATGTCGTCGAACTTGCGCTGGCCGATGCCAGGCACCTGACGGAGCTGGTCGACCGAGCGGAACGGACCGTGCGTCTGGCGGTACTGCAGGATCCGCTGGACGAGCGTCGGCCCGACACCGGGCAGGGTGTCCAGCTGCTCGGCGGTCGCCCGGTTGAGGCTGACCAGGCCGCCCGTGGTGGCGCCGGGCTCCCCCTGACCGGTAGGTACGCCGACCAGGATCTGCTCGCCGTCGCTGAGCACCCGGGCGAGGTTGAGGGAGTCGGTCTCGGTGCCGGGGAGGGCTCCTCCTGCTGCCCGAAGGGCGTCGGCGACGCGGGAGCCGGTCGGCAGGGTTCGAAGGCCCGGATGCTGGACCTTGCCCGCCACGTCCACCACCACGGTGGGCGCCGGCGCTCCGGACTGGGCCGTCGTCCCGGCCGCTGTGGGGTGCGGGCCTCCCGTGGCGGACGCAGCGCTGCCGCTCACGGTGGGGACGGCGACCGGCTCGGGGCGACTCAGCCAGAAGTGCTGGACGGCGTAGCCGACTGCGAGCAGGAGCAGTGCCGCGAGGCCCAGCGCGGCCCTGCGGTCCAGCATCAGCCCGGCCGGCAGGGAGAAGGCGAGCCGCCGGGCCGAGGGCGACTTCGGGAGGTCGGGTGGGACGGTGGACGGGCCGGCCGCGGCGCCGAAGGGCGAGGAGGTCTCCGGTGGCGGCAGCCCTGCGTTCGGGGCAGAGAGGGGCGGCCCGTCCCGCACGGACCGGCGGCGGGGCGATCGTCCGGGGCCCGAGGGCGCGTCGGAGCCGAACCTGCGGACGGTGAACCGGTGCCCGCGCGGCGGCCGGTCACCCCGGAGACCGGCCGCCGCCGCCTCGGGCGGTGACGCGTTGCTCGCAGCACCTGCAGTACGCGCGGCGCCCGGTGCCGCATGCCCACCCGGTGCGGAAGGTCCACCTTGTGCGGTCCGCCCGGCCGGTGCCGCCGACCCGGCCGGGGACCTGGACGGGGCGGAGTCGGCACTGTCTCCGGGACCGCCTCCCGCGGCTCCGCCATGTGTGCCGGCCGGGGCACGAGTCGGTTTGCTGCCGCGCAGGGCTGCGGAGAACAGGGCGGCGAGTCGCCGCCGGACGGTTTCGGCCGTCTCTCGGCGCCGTGCTGCGCCGCGGGTCGTGTGCTTCATGCGAGGACGGTACGAATGCCCGCGGTCCGCGATGCACACCTCGCCGCCGGTCTGTGGACAACTCAGGGGTGTGGATAACTCCCTTCCCTCACAAGGATGAAAAGGAGGAGGCCGGGAACCTGCCGGGCGGCTTCGTTCGTCAGCCGGGTCGGAGCCGCCACGCAGCGGAGCCACGAGGGACACAGCCGTACCGCCGGCGGGAACGGCAGCAGGGACGGCGGGGTGGCCGGGGCAGCGAGGACGGGACGGCGGTAAGGGCGGGGCGGCAGCGAGGGCCGCCTCACCTCACCACCGGAGCTGCCTCACCTCACCACCGGAGCTGCCGCTCCGTCAGCGGGGCGACACCACGACGGCCAGCAGGCCGGGGCCGACGTGGGCACCGATGACGGCGCCGACCTCACCCACGTAGAGGTCGCGCAGTCCGGGCACCCGTTCGCGCAGGCGCTCGGCCAGCGGCTCCGCACGCTCCTCGGCCGCGAGGTGGTGGACGGCGATGTCGACCTCGGCGTCGCCGGCGCGTTCCACGGCGATCTCCTCCAGCCTGGCGATCGCCCGTGATGCCGTCCGCACCTTCTCCAGCGGTTCGATCCGGCCGCCGGAGAGGTGGAGCAGCGGCTTCACCGCGAGGGCCGAGCCGAGCAGTGCGCGGGCGGCACCGATGCGGCCGCCACGGCGCAGGTGCTCGAGCGTGTCGACGTAGAAGAAGCCGCTGCTCAGCGACGACCGGCGGACGGCTTCGGCGGCGGCCTCCGCGGGCCCGAGGCCTGCCTCGGCAGCCTGTGCGGCCGTCAGAACGCAGTGGCCGAGGGCCATGCCGACCAGTCGGCTGTCGACGACCTCGACCGGGATCTCCGCCCCGGCCGCGGCGAGTTTGGCGGCCTCGTACGTACCCGAGAGTTCGGAGGAGATGTGAACGGAGACGACACCCGTGGCACCCGCCTCGGCGGCTGCCCGGTAGGCGGCGGCGAAGCTCTCCGGGCTGGGACGGGAGGTGGTGACTCTGCGCTTGGCGCGAAGCGCCTCGGCGACGTCCTTGGGCGAGATCTCGACGCCTTCGGTGAGGACCTCGTCGCCCACGACGACGGAGAGCGGGACGACCTCGATCCGATGGCGGTCGACGACGTCCTGGGGCAGGTAGGCCGTGGAATCGGTGACGAGGGCGAGGTGGCCGGGCATGTGCCGGAGGTTACTCCGCGACCGGCGCAGATGACAGCGCAGGCCGCCGGCAGAGACGCCCCGCAGCAGCAGCGGGCCTGCCCCGAACGGGCGACCCTACCGGGCCGGAACCGGCAGGAGCCTTATGCTCCACCGGTGTTCGGCTTGCGCAGCCGGTCGGCGAGCCGGTTGAGGGGGTCGCCGAGACCGAGCACGTCCTCTGCCCGCAGGCGGTTCCCGGCGGTGAGGCCCTTCCGCTGGGCGTCCTCGGACCGGGCCGCCGCAGTCCCGTTGGCTGAGGCGACACCGTCCGGACCCGCACCGGCCGCGCCCGTGTCCTCGGGACCGGCCACCCGGTCCCAGTGCCGCAGTGCCCCGGCTTCGTTCTCGCACTCGCGGCTGAGTCGGGCCAGGTCGTCGTCGGCGAAGCGGCGCATGCGGTCCTGGGCCGCCCAGCGCATGGTTTCGGCGGAGTGGGTGATCCGGCCGGCCCGCTCGCGCAGCTCGGGGAGCTTGGCGGCCAGCCGGGCGCCGTCCGGCTCGCGTTCGAGGATGCGCATCTCCTGGTCGAGCTCCGCGGCATGCGCGTCGAGGCGGTCGAGCAGTTGGAGGGACTCGGCGAGCTGGCCGTCCGCGGCGAGGCCGGACTCAAGGACCTGCCGGGTGGCGTCCAGGGAGGTGCGCACCGAGAGACGCACGGAGGCGAGCTGGCCCTGGGAGCCCGGCTTGGTGAAGGTCTTCGCCCTCAGGGCGGCGTTCTCCACGGCACGCCGCGCATGGGCCTCGTGCTTCTCCACCTTGGCGGCGACCGCCTTGGCCGCCTTGACCGTGCCGACGACGGCCATGACTCCGGCGGTCACCAGGAACAGCATCACCAGGGCGATCACCACGCCGATCGCGTCCATCCCTACCCCACCTTCCGCGGTGCCCACCGACACCGCTCGCCGGACGCGGCCCGCGCGGCCGCCCTGGAATATCCACGGTAGCCGTCGGAAGGGTCCGGTCGGACCCCGGAGGCCGTGCGCACCTGAGAGATCAGGGAGAGCTCAGGGCCCGGGTCGGGGCTCTTCCGGGGCCGCTCCCCCTAGCGAACACACCGCCGAGGACAGTAGCTGTCCGCATCGACTGCCAGGATGGCCGCATGCTGGAGACTTCCGCCCGCCTGCTGCGTCTGCTGTCCCTGCTCCAGGTCCGCCGGGACTGGTCGGGGGCCGACCTGGCCGGCCGGCTCGGTGTCGACGTGCGCACGGTACGGCGGGACGTGGACAAGCTGCGGGGCCTGGGCTATCCCGTGGACTCGACGCCGGGCACCGCCGGCGGCTACCGGCTCGGGGCGGGGGCGGAGATGCCTCCGCTGCTGCTGGACGACGACGAGGCGGTCGCGGTGGCGGTGGGGCTGCGGACGGCGGCGGGCGGCACGGTCTCCGGCATCGAGGAGTCCTCGGTGCGTGCCTTGGCGAAGCTGCTGCAGGTGATGCCCTCCAGACTGCGGCACCGCGTGGATGCGCTGGCCGACGCGACGGTGGCCGTGCCGGGGAACGGCCCGGTGGTGCAGGCCGAGGTGCTCACCGCGATCGCCGCCGCTTGCCGGGCGCACGAGCGGCTGCGCTTCGACTACCGGACGCACGACGGCGAGGAGGGCCGTCGGGACGCCGAACCGCACCGGCTGGTGCACTCCGGCACCCGCTGGTACCTGGTTGCCTGGGACACCGCCCGGGCGGACTGGCGGAACTTCCGCGTCGACCGGATCACGCTGCGCCCGCCGCACGGGCCTCGGTTCGTCCCGAGGGAACCTCCGGAGCAGGACGTCCGGCGCTGGGCGTCCTGGGAGGTCGCCGTCGGCCAGTACCGCTACCAGGCCCGTTGCACGGTCCACGCGCCGGCCGCCGAGGTCGTCACGAGGACCACGCCGACCTCGGCGGTGGTCGAGCCGATCGATGGGCGGAGCTGCACCCTGCGGGCGGGCTCCAACTCGCTGGACGGGCTGGCACTCCACCTGGCGCTGCTGGGGCACCGGTTCACCGTCCACGAGCCGCCGGAACTGGTGGCGCACGTCGCGGCCCTCGCCGACCGCCTGCACGAGGCCGTCCCGCCCTCCCGGCCGGCCGCCGGGGAGTGAGGCCTGCCGGAGAACGCCCGGGCCGGGCGCCCCTGGTGGGGAGCCCGGCCCGGGAACGAGCGGTCGGCGTCAGCCGGTGACGATGTTCACCAGCTTCGGCGCACGCGCGATGACCTTGCGCACCGGGGCGTCGCCCAGCGCGGCCACCACGGCCGGGTCGGCCAGCGCCAGCGTCTCCAGCTCGGCGTCGGTGATGGTCGGCGCGACCTCCAGGCGGGCCTTGACCTTGCCCTTGATCTGGATGACGCAGGTGACCGTCTCGTCGACGACGTAGGCCGGGTCGGCGACGGGGTAGTCGGCGAAGGCCAGCGACTCGCGGTGACCCAGGCGCTGCCACAGCTCCTCGGCGATGTGGGGCGCCAGCGGGGCGACCATCAGCACGATCTGCTCGGCCACGCTGCGCGGCGTGGAGCCCCGCTTGACCAGGAAGTTGTTCAGCTCGATCGCCTTGGCCACGGCCGTGTTGAAGCGCAGGCCGGCCATGTCCGCACGGATGCCGTCGATCGCCTTGTGCAGGGCGCGCAGGGTCGCCTCGTCCGGCTCCTCCTCCGTGACGACCAGCTCGCCGGTGGTCTCGGAGACGACGTTGCGCCACAGACGCTGCAGGAAGCGGTACGAGCCGACGACGGCGCGGGTGTCCCACGGGCGGGAGACGTCCAGCGGGCCCATCGACATCTCGTACAGGCGCAGGGTGTCCGCGCCGTACTCGTCGGCGATCTCGTCGGGGGCGACGGCGTTCTTCAGGGACTTGCCCATCTTGCCGGCCTCGCGCTTGACCGGCTCGCCCTGCCAGAAGTACGCGCCGTCGCGCTCCTCTACCTCGGCGGCGGGCACCGGGAAGCCGCGTGCGTCGCGGTAGACGTCGGCGGTGATCATGCCCTGGTTGAACAGCTTGTGGAACGGCTCGACGGAGGACACGTGGCCCAGGTCGAACAGCACCTTGTGCCAGAAGCGGGCGTACAGCAGGTGCAGCACCGCGTGCTCGGCGCCGCCGACGTACAGGTCGACGCCGCCGGCCGGCTTGTCGGCGGTGGGGCCCATCCAGTACGCCTCGTTGGCCGGGTCGACGACCTTCTCGGCGTCGGCCGGGTCGACGTAGCGCAGCTCGTACCAGCAGGAACCGGCCCAGTTGGGCATGGTGTTGGTCTCGCGGCGGTACTTCTTCGGACCGTCGCCCAGGTCCAGCTCGACCTCGACCCACGCCTCGTTGCGGGACAGCGGGGTCTTCGGGGTGGAGGCGGCGTCGTCCGGGTCGTAGGTGTGCGGCGAGTAGTCCTCGACCTCGGGCACCTCGACCGGCAGCATCGACTCGGGCAGCGCGTGCATGGCGCCGTCCTCGTCGTAGACGATCGGGAAGGGCTCGCCCCAGTACCGCTGGCGGCTGAACAGCCAGTCGCGCAGACGGTAGTTGACGGTGCCCTCGCCGATGCCGCGGCCTACCAGCCAGCCGGTGACGGCGGCCTTGGCGTCGACGACGCTCAGGCCGTTCAGCGACAGGTCGTCGTGGGCCGAGTTGACGATCACCGAGTCGTAGGTGTCGAAGGCGTCGTCCCAGGTGTGCGGGTCCTCGCTGCGACCGTCGGTGGGCTCGACCACGCAGCGCATCGGCAGGCCGAAGGCGCGGGCGAAGGCGAAGTCGCGGTGGTCGTGGGCCGGGACGGCCATGATCGCGCCGGTGCCGTAGCCCATCAGCACGTAGTCGGCGATGAAGACCGGGACCTGCTCGCCGCTGACCGGGTTGGTCGCGTAGGCGCCGGTGAAGACACCGGTCTTGATCTTGGCGTCGACCTGGCGCTCGACGTCCGACTTGGCGGCGGCCTCGGCGCGGTAGGCCGCGACGGCGTCGGCCGGGGTGGCGGCACCGCCGGTCCAGTCCGCCGGCACGCCCTCGGGCCACGCGGCCGGGACGATCGCGTCGACCAGGCCGTGCTCGGGTGCCAGCACCATGTAGGTGGCACCGAACAGGGTGTCCGGGCGGGTGGTGAAGACGGTGATCGCCTCGCCGCCGGGCGCGGCGAAGTCGACCCGGGCGCCCTCGGAGCGGCCGATCCAGTTGCGCTGCTGCAGCTTGATCGCCTCGGGCCAGTCCAGCATGTCCAGGTCGGCGATCAGGCGGTCGGAGTACGCGGTGATCCGCATCATCCACTGGCGCAGCTTCGACTTGAACACCGGGAAGTTGCCGCGCTCGGAGCGGCCGTCCGCGGTGACCTCCTCGTTGGCCAGCACGGTGCCCAGGCCGGGGCACCAGTTGACCGGCACCTCCTTGGCGTAGGCCAGCCGGTACTCGCCCAGCACCTCGTCGCGCTCGACGGCGGACAGCTCGGTCCAGGCGCGGCCGCCCGGCACCTCGCGCTCACCGGACTCGAACTGCGCGACCAGCTCGGCGATCGAGCGGGCCTTGCCGGCCGCCTCGTCGTACCAGGAGTTGAAGATCTGCAGGAAGATCCACTGTGTCCAGCGGTAGTAGTCCGGGTCGATGGTGGCGATGGAGCGCCGCGAGTCGTGGCCCAGGCCCAGTCGGCGCAGCTGGCGCCGCATGTTGGCGATGGCCGCCTCGGTGGTGATCCGGGGGTGCTGGCCGGTGGCGACGGCGTGCTGCTCGGCGGGCAGGCCGAACGCGTCGTAGCCCAGGGTGTGCAGCACGTTGTGGCCGGTCATCCGCTGGTAGCGGGCGTACACGTCGGTGGCGATGTACCCCAGCGGGTGGCCGACGTGCAGGCCGGCACCGGACGGGTACGGGAACATGTCCATGATGAAGCTGTGCGGCTTCGCGGCGACGTCGCCGCCCGCGCCCTCGGCCAGCGGGCCGACCGGGTTGGGGGCGTTGAACGTCCCTTCCTTCTCCCACAGGTCCTGCCAGCGGGACTCGATCTCGGCCGCCAGCGCGGCACCGTAGCGGAAGGGCTCGGAAGCGGCCTCGGCCGCGCCGGAAGCAGGGGTCGTCGTCTCGCTCATGGTCCTTCGGGCTCCGTCGTCATCAGTGGCGAACCAGCGGCACACACTCGGAACAGCACGTACTCGGAAAGCAAAAAACCCCTCGCAGGAGGGGTCGCCACGCCGACTCCGGCCCCGGGCCGGTCCTGGTCAGCGCGGCCGGCTAAGGAGCAGGCGCACGGTTCGCATGGGGTCAGGGTACCGCAACGGCCCGTACGCCCCGCCGTGCATTCCACCCGCGGGCCGCCCACCGGGACGGCCCCGGCCGGGGAACACCGCACGCGGGGCCACGCCGGGCCGGCGGACGTCCCACCCGGGCCCCCGGGGCCGCGACCCACCCGGGCCGGAGCCCGCACGTGCTGTCGCGGAGACCTCCCCGCCGTCCCGCGCCCTCCCGTCGCCCCTCGCCCTCCCTCATCCCGCGAGCGGCACCTCCTCCCGCGCGGCCGCGTCGAAGGCACGCAGGGCGCGCGCCACCCGCGCGGACTGCATGCCGGCGGCGAGCAGCCGCGCCTCGTCGGCGATCCGGGCGGCCTCCTCCCGCTCCCCGGTGCGCCGGTACGCCTCCGCGAGCCGGACCATCAGCAGGGCCCTGGTTCGGGCCCGCTCGGCCGGCAGCGCGGCGACCGCCTCGCCGAGCATCCGCTGCGCACGCTCGAAGTCCCCCAGGAAGAGGTGCATCTCCCCCACCATCCCGGCGAGGTCGGCACGCTCGTGGGCGTGGTCGTCGACACCGTCGAGCGCCTGGAAGGCCCGCTCGGCGACGGCCTCGGCGCTGATCTGCTCGCCCTTCCGGCCGTGGGCACGGGCGATCCGGCCGAGCTGCAGCGCCCGTTCACGGGGGGTCAGCACCTCGTCGGCGGCGCGCAGCGCGGTGGAGAGCATGGCCACAGCATCGAGTCCGCGCCCGCCGGAGTTGTACGTCGCCTGCACGGCGAGGCAGCCGACCACGCCGACGCCCAGCCGCGGGTCGCCGGAGACATGCGCGGCTCGCAGTGCGGCGACGAAGGCACGCTGGGCCGCGGCGTCGTTGCCCATGTCGTAGTTGGCCCAGCCGACCAGCCTGGCTAGCCGTCCGGCGGCACCGTAGAGCTCCCGGCCGAGCTTCTCGTCGTAGGCGCCGAGTTCCAGCAGTTTGCCGACCATGGCGAGTTCGGCCTTGGCGAGGTCGAGGATGAGTCCGCCGCCGTAGGCGCGTTCCAGGCGCCGTTTGCTCTCGTAGGAGAGCCGCAGGTCGGCGAGCTGTTCGGGGGCGATGCGCAGCGCGCCGGCTCCGCCGGTGACCTCGGGCGGCGGGGAGGCCCAGTGCCGGGCGGCCTGTTCGAGTTCGTCGCCGCGGAAGAGGTCGGTCAGCCGGACGGGCGCGGCGTCGGCGCCGGCCTCCCGGAGGGCGGTCTGCGCGGTGTCGGCCGTCCACGGGTCGGTGAGCAGCCGCGGCGAGAGGATCTTGGCGCCGCGGCCGCTGCCCATGCGGCCCCAGAGCTGTTCGTAGGTGACGGCGATGCCCACGGCGCGGCCGAGCACCTCGCAGACGGTCTGGTCGTGCGGAGCACGCGGCACCATGCCGCGGTCGCGCCACTTGTAGGGCGCGGTGGCACTGATCGCCAGGCCGGCGGGCAGGACGGCGCTCACCTCGCGAGCGAGCCGCTCGGGGCTCCACCCGAGCTGGTGGAGTATCCGGGCGAGCTCTTCGTTCCGTTTGCGCACCAGGTCGGCCATGCTTCGACCGTAGCGGGCCGGGAGGGTCCACGGGTGAAGACGGTCGCACCTACCGGGAACGGCGAAAGGCCGCTCCTTGAGGGAACGGCCTTTCACTTGCTGTGGAGCTATGGGGAATTGAACCCCAGACCTCTTGCATGCCATGCAAGCGCTCTACCAACTGAGCTATAGCCCCTTGCTGCGGCCCCCGGCGTTCTCCCCCGGCGACACGCACCACTTTACACGGTCACCGGGGTGCTCCCCTAATCCGTTTCGGGCGCCCCGCCCCGACGGTTCGCGACCCGACAGGTCGCGCCCGCCCTGCCGCCCTCGCCCGCCCGGCAACCCGCACCCGGCCGCTCCGGCCGGCACCCCCGACGCCCCGGGTAACCCCAACGGCCCGTGCAGCCCCAACGGCCCGTGCAGCCCCAACGGCCCGTGCAGCCCCGCAGTGCTGCCGACTCGCAATGCTGCCTACCCGCCCCGCAGCCCAGCCGGCCCGCCCCCGTGGTGCCGGAGCCGCCCGCCCCGCGATCCAGTCTCAGGCCCGCCGCGGCCGACTGCGCCGCCACACACTGCGCAGCAGCGCCGCCGCGATGCCCGCGGCCACCACCAGCACGCCCCAGTAGACCGGGTCGCCACGCGACTCGTCGTCCGCGCCGAGGGCCCCGCCGAGGGCGAACAGCAGGAACAGACCGGCGACGAGCGTGAGCACCATGTTCACGGCGAGCTGCGCCGGCGACGAGCGGACGGCCGTGCCCGCCCCGGCACCGGCACCAGGACCCCCGGCAGGACCGGAGCGGGAGGGCCGGGCGGGCGCCGCCCGCGGTGGCATCCGGACGTACGCGTGGTACGGCACCGCGGCGTCGATCCCGGCGAGGGTGTGGGCGTCGACGGCGAAGCAGCCGGGTTCGACCTCGACGCAGATGCCGTCGGTGCCGATGAGCCGCCGTCCGCCGTCGGGCCAGGCGAGGTAGGCGGCGCAGGCGTCGTACCGGACGGTCGCGGCCTCGCCCTCGCGGACGAGGCTGACACCGGCCCGGCCGATCACCAGGTCGGGCCCGCCGGCCTCGCGGGAGCGGTGGCGGTTGCCCTCGACGGCGGCGACGGAGTGGAGCGGTGCGGCCTGGTAACCGGCCCAGTCCGCACGCCGTCCCGCGGGCACGCGCAGGAGGCCGTTGCCGAGGGCCTGCTGAGCGACCGTCCGGACGTCCTCGGCGGTGACGGCGGCGAGTTCGGCGCGGATCTCGTCGAGGCTGCGGACGGGCAGGTCGAGCAGCAGGTCGGCGGCGCAGCCGGGCAGGCGGGCCGCGTCCGTGTCGGGGGCGGTGTGCGCGGCGTCGGCGCGGCGTCGCAGGGCGTCGAGGGTGTCCGGGTCGACGCCCGCGACGGCGAGCCTGGCGAGCACGTCGACGAAGCCGCCGAGCACGGCGTCCTGCTGCTCGGGCAGGGCGTCGGCGAGGGCGGTGACGGTGAGGACGCCGTCGCCGCGGTGCGCGTGGTCGGCGCCGGCGGTGTAGGAGAGGCCGCCGTCCTGCCGGAGGTCCTGGAACAACTCGCGGTCCAGGCAGGCGGTGTACAGGTCGGCGGCGGCGGTCCGGGGCAGCACGGTGTCGAACAGGACCTGTCCCTGCCCCGCGGCGAAGTACGCCGGGGTCTCGGGCAGGGCGGAGGTCGGCTGCGGCGCGGGCATCCGGCGGCCGGGGCGCAGCGGCAGCCGCAGGCCGTCCGGCACCCGTTCGCCGGCGACCCAGAGGACGGCGTTCTCGCGGGTGAACCAGGTGTCGGCCCAGTGCTGGACGGTCTGCGGGTCGAGGCCGGGCACGCCCCACTCGGGGTAGCTGACCAGGCCGTGGCCCTGGGCTCCGTAGCGCCACAGGCCGGTCGCCTCGGCGGCGCCGGCGCCTCGGCCGGCCTCCTCGGTGCGCAGGATCGCCTTCTCGGTCTCCAGGCGGTCCATCGGCAGGGCGGTCAGCGATTCGCAGACGCATCGCAGGAAGGACCGGATCTCCTGGTCGTCGCCCTCCAGGAGGAAGTGCGTGTGCAGCTGCCCGGTGGCGCCGTTGAAGCGGTGCACCTGGACGCCGCTGCGGTGCAGGGCGAGGTGTTCGACGAGGTGGGTGATGCCGGCGCGGGCGAGGGTCTCGTCGGCGCTGCCGACCCGGAAGACCAGGCCGGCGGTGGTGCGGCCGGGCCGCGGGGCGTGCAGGGCCGGTACGCCGTCGACCTCGAAGCGGTGGATCACGGCTCAGCCTCCCAGGGCGCGGTCGCGGTGTTCCCGGAAGGTGCGTTCCGGGGTGTTGTCGAACCACTCCCACGGTTCGGTGCTGCCGTACGGGCCCATGGCCTGGAAGTGCGTCCGGGCGGCGGCCCGGTCGCCGCCGAGGGAGGCGAGCAGGGCGAAGGAGCTGTGGGCGGTGATCCGGCCGAACCGGATCCGGCAGTCGGGGTGCAGCACGGAGCCGTGGGCGGCCTCGGCGAGTTCGTGGCGGACGTCGGCGCGGGCGGCGTACGCGTTCCGTTCGGCCCGTTCCAGGGAGCCGGCCCGTTCCGCGTGGTACATGGCCAGCAGGGCGCCGTTGAGGCTGCCGGGCGGTGCGGCGCGGAAGCAGTCGCGGGCGAAGGCGTGCGCGTCCTCCCAGCTGCCGCCCCACTTGGGCAGCAGCTGCTGGAGCAGGCTGCGCTGCCCCGCGTAGTGGTGCGGCGAGACCCGGGTCAGGGCGCGGTACCGGCGGCGGGTCTCGCTGGCGCCCAGGGAGATCCCGCGGGAGATCGTCATCCTCAGCATCCAGGCGAGCGCGTCGCCGCGGTTGCGGGCGACGGCGCCGATCAGCAACTGCTCGGCCTCGTTGAGCCGGGCGCGGAACTCGCGCCAGCCCTCGGGGGTGACGTCCTGCGCGCGCCGGGTGCTGCGGGCCTGCCAGCCGACGTGGATCAGCCGGTCGGCGAGCAGGGCGGTGGCCAGGGGATCGCCGGGGTGGTGGGCGAGCACCTGGCGCAACAGGTGCTCGACGCCGGGCACGGCGACGACCTGGCCGGAGAGGACGAGCGGGCCGTACTCCTCCCGGCAGTCGGCGAACACGGCGCGGACGGCTGACCAGTCACCCCGCTCGGCGGCGGACCGGACGGCGCCGGCCTCGGGAAGCGCGGCGGCCGGGTCGAAGAGCGGTTCGGTGCTCATGGGCGGCGATCGTAGGCGGCGGGCGAAGGGTACGGACGCGGGACCGACGGTGCGAATCCGTACGGATTCGGGCAAGTCGCCTGGCACTTGACGAAGAATTTACGGAATTAAAGACTCCGCTTGTGCATCGGCGTCCATAGGCTGCCCGTCGATGACCGGCCATCAGGCCGGTCGCGCACCGAGGAGCACCATGAACAACCGCCGCCGGAACCAACTGCTCAAGGCTGCCGGACCGCTGCTGATAGCCGACGAGCAGGTCGAGTTCGCCACCCTGACCAAGGTCGGCACGGTCTCCGCGGCCCGCCGCCTGGCCACCACCGCCGTGGTGGGTGTACTGACGGCCGGTACGGTGACCGCGATCGCCGCCCCTCGTCCGGTGTACCTGGCGCTGACCGACCGACGGCTGCTCTTCTTCGGCGTGGACCAGCTCAGCGGCAAGCCCGACAAGCTGGTGATGGCGCTCCCCCGCGAGGCGGTCACCGCCTCGCCCGCTGCCAAGGCGGCCTTCGGCCTCCTGCTCACCACGCACCTCTCGGTCGCGGGCGAGGAACGCGACCTGAAGCTGACCTTCGCCACCGCCGTCCGCGCGGACGGCCGCGAGCTGCTGAGCCGCCTCCCGGTCACCGCCTGACCGGCACCGGCCCCCGGCACCGGTACCGGCACCACCGGTACCAGCCCCGGTGCCGGTACCGGACCGCCGTCCCGGACCGTCCTGTCCGCACCGGCCGTCCCACGGCCGGCAGGGGCAGGACGGACCGGGCCCGGTCACTCCACCGGCCCGCCCGGCACATCCCGCTCGCGCGGCACGGCACTCCCCTCCACGGCGGCGCTCCCGGCCCGTCCGGCGCTCCCGGCCGGCCCGGCCCGCCCGGTGACGCCGGCGAGACCGGCCGCCACGACCAGCGCACCGCCGATGACCGCGGTCGTGACCAGCAGGGCACGGCCGGAGGCCGCCGAGGACGCCGGGTAGGAGACCGTGCCGAGGAAGACCGTCCCGAGCAGCGTCACCCCGATCACCTGGCCGAGCTGCAGCACCGTCACCATCACGCCGCTGGCGTCCGCGGCGTCCGCCGGGTCCACCCGCCCGAGCGCCCGGGCGAACAGCGGGCTGTAGGCGCAGCCCGCTGCCACCCCGGTGACGGCGAGCACCGTCTGCACGACGGGGCCGACCGGTCCGCCCCCGCCCAGCAGCAGCCCGACCAGCACGTAGCCGGGGGCGACCACGGCCAGGCCGAGCACGGGCAGCAGCCGGTGCAGGCGGCGCGGCGTCCGCTGCCAGAGCAGGCTCGCCGCTCCGAAGCCCACGGACACCGGTACCGAGAGCAGGCCCGCCCGCAGCGCGCTGTTGCCGAGTCCGGCCTGCTGGTGCAGCGCGAAGGCGAACATGAACCCGGCGAACCCGGCCATGATCAGGAAGATCGACCCGGCCGCGGGCAGCAGCCCGGGCGCCCCGAGCACCCGTCCGGCGATCAGCGGCTGCCCGCCGCGCGCCGCCACCCGCCGCTCCACCACGGCGAAGACGGCGAACAGCGCGGCACTGCCGGCGAGCATCGCCCAGCCCCAGCCGGGCCAGCCGAGTTCGTGTCCGAGCACCAGCGGCACCACCAGCAGGCCCAGGGCGGCCGCCAGGGTCAGCAGGCCGGGCAGGTCGAAGCCGCGTCCGGCGTCGCCGGGGAGGGCCGGCAGCAGCCGGTGGGAGGCCGCGAGCAGCACCAGGCCGAGCGGGACGTTGACCAGGAAGACCGGTCGCCATCCGGTGCCGAACAGGTCGGCGCTGACGAGCAGCCCGCCCACCACCTGCCCGATCGCGAGGCCGCCGGCCAGCACCGCCGAGTACAGGCCGAGCGCCCGCACCCGGGCGGCGCCGGTGAACAGCCGCTGGATCACGCTCATCACCTGCGGCACCATCACGGCCGCGGCGACGCCCTGGGCGACCCGGAAGCCGATCAGCCAGCCGGTGCCGGGGGCCAGCCCGCAGGCCAGCGAGGCCGCGGTGAAGCCCGCCAGTCCGTGCCGGAACATCCGGCTGTAGCCGTAGCGGGCGCCGAGCCGGGCACCGGTGATCAGCAGCACCGCGTAGGCGATGGTGTAGCCGGCGATGACCAGTTGCAGGGCGGCGCCGGAGGCGTGCAGGTCGGAGCGGACGCTCGGCGCGGCCACGTTGACCACCGAGACGTCGAGCAGGGCCATGAACTGGCCGGAGAGCACCAGTCCGAGGACCGGGCCGGGCCGGGAGCCGCCACGCGCGGCGGCAGCGGGCACCGGGGCGGCACCCCCGGGTGAAACACCAGAAGGCGAAACACCCGCGGGGGCGGCACCCGCGGGAGCGGGGCCGGCGAGCGGAGGGCTCGCGGGGTCAGGAGTCCGTACGTCCGTCATACCGGGATCGTCGGTGGCGCCCGGTACCGGTGGTTAGAGCCTGCTGATCCTGGTACCGACAGCACCTGTCGGCGGCGGCCGTGCTCGGCCACGATGGGGGCATGACCGTGCTGGAACCGGACACCGTCGCCGTACCCCGCAAGGACCTCCGGCGCGAGGAGCTCGCCAAGTTCCTCCGTGCCTGCCGCGCCCGGGTGCGGCCCGAGGACGTCGGCCTGCCGCCCGGCCTGCGGCGCCGCACGCCGGGCCTGCGCCGGGAGGAGGTGGCGCAGCTCGCCGGCCTCGGGGTCACCTGGTACACGTGGCTGGAGCAGGGCCGCCCGATCAACGCCTCCGAGCAGGTGCTGGCCTCGGTGGCCCGCACGCTGCGGCTGGACGCGGCCGAGCGCGACCACCTGTTCCGGCTCGCCGGGGTGCGGCCGCCGTCGCCGGCGGAGCCCGACGATCCGGAGTTCGACGGCGCGACCCAGGCCATCCTCGACCAGTTGGGCCCGCTGCCCGCGGCGGTCTGCAACACCCGTTTCGACGTGCTGCGCCACAACGCCGCGTACGAGGCGCTCTTCCCGCGGGCCACCCGGCCGGCCCGGCCCGGCGGGCCGCGGAACAACATGTGGTGCGCGTTCACCGTGCCGGACTGCTGCAACCCCTTCCTCAACCGGGACGAGGAGCTGCCCCGGATGGTCGGGGTGCTGCGGGCGGCGTACGGGCGGCACCTGGGCGAGCCCGTCTGGGAGGCGTACGTGCGGGACCTGTCGGCGGCCAGCGACCGCTTCCGGGAGCTGTGGGACCGGCAGGAGGTGGCTCCGCCGCGGACCACCCGCAAGGTCTTCCGGCACGCCGGGGTCGGTGTGCTGAACGTCCGGGCGTCGTACCTGACCCTCCCGGACCGGCCGGAGGTCTACCTGGTCGTCTACACCCCGGAGGGGCCGGAGGACCGGCGGCGGCTGGAGCGGATGGCGGCCGAGCCCGCCGGGGCCCGGCCGGAGTGCACCCACGGCACGACCGAGCCGGAGCGCACCCGCGGCGCCGCCTGAGCGGGCGGCCCGCCGGGGAGAACCGGGGACAAGGGGCCGGAAACGTCGGAGGCCGCCATCCCCGTCGGGGGTGGCGGCCTCTCATACTGCTGTGGAGCTATGGGGAATTGAACCCCAGACCTCTTGCATGCCATGCAAGCGCTCTACCAACTGAGCTATAGCCCCGCGACACGAACGGCCTCGGGCCGCTGGTGCGGAGTGGAGCTATGGGGAATTGAACCCCAGACCTCTTGCATGCCATGCAAGCGCTCTACCAACTGAGCTATAGCCCCGCAGTCCGTGTCGTCCGCCTCCCTCTCGGTCGGCGTCCTCGCTGCGAACGAGGAAGACTCTAGCCGGTCAGGCCCCGAACTGCGAAATCGCCTGCCGGTGCGGGCTCACGTCTCGTCGCCGATGACCGGCTGCGGCAGGGTGCCGGCGTTGTGCTCCAGCAGCCGCCAGCCGCGCACGCCCTGGCCCAGCACCGACCAGCAGCAGTTCGACAGGCCGCCGAACCGCTCCCAGAGCACCGGCTCCAGGCCGAGCAGCCGCCCGATCATGGTGCGGATGGTGCCGCCGTGCGACACCACGACGAGCGTGCCGTCCTCGGGCAGCTTCTCGACCGCGGCCAGCACCACCGGGACGGCGCGGTCGGCGACCTCGGCCGCCAGCTCGCCGCCGCCGCGGCGCACCGGGTGGCCCTGCGCCCACGCCTCGTACTCCTCCGGGTAGCGGGCCCGGATCTCGGTGTTGGTCAGGCCCTGCCACTCACCGGCGTACGTCTCCCGCAGGCCCTCGTCCTGGTGCACCTCCAGGCCGGTCAGCTTGGCCAGCTCGGCCGCGGTGCGGGCGGCCCGCTGCAGGTCGGAGGAGACCAGCAGGTCGGGCTTCAGGCCGGCGAGCAGCCGGGCGGCCCGCTGGGCCTGGAAGATGCCCTGGTCGGTGAGCGGGATGTCGGTGCTGCCCTGGAACCGCGACTCGAGGTTCCAGGACGTCTGGCCGTGGCGCCAGAAGACGATGCGCGGCCCCCGCGCGGCGCGGCTCAGCTCTCGTCCTCGGCGACCGCGTTGCCCGCGGCGTCGGTGCGGGCGCCCTCCGGCCGGTTGCGGGTGGCCAGGGCGTCGGCCGGCAGCGGCAGCTCGGGGCAGTCCTTCCAGAGCCGGTCGAGGGAGTAGAAGGAGCGCTCCTCGGAGTGCTGGACGTGCACGACGATGTCCAGGTAGTCGAGGAGGATCCAGCGGCCCTCGCGCTCGCCCTCGCGGCGCACGGGCTTGACGTCGAGCTCCTCGCGGAGCTTGTCCTCGATCTCCTCGGCGATGGCGCGGACCTGGCGGTCGTTGGCCGCGGAGGCGATCAGGAAGGCATCGGTGATCGACAGCACGTCGCTGACGTCGAAGGCGATGATGTCGTGCGCCAGCTTGTCAGCCGCCGCCTGTGCGGCGACGTTGATCAGGTCCTGGCTCCGGTCAGTGGCAGTCACGGTGTTCTTCCGGCTCGGCTACGCGTTTTCCCCTCCAGGATCTCACGAACGCCCCGGGCCCCCGATCGAATTGACCGGGGGCCCGGGGCGGGCACCGACGGGGGGCGCGGGCCGGACCGCTGCGCGGGCCCGGCCGGACTACTGCGCGGGCTTCTCGGTCGTCTTCGCCCCGCTCGCCTTCGGGTCGGCCGTCTTCTGGTCCGACTTCGGGTCGGGCAGGGGCTTGTAGTCCTTGCCGAGGACCACGACGAGGTCGGCGTTCTGCGGGTCGGCAACCTTCTTGACCGCCTCCGGCTTGAGCCCGAGCGCACCGGCCAGGGTCTTCGCGGCCTCGGCGCGGGCGTCGTCGGTGTAGCGGATCTCACTGGCGGCCTGGGCGGTTCCGGCCTTGCCGCTGCTCGGCACGACCTCCATGCCGGTGTTGGTGATCTGCACCGACGCGGACTCGGCGGCCCTGTCCAGGCCGGAGGCGTTGAGCACCGACACCCGGGGGGTGCTGCCGGTGGCGACGGCGTTCTTGATGGTGCCGCCGAGCACGTCCTTGACCTGCCGTCCGGCGGTGGCCTCGTCCAGCGTGCCGTCCGGCTTGGCCTGGAGCAGCTGGGTGGCGAGGTGCCCGTCCTTGCCCTGCTGGGCGAGCTGCGCGAGGACGCCGGACAGGGCCTTCTCCGGCAGCGAGGGGTCGAGCACCGCGTTCATCCGGTGCACGTCGTCGGTGGCCTCGTCCAGGTCGGTGGGCATGGCCTGCAGCACGGCCTGCATGACCTGCCCGAACCTGGCCAGCTGGGCGCCGCGGTCCTCGCCGGGCGCCTGGAGCGTGGCGTAGGCGACGGCGGCCTGGCCGTTGAGGCTGACGCCCTTGCCGGCGGAGGCGAGCACCTTGCCGTCGGCGGCCTTGACCTCGGCGTTGGTGTCGACCTTGATGCCGCCGAGCTGGGCGACCAGCAGGGTCAGGTACGGGGTGTCCAGCCGCCAGGTGCCGGCGACCGGGGCGCCGAGCACGGTGGCCAGTCCCTCCCGGGTGCCGGACGAGCCTATGTCGTCCAGGCCCTTGCCGACCGTGGTGACGGTGGAGTCGTTGGGCAGCCGCAGGGTGTCCGGGATGAGCAGCACGGTGCCCTTGTGTCCGGAGGCGTCGTTGACCAGCAGCGCGGTGCTGACCTTGCCCTGCAGGTCGCGCAGGTGGACGACGTTGACCTGGCGCCCGCCCGCGGCGGCCGCGGCGGATCCGCCGGTGTCCCGGCCGGTCCACCACGTCCAGCCGCCGACGCCGCCGGCGACGACGGCGGCGGCCACGGCCAGCCCGATCAGCCGGTTGCGCAGCCGGCGGCGGCGCTCGGCGCGGACCTCGCTGCGGGACTCGGCGAACTTCAGCCAGTCGATGACGTCCTCGGACTCCTCCGCCTCCTCGTCGACGAAGGTGAACTCGCCGGTGGCGTAGTTGTCGCCGGCCGCGGCGGGACGCCGGTTCTGGCGGCTGCCGCCGACCTGCTCGGACGGCTGCGCGGGCCGGGCGGGCGCGGCGGCGCGGGCGGTCGCGCCGGCGGCACCGGCGGTCCCCGCGGTGGCGGCGCCGGTGGCCGCCGGGGAGACCTGCTGGAGCGGCGGCTGCTGCACCGGGGGGCGGCGCGCGGGCTGCTGCACGAAGGGTTGCTGGTTCGGCTGCTGGCCGGGCTGCTGCGGCGGCACGGGTGCCTGCTGCGGGGCGGCGCCCTGCTGGTACGGGTCCTGCACCCAGCCCTGCTGCCCGCCCTGGCCGGCGTACGGGTCCCAGCCCTGCGGCTGCTGCTGGTGCTGGTGCTGGTAGTAACCCTGCGGGCCCTGCTGGCCCTGCTGGTACGCGCCCTGCTGGTACTGGCCCTGCTGCTGGTACTGCCCGGGCTGGGGGGAGGCGCCCTGGCCGTACGGGTCCTGCTGGTAGGCCTGCGGCTGCTGCTCCTGGTAGCCGGCGTACGGGTCGTAGCCGTACTGCTGGCCCTGCTGGTGGCCCTGCTGCGGCTGCTGCTCCTGGGGCCAGCCCTGCGGGTCGTAGGGGTCGTAGCCCTGGCCGTACGGGTCCTGCTGGTAGCCCTGCGGCCCTCCGCCTGCGGTTCCGGTCACGCCGCCCCTCCCGGGATCAAGGCCGGGCCGGCGCGTAGAGCGCCCGCTTGTGGATGTAACGCACCACGCCGTCCGGGACGAGGTACCAGACCGGCTCGCCCTTGGCGACCCGGTTGCGGCAGTCCGTGGAGGAGATGGCCAGCGCCGGCACCTCGACCAGGGAGACCCCGCCGACCGGGAGGCCGGCGTCCGAGAGCGTGTGCCCGGGGCGGGTGCAGCCGATGAAGTGGGCGAGCTCGAAGAGTTCGTCGGAGTCGCGCCAGGAGATGATCTGCGCGAGCGCGTCGGCGCCGGTGATGAAGAACAGCTCGGCGTCCGGATGCAGGGCGTGCAGGTCGCGCAGGGTGTCGACGGTGTAGGTGGGGCCCTCGCGGTCGATGTCGATCCGGCTGACCGAGAACTGCGGGTTCTCCGCGGTCGCGATGACCGTCATCAGGTAGCGGTCCTCGGCCGGCGTGACGTCC
This sequence comes from Kitasatospora sp. NPDC093679, assembly GCF_040683455.1. Classification (NCBI taxonomy): domain Bacteria; kingdom Bacillati; phylum Actinomycetota; class Actinomycetes; order Kitasatosporales; family Streptomycetaceae; genus Kitasatospora; species Kitasatospora sp. NPDC093679. The sequence goes on from NZ_JBFBDW010000003.1 coordinate 249,667, forward strand.
CGGTCGGACTTCTGCCACGGCTGCCCGGTCGGCACGAACACGACCTCGTCGAGGTGGAAGGCGCTCGCCACCTCGCTGGCGGCGACCAGGTGACCGTGATGGATCGGGTCGAAGGTGCCACCCATCACGCCGAGGCGCTTACGCGCCCTCGGCGCACCGGTGCTCCCGGCCTGCTGTCCCATGCCGCCACACCTTACGCGACGCCCGTCACGGGGCGGCAAGCCGCCCGGAGAGGTCCGCGGGAGGGAGCGCGCAGCTTCTGTGCAGGCGCTCCCCCGCGGTGTGCGGCCGGCTCAGCGGTCGCGGTTGAAGCGGGTGGTCAGGAAGAGCAGCAGCAGCAGGATGAACAGCGCGGACCCGCCGGTCAGGTAGGGGTTCAGGCTCTCGTGGTTGCCGCCCTCGGCGAGCTGGGTCAGGGCGGGCAGTGCAGCAGTGCTCATGGTCGGCAGGACCTTCTCGGCTCGGGGGCGGACGAGGGTGCGGGCCGTACGGCCTGCGGCCTCATCGTACGGGTGGGCCCTGCGCAACCGCGCGGCGGCCCACCGCGTCTGACCCCTCGTAGGTGGGGGCCCGGCCGGGACGGCCGCGGCGGCCCGCCGGGCGGGTCAGTCGCGGCCCGCGCGGACCAGGATCCAGGCCAGCAGGCCCACGCCCACGATGGAGCCGATCACGATGATCCGCAGGAACAGGCCGGGGCCGTTCTCGTTGGAGATCGGTCCGGCCAGGTGCGCCAGGGTGGCAGGGGACATCGGGGGTGCTCCTCTCGGTCCGGACCTCGCTCCGGACGACCAGCGTAAGCCGGGGCGTTCCGGACACCGAGCACCGCCCCCGGGCGTACGGTGGACCGCCGGGGACGAGTACGCGCACACGGACGTTGGAGCCAACAGCAGCGGGGGCCGGCCGGGGGGCCGGTGCCGGCGACGACCAGGAGGTACTCACACATGACCGACTTTTCCAAGGACGGCGGCAACACGCCCAGCCGGCGCCGGCAGCGCTTCCCGGAGATCTCCACCCGGGCCTGGGAGCACCCCGCCGACCGGTCGGCGCTGGTGGCGCTGCGCAAGCTGAGCGGCTTCGACGACGTCCTCAAGAAGCTCGCCGGCCTGGTGTCCGAGCGCAGCGTCCGGCTGATGTTCCTGGCCACCGCGGTGAAGACCTCGGAGCGTCAGTTCCCGGAGCTGCACGCCATGGTCCGGGACGCCGCCTACGTGCTCGACCTGGAGAAGGTACCGGACCTGTACGTCACGCAGGACCCGGCGGTCAACGCCATGTGCATCGGCATGGAGACGCCGATCATCGTGCTGACCAGCGGCCTGGTGGAGCTGCTGGACGAGGAGGAGCTGCGGGCCGTCGTCGGCCACGAGGTCGGCCACGCGATGTCCGGCCACGCGGTGTACCGGACGATGCTGCTGATCCTCACCAACATCGCCGCCCGGATCGCCTGGCTGCCGCTGGGCAACCTCGCCATCATGGGCGTGATCACCGCGCTCAAGGAGTGGTTCCGCAAGGCGGAGCTCTCCTGCGACCGGGCCGGCCTGCTGGCCGGGCAGGACCTGCAGGCCTCGATGCGCGGCCTGATGAAGCTGGCCGGCGGCCACAACCTGGCGGAGATGAACGTCGACGCCTTCCTGGAGCAGGCCGAGGAGTACGAGCGCGCGGGCGACCTGCGCGACGGCGTGCTCAAGCTGCTGCAGGTGCTGCCGCAGACCCATCCGTTCGCGGTGGTCCGGGTCGCCAAGCTGAAGAAGTGGGCGGAGAGCGACGAGTACCGCTCGATCCTGGCCGGCGCCTACCCGCGCCGCGGCGACGACCCGCAGACCTCGGTGGGTGCCCAGTGGAAGGCCGCCGCGGACTCCTACTCGCAGTCCGTCAAGGAGAGCAAGGACCCGCTGATGGGCCTGCTGCGGGACGTGGCCGGCGGGGTCGGCACGGTCGGCGGAAAGCTGCGGGACACCTTCGCGGGCGCCCGCTCCGGCGGTTCCGCGGGCCCCGACGGCTCGGACGGGGGCGCCGCGGACGGCGACGGCCGGGACTGACACCGGCGGCGGTGCCGCAGTGACACCGGGCGGGGCGCCCGGGCCGGACGGGCGGGCTCACCGCCCGGCGGCCGGCTTGCCGGTCAGCGGTCCGAGCGCCCCGCACACCTGCCAGGCCGGCCGGCTGCGGTCGCCCGGGTCGACGGCCTGCGGTGCGGTCGCCGTGCTGCCGGCCAGCAGCGGCTGCAGGTAGTTGCTCATCGGGGCGCCGCACGAGGCCGGACCGGCCTGCACCACCGCGTCGACCAGTCGCAGCCGGTCCGAGCTCAGGTCCAGCCGGTCGAAGGCGAACCGCAGCTCCCGGCGGACGCTGACCAGGCTCACCGGCCCGTCCGAGGTGCCGGCCGCCCGGACGGCGTAGACGAAGGTGTGGTCGGTGGTGACCTCCAGCGTCCCGCTGTCGGCCTCACCCACCCGGACGACGCCGGAGGTCCGCACGCCGTCGACGGCCAGCGCGACCTTCCCCGGGTCGAACCGGACCAGCCAGCCGGTGGCGGCGTGGTGCTGGTCGTCCTGCGGGGTGTTCACGCTGTCGTCGTACTGCGCCTGCTCGCCCGGCGTGACGAGGGCCCGCACCTCGGCCGTCTCCCCCTGGACGAGGGTCGCCGGGGCCAGCGCGGACGCGACGAGGTAGCGCTGCACCACGGAGAGCGCCCGGTTGACGTCCGACCGGGTGAAGTGCGCGGTGGCGGCGCCGGCCGGCAGCGCCAGCCCGGTCGTCCCCTCCCCGTAGGCGGCGGGCAGCGCCGCGAACGGGTGCTCCGGATCGGCGACCGCGGCCACCGGCCCGGTCGGGCTCAGCGCCACCAGCGAGGTGGTCAGCTGGTTGCCGGACGGCGGCGCGGCCTGCCGGTGCGGCGAACTGACGCCGAAGTACACCGCCGCCGCGAAGGCCAGGAAGACGACCAGCAGTAGCGCCACCGCCTGCCGCGGCAGCGTGCCGAAGGGCCCGAGGCCGACCCGCGGCCGGGTGGCCCGGTACGTCCCGCCGAGCCGCTCCTGGGCCGACAGCTCCTGGATCCGGGCAGCCCGGACGAACGATTCGTCGAAGACGACGGACCGGAACTCGTCATCGCTGCCGGAACCGCCCTCGGGCGCACCCTCCGGAGGCTCGCGCGGGTCACCCATAGCACCAGGGTAGAACCGGGCGGGCCGGGGTTCGACCGGCGGGCGGCCTCCGCCCCGCGTCCCGTCGCGGCGCCGCCACCGGCCCGCTCAGCCGCTCAGCAGCGCCACGGCGCTGGGCAGCGGCACGGCCGGCGGCGAACCGGGCGTGCTGCTCGAACCCGTCTCCGGACGCCGCGGCGACTCGCCGGCCCCGTTGGCCCCGCGGTAGATCGCGGCCACCGCGACCGCCACCACGCCGACCCCCATGACCACCGCCAGCACCCAGGCGACCGGCCGGTGCCAGCGCTGCTGGGCGACGTGCCGCCCGTCGTGGCCCAGCGGCTCCCAGCCGACCGTCCGGGCCCAGCGGGCCCGGCGGCGGGCCCGGTCGGTGCCGGACCACGGATCGGGGTACAGCCGGTCGTCGTCCAGACCGCGCGGGTGCGGGCGCAGCTCCAGCGGCAGTACGTCGCCGGTGCCGGCCATCTCCGGTGCGATCAGGTCCCAGGGCCGGGCCGGGCCCGCGGTCTCCGGCTCGACCCGGGCCTCGGCGGCGGCCAGCTGCCGCTCCAGGGCACTCGGCTCGTGCACGGCCGCGGACCGGACGAAGGCCTCGTCGAACACCACGGTGGCGAACTCGTCGTCCGCACCACCGTGGTCGGCGCCGTCGGGGTACGGCGAGCCCCCCACATCCTCAGCCACGGGAATCAGCGTATTACCGGGCGGGCGGTTTGTCTGGGGCTCCTGCCAGTTGGCCCGACCGCCCGGAGCGCGCGCCGGTCGGCTCAGGAGCCGACGGTCTGCTGCGCCTCACCGCGGACGTGGCCGTCACCAGTGACGATGTACTTGGTGGAGGTCAGCTCGGGCAGGCCCATCGGGCCGCGGGCGTGCAGCTTCTGGGTGGAGATGCCGATCTCCGCGCCGAAGCCGAACTCACCCCCGTCGGTGAACCGGGTCGACGCGTTGACCGCCACGGTCGTGGAGTCGACCAACTGCGTGAAGCGCCGGGCGGCGGCCTGCGAGGTGGTGACGATCGCCTCGGTGTGGCCGGAGGACCAGCGGCGGACGTGCGCCACGGCGGCGTCCAGCGAGGGCACCACGGCGGCCGCGATGTCGTACGAGAGGTACTCGGCCTCCCAGTCCTCGTCGGTGGCCGGGACGGCGGTGACGGCGGTGCCCTCGGCGGCCTTCAGCACGGCGTCGTCGCCGTGCACGGTGACGCCGGCGCCGGCCAGCGCCTCCAGGGCGAGCGGCAGAAAGGCGTCGGCGATGTCCTGGTGGACGAGCAGGGTCTCGGCGGAGTTGCAGACGCTGACCCGCTGGGCCTTGGAGTTCAGCAGGATGCCGACCGCCATCGCCAGGTCGGCCTGGGCGTCGACGTAGACGTGGCAGTTGCCGGTGCCGGTCTCGATCACCGGCACGGTCGAGCCCTCGACCACGGTGCGGATCAGCGAGGCGCCGCCGCGCGGGATCAGCACGTCGACCAGGCCGCGGGCGCGCATCAGCTCCTGCACCGAGTCCCGGCTCTCACCGGGCACCAGCTGGATCACGTCGGCGGGCAGGCCCGCCGAGGCGACCGCGTCGCGGAGCACCTCGACCAGGGCCGTGTTGGAGCGGTAGGCGGAGGCGGAACCGCGCAGCAGGACGGCGTTGCCGGACTTCAGGCAGAGCGCGGCGGCGTCGACGGTGACGTTGGGGCGGGCCTCGTAGATGATGCCGACCACGCCGAGCGGCACCCGGACCTGCCGGACGTCGAGGCCGTTGGGCAGGGTGTAGCCGCGCACCACCTCGCCGACCGGGTCGGGCAGGCCGACCACGTCGCGGACGTCCGAGGCGATCGCGGCGATCCGCTGCTCGTCGAGGCTGAGCCGGTCGACGGTGGACTCCGGGGTGCCGGCCTCGCGGGCGCGGGCGACGTCCTCGGCGTTGGCGGCGGTGATCTCGGCGCTCCGGGCGACCAGCGCGTCCGCGATCGCCAGCAGCGCGGCGTCCTTGGCGCTGCGCGGGAGCGGGGCGAGCGCGGCGGCCGCCTCACGGGCTCGGCGCGCGACGGCGAGGACGGGGCTGTCGGTGGTGGCGTGGTCGCTGGTCATGCCTGAAGGGTAGCGACTCGCCGCCACCGCCTCGGCCCGCATTTCGTCGGCTGAGACGCGGGCCGCGGCGCGGCAGGTCAGTACGGGTGTACACCGCCGAGGTGCGGCGGCGGGTCGCCGAAGCCCTCGGCCACCCGCTGGTGGTAGGTGGTGCGGTCGACGACCTCCAGGCCCACGATCTCCCACGGCGGTAAGTTCGCGGACGCCTTGTGCTCCCCCCACAGCCGCAGCGCGATGGCCGCGGCGTCGTGCAGGTCGCGGGCCTGCTCCCAGTATCGGATCTCGGCGTGGTCGGCGGCGTAGCGGGCGGTCAGGAAGAAGGCGTGGTCGTGCGCGAGCCGTTCCAGGGCGGAGCGCAGTTCGGCGATCGGGGTGGCCCGGCCGGCCACCGACAGCACGACGTGCCAGAGCCTGCCGTGCTCCTCCGTCTCGCCCTCGCCCTCGCCGTGCGGGTGCAACTCCCGGACGGACTGCGGGGGTTCACCGGGCGGGTCGCCGTCGGCGCGGCCGCCCGCGATGCTGGTGAGCCGCCGCGCGGACGTCTCCCCGGGCAGTGTTCCCGGGCGCCTGCTTGCCATCGGCGGCCTCCTGTTCGGCGACGTCCCCTGCCCGGGCGCCGCCCGCTGCACCGGCCCCGGTGGCCCCGTCAGCCGCGCAGGACGACCAGGTCGTCGCGGTGGACGACCTCGCGCTCGTACGCGGCACCGAGCTCCTGGGCCAGCTCCCGCGTGGACCGGCCGAGCAGACGGGGCAGCTCCCTCGCATCAAAGTTGACCAGTCCGCGGGCGACGATGTGGCCGTTTTCGCCAAGAAGGTCGACGGGATCACCCGCGGTGAAGTCGCCGTCGACCTTGGTCACACCGGCCGGGAGCAGGGACTTCCCGCCGAGGACGACGGCGTCGACGGCACCGGCGTCGAGGTGGAGCGCGCCGCGCGGGGTGGAGGCGTGTTCGAGCCACAGGAGCCGGTCGGCGGAGCGGCTGCCGGTGCGCAGGAAGAGCGTGCCGACGGGCCGGCCGGCCAGGGCCTCGGCGGCGTGGCTGGCGGCGGTCAGCACGACGGGGATGCCGGCGCCGGTGGCGATCCGGGCGGCCTCGACCTTGGTGACCATGCCGCCGGTGCCGACGCCGGCCTTGCCGACGCTGCCGATCTCGACGCCGTCGAGGTCGTGCGGGCCGCGCACGGTGTCGATCCGGGTGGTGCCCGGCCTGGCCGGGTTGCCGTCGTACAGCGCGTCCACGTCGGAGAGCAGCACCAGCAGGTCGGCGCGGACGAGGTGGGCGACCAGCGCGGCCAGCCGGTCGTTGTCACCGAACCTGATTTCGGCGGTGGCGACGGTGTCGTTCTCGTTGACGACCGGCATCGCGCCCATCGCGAGCAGCTGGTCGAGGGTGCGGTAGGCGTTGCGGTAGTGCGAGCGCCGGCTGGCGTCCTCGGCGGTCAGCAGCACCTGGCCGACCCGGATGCCGTACCGGGCGAAGGAGGCGGTGTAGCGCGCGACCAGCAGGCCCTGGCCGACGCTGGCGGCGGCCTGCTGGCGGGCCAGGTCGGAGGGGCGCTTGGCGAGGCCGAGCGGGGCGAGGCCGGCCGCGATGGCGCCGGAGGAGACCAGGACGACGTCGGGGGCGTCCGGGCGGGAGCGGACCTTGGCGAGCGCGTCGACGAGCGCGTCGACCCGGTCGGCGTCCAGGCCGCCGGCCGCGGTGGTCAGTGAGGACGAGCCGACCTTCACGACGATCCGCCGCGCGGCGAGGACGTCCTGCCGCAGTGTCTGACCCGTCATCAGTGTCCTCCGGTCGTGCTGGATCGAGCCCGCTGCTCGGTCGCAATCTACGCGATCCGCGCAGCGGGCCCGTCGGGGTTTTCAGCTGGTGGACGCCGGGACTCAGTAGTCCTCGTCGTCGCCCTCGATGGCCTGGCGACCGGAGGAGAGCGCCTCGAACGCGCGGTACTCCTCCTCGGCGGCGTCCCGGCCGCGCTGGCGCTCGCGGCGGCGGTCGACGGCGGGCCGCTGGGTCTCGAAGCGGTGGTCCTCGCCGCGGCGGCCGAGCATCTCCGCGCCGGCGGCCATGGTCGGCTCCCAGTCGAAGACGACCGCGTCGTCCTCGGGGCCGATGACGACGGTGTCGCCCTCCTGCGCGCCGACCTTCCAGAGCTCCTGCTCGACGCCGAGGCGGGCCAGGCGGTCGGCGAGGTAGCCGACGGCCTCGTCGTTGCTGAAGTCGGTCTGGCGGACCCACCGCTCCGGCTTGACGCCGCGGATGCGGTAGACGCCGTCCTCCTCGGTGATGGTGAAGCCCGCGTCGTCCACGGCCTTCGGCCGCAGCACGATCCGGGTGGACTCCTCGACCGGCTTGGCGGCGCGCGCCTCGGCGACGATCTGCGCCAGGGCGAAGCTCAGCTCGCGCAGGCCCTTGTGGGCGAGCGCGGAGACCTCGAAGACGCGGTAGCCGCGCTCCTCCAGCGAGGCGCGGGTGAGGTCGGCGATGTCCTGGCCGTCCGGCACGTCCACCTTGTTGAGCGCGACCAGGCGCGGCCGGTCCTCCAGGCCGCCGTACTGGGCGAGCTCCTCCTCGATGGTCTCCAGGTCGGTGAGCGGGTCGCGGCCGGGCTCCAGGGTGGCGCAGTCGAGGACGTGCACCAGCACCTCGCAGCGCTCGACGTGGCGCAGGAACTCCAGGCCCAGGCCCTTGCCCTGGCTGGCGCCGGGGATCAGGCCGGGGACGTCGGCGATCGTGTAGACCGTCGAGCCGGCGGTGACCACGCCGAGGTTGGGGATCAGCGTGGTGAACGGGTAGTCCGCGATCTTCGGCTTGGCGGCGGAGAGCACCGAGATCAGCGAGGACTTGCCGGCGCTCGGGTACCCCACCAGGGCGACGTCGGCGACGGACTTGAGCTCCATCACGATGTCGCGGGCCTCGCCGGGCTCGCCGAGCAGGGCGAAGCCGGGGGCCTTGCGGCGGGCGGAGGCGAGGGCGGCGTTGCCGAGGCCGCCGCGGCCGCCTGCGGCGGCGACGAAGCTGGTGCCGTGGCCGACCAGGTCGGCGAGCACGTTGCCCTTCTTGTCGAGCACCACGGTGCCGTCCGGCACCGCGAGGACGAGGTCCTGGCCGTCGGCGCCGGTGCGGTTGCCACCGGCGCCGGGCTTGCCGTTGGTGGCCTTGCGCTTGGGCGAGTGGTGGTACTCGAGCAGGGTGGTGATCTGGCTGTCGACGGTGAGGACGACGCTGCCGCCCTCGCCGCCGTTGCCGCCGTCGGGCCCGCCGAGCGGCTTGAACTTCTCCCGGTGCACGGAGGCGCAGCCGTGGCCTCCGTTACCCGCGGCGACGTGCAGCTCGACGCGGTCCACGAAGGTGGTCATGGGTGTGCCTCCAGTACGACGGAAAAGATGGGGTCCTGCGGTAAAGCATGAAGGGTGGACCGGAACATTCCGGCCCACCCTTCACGACAAGTCCTGACGTGGGGTCAGACTCAGGCCTCGACGGCCACGATGTTGACGACCTTGCGGCCGCGACGGTTGCCGAACTGCACGGCACCGGCGGTCAGCGCGAACAGGGTGTCGTCGCCACCGCGACCGACACCGGCACCCGGGTGGAAGTGGGTGCCGCGCTGGCGGACGAGGATCTCGCCGGCCGAGACGACCTGGCCGCCGAAGCGCTTGACGCCGAGGCGCTGGGCGTTCGAGTCACGGCCGTTGCGGGTAGAGCTTGCGCCCTTCTTGTGTGCCATCTCGCTATCCCCTTACTTGCTGACGGAGTCGATGCTCGTGATGCGCACCGCGGTGTACTTCTGGCGGTGACCCTGACGACGGCGGTAACCCGTCTTGTTCTTGTAGCGGAGGATGACGATCTTGTCGCCCTTGGTCTCCTCGACGACCTCGGCGTGCGCCTTGACGCCACCGAGCACCCACGGGTCGGAGGTGACGGCGTCACCGTCGACGACCAGGACGGTCGACAGCTCGACCGAGTCACCCGGCTTGGCCTCGATGCGGTCGATCTCCAGCACGTCGCCGACGGCGACCTTGTGCTGGCGGCCGCCTGCGCGAACGATCGCGTACATGCGGTACCTGCTTTCTGTACTCGGTCGGAACTCACCGATGCCAGCCCCTGGGTACGGACACAGGGGCCTCCCCCGGAACCGCGGACGGATCCGGGAGGTGATGTGCTCGGGAGCATGGCGTAACACGCCGAGGGTCAAGAATACGGACCGGCCCGCGCGGGGGCAAACCGGGCCCTACCGGGCCCGGGGCGGCACGTCGGCCGCCCCGGGCGCGGGGCGTCACTCGGCGGCGCCGTCACCTTCGGCGGCCGCTGCCTTCTTGGCCGCCGCACTCGTCCGCTTGGTGGCGGTCTTGCGGGCGGTGGTCTTCTTGGCCGCGGTGGTCTTCTTCGCGGCCACGGTCTTCTTGGCGGCGGTCTTGCGGGTCGCGCGCTTCTTCGGCGCGGCCTCCGCAGCCTCCTCCTCGACCGGCGCCCCGGCAGCCTCGGCGGCCTCCGCGGTGACCACGGCGGCCTCGACGGCCTCCGCGGCCTCGGCGACGGCCTCGGCCGCCTCCACGACCGCCTCGACGGCGGCCGGCTCCGCGGCGGGCTCGACGGCCTGCTGCTCGGCGGCGGTCAGGGCGGCCTCCATGGCGGCCTCGGCCCGGGCCTGCAGCACCACGATCTCGGCCTCGGCCGGCGAACCCGCGGGGGCCGTCGCCTTGCGCACCGCACGGCGACGGGTGCGGCCCGCGGGGGCGGCGACCGGCTCGGCGGCCTCGGCCACGGCCTCGGCCGGCACCTCGGCGGTCTCCGCGGGAGCGGCCTGGGCCTGCGCGGCCTGCGCCGGCTCCTCGGCGCGCACGTCGACGACCTCGATGTCCTCGGCGGCCTCAGGGGCCTCGGGGAGCTCCAGCGCCTCGGGCGCCTCCTCCGGGGCCTCCGTCGCGACCGCGGCCTCGGCCTGCGGCTCGGCCTGGGCGCCGCCCTTGCCGCGCCGACGGCGCTTGCCGCCGCCCGCCTCGCCGGCCGCCGGGGCGGCACCGCCGCCGCCGTGGGTGTGCGGCTGGTCCATGTGGACGATGACGCCGCGGCCGTTGCAGTGCACGCACGCCTCGGAGAAGGACTCCAGCAGGCCCTGGCCGACCCGCTTGCGGGTCATCTGCACCAGGCCCAGCGAGGTCACCTCGGCCACCTGGTGCTTGGTCCGGTCCCGGCCCAGGCACTCCAGCAGGCGGCGCAGCACCAGGTCGCGGTTGGACTCCAGCACCATGTCGATGAAGTCGATCACGATGATGCCGCCGAGGTCGCGCAGCCGCAGCTGGCGGACGATCTCCTCGGCCGCCTCGATGTTGTTGCGGGTGACGGTCTCCTCGAGGTTGCCGCCCTGACCGACGAACTTGCCGGTGTTGACGTCGACGACGACCATCGCCTCGGTCCGGTCGATCACCAGCGAACCGCCGCTCGGCAGCCAGACCTTGCGGTCCAGCGCCTTCATCAGCTGCTCGTCGATCCGGTAGGTGGCGAAGACGTCCACGTCGGAGGTCCAGCGCTGGAGGCGCTCGGCGAGGTCCGGGGCCACGTTGGAGACGTAGTCGTGGATGGTGTTCCACGCGTCGCCGCCGCTGACGATGACCTTGGTGAAGTCCTCGTTGAAGATGTCGCGGACGACCCGGACGGTCATGTCCGGCTCGCCGTAGAGCAGCACCGGCGCGTTGCCGGTGGCGGCCTTCTTCTGGATGTCCTCCCACTGCTGCTGCAGCCGCTGGACGTCCCGGGTCAGCTCCTCCTCGCTGGCGCCCTCGGCGGCGGTGCGCACGATGACGCCCGCGTCGTCCGGGACGATCTTCTTGAGGATCTGCTTGAGGCGGGCCCGCTCGTTCTCGGGCAGCTTGCGGCTGATGCCGGTCATCGAGCCCTCGGGCACGTACACCAGGTAGCGGCCGGGCAGCGAGATCTGGCTGGTCAGGCGGGCGCCCTTGTGGCCGATCGGGTCCTTGGAGACCTGCACCAGCACGGACTGGCCGGACTTCAGGACCGACTCGATCCGGCGCGGGCCGCCGTGGCCGCCCAGCGCGCCGAAGTTGACCTCGCCGGCGTAGAGGACCGCGTTGCGGCCCTTGCCGATGTCGACGAAGGCGGCCTCCATCGACGGCAGCACGTTCTGGACCTTGCCCAGGTACACGTTGCCGACGTAGCTGGTGGCCTGCTCCTTGTTGACGTAGTGCTCGACCAGCACGCCGTCCTCGAGCACGCCGATCTGGGTGCGCTCGCCGTTCTGGCGCACCACCATGACGCGCTCGACCGACTCGCGGCGGGCCAGGAACTCGGCCTCGGTGATGATCGGCACCCGGCGGCGGCCCAGCTCGCGGCCCTCGCGGCGGCGCTGCTTCTTGGCCTCCAGGCGGGTGGAGCCCTTGATGGACTGCACCTCGTCCGGGTCGAACGACGGCTCGGTGGAGCGGCGGCGCGGCTCGCGCACCTTCACCACCGTGCGGACGCCGTCCTCGGTGGTCTCGGCCGGCTCCGCGGCACCCTCGCCACTGCGGCGACGGCGGCGACGACGGCGGCGCGAGGAGGACAGTCCGGCGGCGAGCTCGTCCTCGTCCTCGTCCTCCTCCGGCTCGGCCTCACCGGAGGTGTCCTCCTCGGCGGAGGCGTCCTCCTCGGCCTGCGACAGCTCGGCGGCCTCCGGCTCCTCGGCCTCACCGCGGCGGCGGCGACGGCCGCCCCGGCGGCGGCGGCGCGACGGACGGCCGTCCTCCTCCCACTCGCCCTCCTGCTCGGGGCCCGTGCCGGCGGCCTCGGGGGCCTCCTGCTCGGCGGGGGCGACCTCGGCGCGGGCGGGGGTCTGCGCACGGGCGGGCGCCTGCGCACGGGCCGGGGTCTGCACCCGGACGGGGGTGCGGACCCGGCGGCGGCGGCCGACGCCGCTGTACTCGTACTCCTCGTCCTCGCTGCCGCCCTCCTCCGCGGCGGCGGCCGGTGCGGCCGCAGCGGCGGGCGCGGTCGGCGCGACGTACGGAGCGGGCTCCTGGAAGACCGGGGCCTGGAAGAGCGCGGTGGACGGGCGGACCGCCCGGCGGCGGACGCGGTGCGACGGCTCGGGCTCGGGCTCGGCGGCCGGGGCCTCGGCGGCGGGCGCCTCGGCCTCGGCGGGCTCCTCGGCGGCCTCGGCCTCCTCCTCGACCGGCTCGGTCGACGCGGCGGGCTCCTCGGCGGTCGGCTCCTCGGCGACGACCGGGGCCTGCTCGACCACGCGGCGACGGCGGGTGCGGCGGGCGGGCGCGGCCTCCTCGGCGGCGGGCTCCTCCGCGGCGGCCGGCTCCTCGGCGACCGGAGCGGCGGCCTGCTCGGCCGCGGGCTCCTCGGCGACCGGCGGGCCGACGGGGGCCTCGGCGCGCTTGCGGGTGCGGCGGGCCCGGGCGGGCTTCTCCGCGGCGGGCGCCTCGGCGGCCGGGGCGGCGGCCTGCTCGGCCGCGGGCTCCTCGGCGCCGGCGGCGGGTTCGGTCACCACGATCGCGGTGGCCTCGGGGGCGCCGGCCGGGGCCTCGGCGCGCTTGCGGGTGCGGCGGGGCCGGGCCGGCTTCTCGGCGGCGGGCGCCTCAACCGGGGCGGCCGGGGCCTCGGCGGCCGCGGCCCCGTCCTGCTGCGGCTCGGCGGGCAGCACGGTCTCGGCCGCCTCGGCGGCGGCGCCCTGCGGGGCGCCGGCCGGGCGGGAGACCGCACGGCGACGACGGCGCGGCGGGGCCGCGGCACCGCCGTCGGCAGGGGTGTCGGCCGGTTCCGCAGCGGACTGCGGTTCGGTGTTCTCGAGCATGCGGGTGGATCTCCCGTCAGGCCCCCGGGCTCCGCATCCGGGCACGGCTCGGCACCTGGTTCACGGCGGCCACGGTGATGGCGTGCCGGCTTCCACGGTGCTGCCGTGCGGACGCGAGGCCGCACAGGAGCTCGTAGTCTCGCTCGGCGTCCCGCACGGTGCGGGATGCCGAAAGTCTTCTGGTCTGACCAGTCTTCTCGTTGTCCAGGTCGGGCCGCGGGGGCCCGGCTGCGGGCGACGACGCTCGCTCCCCTGGGAAGCCGCGGGGACCGGGGAGCCACGGCCCGGTGGTGAGCCCTGGCTCCCTGCCCACTCGGCGGTCGGCAGAGGCGCGCGGCCCTGCGGCCGCTATCGGCCTGCCGGGGCCGCGGCGCGATCGAGCGCCAGCGGGTCGGTCACCGTGCCGGTCTCCTCGTCGAGCGGCCCCTGCGCCAGCCTGGTCACCTCAGCGGGGACCGGCGGCGCCAGGTCGGCCGTCGCACGGAGACCGGACAAAACGTCGTCGGGTCGTACGGCGGGTGTGGCATGTCGTACTACCAGCCGCAGTATCGCACAGGGTGAGCCCGGACGAACATCGTCGGCACGCTCTGTGCCAGTGTCGTTACCATCGCCCACCTGCGACGGGAGCACCTGCAGCGACGCGACGGCCCCGCGGGCGTCGAACACCCGCACGCCGTTCTTGGTCGTGCGCTGCACCTCGACGGCCTCCTCGGCCAGGAAAGCGGCGACCGCGCGGGCCGCCTCCTCCGGCTCGACGCCGGCCAGCCGCAGCTGCCACTCGGAGGCCTCCAGGCGCTCGACGAAGTTGGCGGTGCGGACCTCGACGGCGTCGACGACGTCCAGGCCGAGCGGCAACGACCCGTCGAGCCGGGCCCGGAGCTCCTCCGGGTCACGGGCCTCGGCGAGGCCGATCTCCAGGTACTCCGCCTCGCTGGCGACGCCCGTCGGGGCGGCGTTGGCGTAGGAGACCTTGGGGTGCGGGGTGAAGCCGGCGGAGTACGCCATGGGAACGGCCGAGCGGCGGAGCGCACGCTCGAACGCCCGCTGGAAGTCCCGGTGGCTGGTGAAGCGCAGACGGCCGCGCTTGGTGTAGCGGAGACGGATGCGCTGCACCGTCGGCGCGGGCGGCGGACCGTCGGGCGTGCGGCGTGCCAGGGCTGCTCAGTCCTTAGATCGGTGTCCCGTCCGGCCGTACCGGCCGGTCGCTTGTCAGGACAAGGGTACGCGCCCGGGCCCGCCGCCCGGACCGGGTCACCCCACCAGGGCCCGCCGGACCTCCCGCAGCACCCGCCCGATCTCGGCCTTCGCGGGCCACCACACCTCTCGCCGCACCCAGCGCCAGGGCCGCACCACCAGGAAGCGCCAGATCCGCCCGCCGATCCGCCAGGCCCGGGCGATCGCCCTCCCCAGCTCGCGGAGCACCGGGTACAGCAGCACCCGCCACAGCCGCACCAGCGGCACCGCCACCAGGACGCGCAGCACCCACCCCGCCCCCCGCGCGACGGCGGTGAGCAACCACAGCAGTGCACGGGCGCACGGCTCCAGCACGTACCGCCACAGCGCCGCGAGCGGGACCACCACCAGGTAGTGGCCCAGCCGGGCCAGCACGGTCCACAGCACCCGCCCGGCGGGGGCCAGCACCTGCCGTCCCAGCCAGGCCAGCGGGGCCCGCAGCAGGGTGCGGCCGATCCGGGCCAGGGCGTGCCCGCACGGCACGAGGACGTACCGGTACAGCCGAACGAGCGGCCAGCCGACCGTCCAGTACAGGAGTCGGCAGACCTGCACCACGAGCCACCCGAGCGCCCGGCCACACGGTCGCAACACGGCAGCCAGCAGCAGCTCCCACAGGAAGCGCAGCGGCACCACCACCAGCAGCGCGAAGATCCGTGCCGGCACCCGCACGAACGCCACCAGGCACCCCTCGGCGGCCCGTTCCTCGGCCATCCGCCCCCCCTTCCGTACGACGCGTACGACGGCCCTCCCCGGCAGGTACGCCGGGGAGGGCCGTCGGGTTGCGCTGCGGTCCTACGACTTGACCACGGTCAGCGGCAGCAGCTTCTTGCCCGTCGGGCCGACCTGGATGTGCGTGTCCATCTGCGGACACACGCCGCAGTCGAAGCACGGGGTCCAGCGGCAGTCCTCGACCTCGACCTCTTCGAGGGCGTCCTGCCAGTCCTCCCAGAGCCAGTCCTTGTCGAGGCCGCTGTCCAGGTGGTCCCAGGGCAGCACCTCCTCGTAGCCGCGCTCGCGGGTGGTGTACCAGTCGACGTCGACGCCGGTGCCGGCGAGGCCCTTCTCGGCGCAGGCCATCCAGCGGTCGTAGGAGAAGTGCTCGCGCCAGCCGTCGAAGCGGCCGCCGTCGTCGTAGACGGCGCGGATGACGGCGCCGATCCGGCGGTCGCCGCGGGAGAGCAGGCCCTCGACGATGCCGGGCTTGCCGTCGTGGTAGCGGAAGCCGATGTTCTTGCCGAACTTGCGGTCGTGCCGGATGGAGTCGCGCAGCTTGGCGAGGCGGGCGTCGGTGTCCTCGGCGGACAGCTGCGGGGCCCACTGGAAGGGGGTGTGCGGCTTGGGCACGAAGCCGCCGATGGAGACGGTGCAGCGGATGTCGTTGCCGCCGGTGACCTCGCGGCCCTTGGCGATGACGTTCTTCGCCATCTCGCCGATCTGCAGGACGTCCTCGTCGGTCTCGGTGGGCAGGCCGCACATGAAGTACAGCTTCACCTGGCGCCAGCCGTTGCCGTACGCGGTGGCGACCGTGTTGATGAGGTCCTCCTCGGACACCATCTTGTTGATCACCTTGCGGATGCGCTCGCTGCCGCCCTCGGGGGCGAAGGTCAGACCGGAGCGGCGGCCGTTGCGGGAGAGCTCGTTGGCCAGGTCGATGTTGAACGCGTCGACCCGGGTGGACGGCAGCGACAGGCCGATCTTGTCCTCGGCGTAGCGGTCGGCGAGGCCCTTGGTGACGTCGGCGATCTCGGAGTGGTCGGCGCTGGACAGCGAGAGCAGGCCGACCTCCTCGAAGCCGGTCGCCTTGAGGCCGCGGTCGACCATCTCGCCGATGCCGGTGATGCTTCGCTCCCGCACGGGGCGCGTGATCATGCCGGCCTGGCAGAAGCGGCAGCCGCGGGTGCAGCCGCGGAAGATCTCCACCGACATCCGCTCGTGGACGGTCTCGGCGAGCGGGACGAGCGGCTGCTTGGGGTAGGGCCACTCGTCGAGGTCCATGACGGTGTGCTTGGAGACCCGCCACGGCACGCCGGGGCGGTTCGGCACGACGCGGCCGATCCGGCCGTCCGGCAGGTACTCGACGTCGTAGAAGCGCGGCACGTACACGCCGCCGGTCTTCGCGAGCCGCAGCAGCACCTCGTCGCGGCCGCCGGGGCGGCCCTCGGCCTTCCAGGCGCGGACGATCTCGGTCATGTCGAGGACGGCCTGCTCGCCGTCGCCGACGACGGCGCAGTCGAGGAAGTCGGCGATCGGCTCGGGGTTGAAGGCGGCGTGGCCGCCGGCGAGCACGATCGGGTCGTCGAGGCCGCGGTCCTTGGACTCCAGCGGGATGCCGGCGAGGTCGAGCGCGGTCAGCATGTTGGTGTAGCCGAGCTCGGTGGAGAAGGAGAGACCGAAGAGGTCGAAGTCCTTCACCGGGCGGTGCGCGTCGACGGTGAACTGCGGGACGCCGTGCTCCCGCATCAGCGCCTCCAGGTCGGGCCAGACGCTGTAGGTGCGCTCGGCGAGCACGCCCTCGCGCTCGTTGAGCACCTCGTAGAGGATCATGACGCCCTGGTTGGGCAGGCCGACCTCGTAGGCGTCGGGGTACATCAGGGCCCAGCGCACGTCGCAGGCGTCCCAGTCCTTGACGGTCGAGTTGAGCTCGCCGCCGACGTACTGGATCGGCTTCTGGACGTGCGGGAGGAGGGCCTCCAGGCGTGGGAAGACCGATTCGACTGGCATGCGGTGAGCCCTTTGGGTCGTGGACGGGGACGACCCTCAAGGTTACCGGACCCGGCCGCCCCTCCTTCCCGGCCGGAACGCACCGGCTCCGCGGCCGTGGAACGGGTCGGCGCCCGCGACGGCGGTGGCCGTCGGGGCGCCGGTCCGGTGGGCGGCGGCGGCCGCCCGGTCAGATCCCTATCGGCCGCTGGGAGCGGACGGACTGGAGCAGTCCGACGGCGACCCAGACCGCGAACATCGAGGAGCCGCCGTAGGAGACGAACGGCAGCGGGATGCCGGCGACCGGCATGATGCCGAGGTTCATCCCGATGTTCTCGAAGGCCTGGAAGGCGAGCCAGGTGATCACGCCGGCGGCGAGGACGGTGCCGTACAGGTCGGTGGCCTGGCGGGCGATCTTGCAGGCCCGCCAGAGGATGACGCCGAGCAGGGCGATCAGGCCGAGGCCGCCCACGAAGCCGAGTTCCTCGCCGGCCACGCTGAACACGAAGTCGGTCTGCTGCTCGGGGACGAACTGGCCGGTGGTCTGGAAGCCGTGGAACAGGCCCATGCCGGTGAGGCCGCCGGAGCCGATGGCGATCCGGGCCTGGGCGGTGTTGTAGCCGACGCCGGCCGGGTCGAGCGAGGGGTTGGCGAAGGCGGCGAAGCGGTCGATCTGGTACTTGCTCAGCACGCCGAGCTTCCAGATGGCCAGCGCGCCGACGGTGCCGGCGCCGATGAGGCCGAACACCCAGCGGCGGGCGGCGCCGGAGGCGAGCAGGACGCCCATGATGACGATGCCCATCACCATGACCGAGCCGAGGTCGGGCATCAGCATGATGACGCCCATCGGCACCGCGGCGATCACCAGTGCCTGGATGACGCTGCGTGAGGAGGGGAACTCCCGTTCGCCGGCGTCGACCCGGGCGGAGAGCACCACGGCCATGCCCATCACGATGGAGAGCTTGGCGAACTCGGCGGGCTGCAGCGAGAATCCGCCGCCGAACTGGATCCAGGAGTGCTGGCCGTTGATGGTGGAGCCGAGCGGGGTGAGGGTGGCGGCGAGCAGCAGCAGGACGCCGAGGTAGACGAACGGCACCGCGGTGCGCAGCCGGCGTGTCCCTATCCCGACGGTGACCGCGCAGAGCACCACGCCGACCAGGGTGTTGGTGAGGTGCCGGTACAGGAAGTACTGCGGGTCGCCGTGGGTGAGGTTGTCGCGGCCGCGGGTGGCGGACCAGACGAGCAGCGAGCTGCCGAGGGAGAGCGCCAGCGCGGAGAGGATCATGATCCAGTCCATCCGGCGCAGCGGCGAGTCCTTGGCCAGGGCCCTGGCGATGGAGCCGCGCTGCGGGGCGAGCCGGACGGTGCGGTACGAGCCGTAGGAGGTCATCCGCGGCTCCTTCCGGTGGCGCGGGCGGGCTCCAGGGCGGCGAGCGCGAGGACCGCGGGGGCGCCGGTGCCGGTGGCGGGCACCGGGTCGAGGAAGGCGCGGTCGCCGGGGGCGTCGTAGGAGGCCTGCTTGATGATGGCGGTGCCGTCGGGGTTGAACTTGGGCAGTTCGCTCTGCGGCTTGGGCAGCAGGGCCTTGCCGTTGTCGATGGCGCCCTTGTCGTCGACGCCGTAGAGCGCCTGGTAGATGCGGCGTACCGAGTCACCGGAACCGCCGGAGCCGGTGCCGCCCTGGCTTATCGTCATCACGACCGCGTAGTCGCCGCTGTAGGTGGTCAGCCACGAGGTGGTCTGCTTGCCGGCGACCTCCGCGGTGCCGGTCTTGGCGTGCAGTTCGATCTTGCCCTGGGGCCAGCCGGCGCCGACGAACTTCCAGGCGGCGGTGCCGCTGGTGACGACGCCCGCGGTGGCCTGGTCGATGTAGTCGAGCAGCTTGCCCTGGGCGGGGATCTTGCCGTCCTCGTGGGGGGCGATGTCGCGGACGAGCTTGCCGTCCGGGCTCATGACCGCCTTGCCGATGGTGGGGCGGTAGAGGGTGCCGCCGTTGGCCAGCGCGGAGTAGATCCGGGCCATCTGGAGCGGGGTGACGAGGGTGTCGCCCTGGCCGATGGCGAAGTTGACGGCGTCACCGGCGCGCATGACGTTGCCGTCCTGGCAGTTCTCGCGGGCGATCTCGTCGGCGTACTCGTGGCCGCCCTTGGCCGCCTGGGCGCACCAGGCGTCCTTGTTGGCGTCGTAGAAGGACTGCTTCCACTGGCGGTCCGGCACCCGGCCGGCGACCTCGCTGGGGAGGTCGACGCCGGTCTTGGCGCCGAGGCCGTACTGGTGGGCGGTCTTGGTGAACCAGTCGGCGGGGTTCTTCGGCTTGATGCCGCCGTCCTTCAGCCACTGGTCGTAGGACAGATAGTAGAAGACGGTGTCGCAGGAGATCTCCAGGGCCTTCTCCAGCGAGATGTCGCCGAAGCTCTCGCCCTCGAAGTTCTTGAACTCGCGGCCGCCGATGGTCATGCTCGGCGGGCACGGGTAGTGGCCGTCGAGGGAGTAGCCGGCCTGGACGGCGGCGGTGGTGGAGATGACCTTGAAGGTGGAGCCGGGGGCGGACAGGCCCTGGATGGCCCGGTTGATCAGCGGGTAGTTGGAGCCCTTGTCGGTCAGCGCCTGGTAGTCCTTGGCGGTGATGCCGCCGACCCACAGGTTGGGGTCGAAGGTGGGGGCGCTGGCCATGGCGATGATCCGACCGGTGTGCACGTCCATGACGACGGCGGCGCCGGAGTCCGCCTCGTAGTTCTTGTGGGTCTCCTTGTCGTAGACCTTGCGGGCGTCGGTCATGGCCTGCGCCAGCTGGTCCTCGACGACCTTCTGGACCCGGGCGTCGATGCTGGTGACGAGGTTGTTGCCGGACTGCGCGGGCACGGTGCCGGCGCTGCCGATGACCTTGCCGAGGTTGTCGACCTCCAGCTTGTCGACGCCGGTGGTGCCGCGCAGGTCGTCGTCGTAGACGGACTCCAGGCCGGCGCGGCCGATCTGGTCGCTCGGCAGGCGGCGTTCGCGGCCGGTCTTGTCGGCGGTCTTGGTGACCTCGTCGTCCGTCACCGGGGAGAGGTAGCCGAGCACCTGGGCGGCACTGGCGCCCTCGACGCCGGTGTAGCGGCGGACGGCGGTGGGCTGGGCGGTGACGCCGGGGAAGTCCTCGCGGCGTTCCATGATCTGCATGGCCTGCTGGGTGGTGGCCTGCTGGGTGACCGGGATCGGCTGGTAGGGCGAGCCGTTCCAGCAGGGCTTGGGCGTCTTGGCGTCGCAGAGCCGCACCTTGTCCTGGACGTCCTTGGGCTGCAGCCCGAGGACGCCGGCGAGGCGGGTCAGCACGGCCTTGCCGCGGTCCTTCTGCTGGAGCAGGGAGGTGCGGCTGACGGAGACGACGAGCTTGGTCTCGTTGCCGACGAGCACCCGCCCGGAGGCGTCGAGGATCTCGCCGCGGACGGCGGGCTCCACGACCTCCCGGATGTGGTTCCCTTGCGCCTGGGCGGCGTACTGGCTGCCGGTCCGGATCTGCAGGTACCACAGCCGCCCGCCGAGGGTGGCGAGCAGCGACAGCACCAGGATCTGCAGCACCACCAGACGGATCGTCACCCGTTGGGTGCGTCCGGTCTCCGGGATGTTGCTCACTGGGGGGACTCCTCCTGGGGGTTCTGCGGGGCGTCAGGGACGGCGGGCGAGGCCGAGCGACCGCTTCTTGCGCGGGCTCGTCGGCATCGGCGAGGACTCCCGGGTGGTCTTGTAGCGGGCGAGGCTGCCGAGGCCGGAGCCGCCCGGGTCCTCGGTCTCGGCGCCGGAGCGGCCGCCGTCGAAGCGGCGGGCGAGCAGCATGACGGCGGGCACCACGAACGGCGCGAGCAGCACGTCGTACAGCAGGGCGCTGAACACCAGGCCGGCGAGGCCGACGTGGCGGGCGGCGGTGTCGCCGACCAGGGCGCCGACGGAGGCGTACAGGCCGGTGGAGACGACGGCCGCGACGGCGACGACCATCAGGGCGCTGATCGCGGAGCGCTGCCGGCCGGCCTCGGGGCGGAGCAGGCCTGCGGCGTAGCCGACCAGGCAGAGCACCAGGGCGTAGCGGCCGATGGCGTGGTCGGAGGGCGGCGCGAGGTCGGCGAGCAGGCCGGCGGCGAAGCCGGCCAGGCAGCCGCCGGTCGGGCCGTACACCAGGGCGAGGCCGACGACGACGAGCATCAGCAGGTCGGGGGTGGCCCCGGGCAACTGGAGCCGGCCGAGCACGCTGACCTGGACGACCAGGCCGAGCATCAGCAGGACGGCGGAGAGCAGGATGCGGTTCGGACGCACGGTCAGTTCCCCCCTGCGGGTGTGGAGGCGGCGGTCGGCTTCGAGGGTGCGGCGGCCGGCGGGTTCGCCGCGGCGGCGGTCGGCTTGGGCGGCAGGACGCCGTCGCGCGGGTCGCTGCGCGGCGGGACGACGACGACGCCGATCAGGTCGAGGCGGGTGAACTGGACGTAGGGCTCGACCAGGACGGTCTTGGTGAGCTCGCCCGGGGTGGCCTGGACCTCGACCACCCGGCCGACGGGAACGCCGGGGACGAACGGGCGGCCGCTCTGCGAGCCGAAGGTGACGACCCGGTCGCCGGCCTTGACCTGGGCGCGGCCGTTGAGCAGCTGGACCCGCATCGGGCTGCTGCCCTGGCCGGCGGCGAAGCCGATCTCGTCGCTGCCCTCCAGCCGGGTGCCGGCGGTGAAGCCGGGGTCGGAGGCGAGCAGCACGGTGGCGGTAGTCGGGGCGACGGTGGTGACCCGGCCGACCAGGCCCTGGCCGTTGATGACGGTCATGTCGCGGGTGAGGCCGTCGTCGCTGCCGGCGTCGATGGTGATCGTCCAGGAAAAGCCCTGGGCGGCGCCGATCGCGATGACCTGGGCGGCCTTGATGGTGTATCCGCCGTTGCCGGCCGTCCGCAGCAGGTCGTCGAGCTGCTTGGTGCGGCCGGCCGCGGTGTCGGAGGAGGCGAGCCGCTGGCGCAGCTCGGTGTTCTCCCGGGTGATCTGGTCGAGGCGCTGCTGGTGGGTGGAGGCGTCGCGGACGGCGCGGATGGTGCCGGCCACCGGGTCGACGAGGCCGGAGGCGCCGCGCTCGACCGGGCCGAGCAGGCCGGCGGCCGCCCGGCGGGCCCCGCCGAGCGGGGAGTCCTCGCCGCCCTTGATGTCGACGGTGATCAGGGCGAAGGCGACCGCGACCAGCAGGATGAGCAGTAGTCGGCTCTCTCGTGTGTCCCTCACGGTGCTGGAGCGCCCCTTCGTTCCCTGGTACCGGTTGTTCAGTTGGAGATGTGACGCCGTGTGCGCCGTGCTGCCCCCGCGGGGAGGGTCAGCGGCGCGGCTGGGCGTCCAGGACCTGCTGGAGCGCCTCGAACTCCTCGACGCACTTGCCGGCGCCGAGGGCGACCGAGTCCAGCGGGTTCTCCGCGATGTGGATGGGCATGCCGGTCTCCCGGCGGAGCCGCTCGTCGAGGCCGCGCAGCAGCGCGCCGCCGCCGGTGAGCACGATGCCGCGGTCCATGACGTCGCCGGCGAGCTCGGGCGGGCACTGGTCGAGGGTGGTCTTGACCGAGTCGATGATGGAGTTCACCGGCTCGTCGATGGCCTCGCGGACCTCGGCGGCGGAGATGACGACGGTCTTGGGCAGGCCGCTGACGAGGTCGCGGCCGCGGATCTCGGCGTGCTCGTCCTTCTCGCCCTCGAGCGCGAAGGCGGAGCCGATCGACATCTTGATCTGCTCGGCGCTGCGCTCGCCGAGGAGGAGGCTGTACTCCTTCTTGATGTGCTGGACGATGGCGTTGTCCAGCTCGTCGCCGGCGACCCGCAGGGACTGCGCGGTGACGATCCCTCCGAGGGAGATGACGGCGACCTCGGTGGTGCCGCCGCCGATGTCGACGACCATGTTGCCGGTGGGCTCGTGCACCGGCAGGCCGGCGCCGATCGCCGCGGCCATCGGCTCCTCGATGATGTGCACCTGGCGTGCGCCGGCCTGGGCGCTGGCCTCGATGACGGCGCGGCGCTCGACCCCGGTGATGCCGGAGGGCACGCAGACCACGACGCGCGGGCGGGCCAGGTAGCGGCGGCGGTGGATCTTGAGGATGAAGTAGCGGAGCATCCGCTCGGTGATCTCGAAGTCGGCGATCACGCCGTCCTTGAGCGGGCGGATGGCGACGATGTTGCCGGGCGTGCGCCCGATCATCTTCTTCGCCTCGGCGCCGACCGCGAGGATGCCGCCGGTGTTGGTGTTCACGGCGACGACCGACGGCTCGTTGAGGACGATCCCCTTGCCCCTGACGTACACCAGCGTGTTGGCAGTGCCGAGGTCGATCGCCATGTCACGGCCGATGAACGACAGATTGTTGGCCATGGGGTGTGCAGTGCCTTCCCGAGCTCGGTGTGCATGTGCGGGGAGTGGGCCGATCGCGCGCGCCCACGACAGGGCTGACATCAGCTGAGCAGCCGTACCGGGCCCATGAGTTGCGTCCATCGTAGCCAGGCCCGTTCACCGCGTACGGCGAGGTACGGCATGCTGGCCATTCTCCGGCGGCCGATGTGCTCTTCCCGGGATTGGGACGCCGTGTCGGCGCTCGGGGTTCCGCCTTTTCGGGGCGGGTTCCGGCGGTTGCACCCGGTCGGACCGGGGCGGTTGCACCCGGCCCGACCTGGGCGTACGTCAGGCTGTGTCAGGCCTTCGTCAGGCGAGACGGGGTCAGGCGTGGGCGGGGAAGAAGATCTTGATCTCGCGCTCGGCGGAGACCTCCGAGTCCGAGGCGTGGATCAGGTTCTCACGGGTGATCGTGGCGTAGTCGCCGCGGATGGTGCCCGGGCCGGCCTGCAGCGGGTCGGTGGCGCCGGCCAGCGCGCGGATGCCGGGGATGACGTTCTCGCCCTCGACGATCAGCGCGATCGACGGGCCGGAGGTCATGAACTCCAGCAGCGGCTCGTAGAACGGGCGGCCGACGTGCTCGGCGTAGTGCAGCTCCAGCGTCGCCCGGTCGAAGGTGCGCAGTTCGAGGGCGGCGAGCCGCCAGTTCGCCTTGCGCTCGATGCGGCTGATGATCTCGCCGGCCAGGCCGCGCTTGACGGCGTCGGGCTTGAGCAGGACGAGAGTGCGCTGGGACACGGTGCAGCTCCAGGGGATCGGGTTCGGCACGGTGGGTTCGGCCACCGCAGACACTACCCTGCGGGTGCGGCCCGCCGACGCGAACGGGCCGCTCAGCGGGGGTTCAGGCGGTCTGCGGGGCCTCGGCGGCGCGGGCCGCCCTGATCACGTCGATCTTGCGGCCGTAGTGCACCGAGCACCACCACAGGGCGGCGAAGACGGCGCCGAGCCCGAACATGGTCGGCAGCACCAGGCCGCTGGCGATCAGGCCGATCTGCAGCACCCAGCCGACCGCCACCGCGCCGGGGCGCTCGATCATGCCGCAGAGCAGCACGCACAGCACCATGGCGGTGCCGCTGACGGCCCAGATCGTGCCGGTCGGCACGTCCGACAGCGGCATGGCGACCAGGCCGGCGAACATGATGAGCAGGGCCTCGCCGATGAGGGTCGAGGAGCAGAGGGTCCGCATCGGGTGCTACTTCCTTCCGAACAGCAGGCGCGCCTCGCCCACCGTGATGACCGAGCCGGTGACCAGGACGCCGGCGCCGCCGAGGTCCTCCTCCTCGGCGAGCGTGACGGCCGCGTCGATGGCGTCGTCCAGCCGGGGTTCGACCTGCACACGATCCTCACCGAAGATCTCCACGGCGAGCGCGGCCAGCTCGTCGACGGGCATCGCCCGGTGGGTGGAGTTCTGGGTGATGACGACCTCGGCGAGGACCGGCTCGAAGACCTCCAGCAGGCCGGAGACGTCCTTGTCGCCGCTGGTGCCGATCACGCCGACCAGCTTGGTGAAGCCGAAGGCCTCGCCGATCGCGGCGACGGTGGCCTCGGCGCCGTGCGGGTTGTGCGCGGCGTCCAGGATGACGGTGGGGCTGCGGCGGACGATCTCCAGACGGCCCGGCGAGGAGACGCCGGAGAACGCCCGGCGGACCTTCTCGGTGTCCAGCTGGCCGCCGGCGGCCGCGCCGACGCCGAAGAACGCCTCGACGGCGGCCAGCGCGAGGGCGGCGTTGTGCGCCTGGTGGGCACCGTGCAGCGGGATGAACACGTCCTCATACTCCGCGCCGCCGAGGCCGCGCAGGGTGACGAGCTGGCCGCCGATCGCGACCTCGCGGCGGATCACGCCGAACTCCATGCCCTCCCGGGCGACGGTGGCGTCCACCTCGACGGCCCGCTTGAGGATGGTCTGCGCGGCGTCCAGCTGCTGCTGGGCGACGACGGCGAGCGCGCCGGGCTTGATGATGCCGGACTTCTCCACCGCGATCTCGCCGGTCGTGCCGCCGAGCTTGTCGGTGTGGTCCAGGCCGATCGGGGTGATCACGGCGACGGCGGCGTCGATGACGTTGGTGGCGTCCCAGGAGCCGCCCATGCCGACCTCGACCACAGCGACGTCCACCGGGGCGTCGGCGAATGCGGCGTACGCCATGCCGGTCAGCACCTCGAAGAAGGACATCGCGACCGGCTGCGTCCCGTCGACCATCCGCACGTAGGGCTCGATGTCGCGGTAGGTCTCGACGAACTTCTCGGTGCTGATCGGGGCGCCGTCCAGGCTGATCCGCTCGGTGACCGACTCCACGTGCGGGCTGGTGTAGCGGCCGGTGCGCAGCTCGAAGGTGCCGAGCAGCTGCTCGATCATCCGGGCGGTGGAGGTCTTGCCGTTGGTGCCGGTGATGTGGATCGAGGGGTAGGAGCGCTGCGGCTGGCCGAGGATGTCCATCAGCGCCGCGATGCGGTCGAGCGAGGGCTCCAGCTTGTTCTCCGGCCAGCGGCCGGAGAGCTCGGTCTCCACGGCCCGCAGCTCGGCCTCGGGACCGGAGGCCCCGGCGTCGGAGGGGCGGGTGGTGTACGGGTTCTGCTCGGCCTTGTCGCTCACGGGCCCAGTCTACGTAGCGTCCGGGGCCCGCCCGGCGCAGGCTCCCCGGCCCGGTGGGGCGGGGCCGGGGAGCCGTGCGTCGGGGTGCTCAGCGGTGCGCCGGGAACTGGACGACCTGCTGGTAGGTCGGGCGGTTCTGCCAGGTGGACTTGGGGTCGGTGACGCCGCCGAGCGGGCGCTGGACGATCGAGTCGGCGCACCACTGGTCGCCGGCCGGGCAGTCCGCGTCGGCCGGGTAGACCTGGGCCGGGGTCTGCGCCACGGCCTTCCTCAGGCTGTCGAGCAGGACGGTGCGGCAGGCCGCGAGGTCGCCACCGCCGCAGAACGGGCGGGCCAGCGGCCCGGCCACCGGGTCGCCGAGGACGCCCCGCAGGTCCTTGTCGACGTAGCTCCACCAGCCGTACTGGAAGGCCGAGCCCTTGTGCGGGATGGACTCGTTGGCGCTGGCGGTGCCGCTGGTGGGCCCGCTCTGCCCGCCGGAGGGCGACTCGTTGATCTGGACGGCTCCGGTCAGGGCGCCGAACAGGGCGTCGCCGAGGCCGGGGCGGAAGACCGCGTCGGCGAGCAGCGGCCACCAGGCGTCCAGGGTGCGGATCGCCTCGGCGTCGGCGTAGGCGTGGCTGCCCGGGGAGGTCTCCCGGCGCTGCCCGCCGGCCGCCCGCCAGGTCTCCAGCTTCTGCACGGCGGCGGCGAGGGACGGGTCGGTGACGGGGGCGCTGCGGACGACCCGGAGCAGTTCGGGCAGCACGTCCTCGGCGCGCAGGTCGGCGAGGGCGGCGGACTCCATGGCCTTGGTGAGCGAGACCCGGCTCGCCTTCCCGCCGCCGGCGAGCAGCGCCTTCACCCGGTCGTCGAGCAGGTTGCCGCGGTGCACGGAGCCGTTGCCGAAGCCCGCGGCGGCGAAGCCGGCGGCCTGCTTGTTGTTCCAGGAGACGTAGTAGTCCTGGTCGACGGAGTTCGGGTGCTCGGCGGGCGGCGTGTACCGGGCGGTGTTCGCGGCGGGGTCGAAGTCGCGCCACTCGTAGGCGGGCTCGGCGCGGACGGGCAGGCCGGCGTCGACGCCCGGGGCGCGCACCGGGTTGTTGCCGGAGTTGTAGTACGCGATGTCCCGGGAGTCCGCGTAGAACCAGTTGAAGGTGTAGTTGATGTTCTGCGCGGCCTGCTGGAAGCCCGCCGCGTCGTGCACCGCACCGGGGTCGTTGAGCATCTGGAAGCCGATGATGGAGTCGGCCTCGTGGCGGTAGGTGGAGCGCAGCGAGGTGAAGGCGACGGGTGCGCCGCCGACCGTGCCGCGGGCGGTGACCAGGCCGTAGTTCGTACGGTTCATCACCAGGGTGTAGGAGCCGGCCGCGGTGGGGTCCGCGGTGGTGGGCTTCCAGGAGTTCTTCCGCTCCAGCCGTTCCATCGGCAGGCACTGGCCGTGCCACCGGTAGTGGTCGGCCGTCAGCCCGACCGGACTGCCGTCGGTGGTGCAGAGCGGGACGGCGTAGGTGTCGGTGATGTCCTGTCCGGCGGAGGTGGCGCTCCAGGCGTAGTCCTGGCCGCGGCCGAGCTGCACGTAGAAGCTCAGCCCGGCGAAGGCGGCGCCGCGGGCGCTGATGCCGGGGCCCTGGATCTCCTCCAGCATGAGCAGCTGGGGGGCGAAGTAGCCGGTCTGCGGGCCGAACACGGCGACGGGGTGGCCGTCGTCGGTGTGGGCGCCGGAGACCAGCAGGGCGTTGGACATGCCGTGCTTGGCGGTGAGCAGGTTGCCGGGCAGCAGGCCGGGGGCGGTGGTGGCGCCCTGGGTGCCGGTGCCGGTGGCGTCGTGGACCGTCTTCTCGGGGACGACCGATCCCGGGTCGGGCAGCGCGGCGCCCTGCGGGGAGTCGGGCGGCAGGGCGTACGGGAAGCGCCGGCCGTCGTGCAGGGTGAGCACGGCCTCGGGGTCGTCGGCCTCGCGGAGCGAGGACCAGAGGCGGTCGCCCTCGGCGGTGCCGTAGCGGGCCTCGGCGGCGAGCTTGACCTGGGCGGAGGCGAGTTCCCCGCCGCCGCCGGAGCCGAACAGGGCGCCGACCACGGAGGCGAGCGCGACCAGGTCGGTGAGCTTGAAGGGTTCGATGCCGCCGGCGTTGGTCATCGCGTCGATGTGGCCGGTGAGGTCGTACTCGCCGGGGAAGTAGCGGCCGTCGTAGGACTCGCGGACGTACTGGTTGATGCCGTCGAGGTAGGCGCCGGCGTCGGCGAGGGCCTGCCGGGCGCGGTCGCCCTCGTTCGCGATGGCGTCGATCTGCTGCTGGAGCTCGTCCTCGGTGTAGGGGGCGGCCTGCCAGAAGCTCTGTTCCAGCTGCCGGTTGGCGGCGGCGCCGCCGGCGAAGCCGGAGAGCTGGCCGCGGCCGACGTGTCGGAAGAGGTCCATCACCCAGAGCCGGTCCTGGGCCGCGGCGTAGCCGGCGCCGAACTCGGTGCCGTAGCGGGTGGTGCCGGTGATGTGCGGGACGCCGGTGGCCTTGTCGCGGACGATGGCGACGTCGCTGCGCGGGCGGGTGGTGGAGGCGACCTGCTCGGCGGGGACGCCGAAGGAGGCGTCGTTGAAGAAGCTGCGCAGCTGGGCCTCGGTCAGTTGCGGGTAGGCGCCGGCGAGGTTGGCGTAGGGGCCGAGCTGGTCGTCGGTGTGGGCGGGGCGGGAGCCGAAGACCTTGTTGAGCAGGATCTCTGCGAGGGTGGCGTTGCCGTTCTCGCCGGGCGGCAGGATGTCGAGGCATTTCCCTGCGCAGTAGTCGCCGGCGGCGACCGGGGTTTCTCCGGCGGCTGCCGCGGCGGTGGGGGACGCGGTGGGGGCGAATACGGCCAGCAGGGCCGCTGCGAGGGTGGCGGCGGCGAATCTGCGCGGGTGGGGGCGTCGTTGCATACCGGCTCCTCGGTCGAGTTGCGGATGCGTTGCGGTACTCGACGGTAGGGGCCTTGCTGACATTCTGCCTAGTAGCGTGCATGCCACAACTGGTGCCGCGTCAGGCAACCTTTGCCCGTCAAGGAGCGGCGTCCGGTGCGTGCTGTCGGCGTGCCGGCCGGAAGTCCTCGTACTGGACCGTACTCGGACTTCCGTCCGGTGCGGCGAGAGTGCGTGCCGGGCGTCGCGACGGGGCGAAGGTCGCCTGACGCGGCACCAGCCTGTGGGCGTGCGGCTCTGCCCGCCCTTGACGGGGACGGACCGGCGGTGGCCGGATCAGCCGTGCCGGGCCTCCGGCACCTGCACGGCCCGGCCGCCGTGCCGGCGGCGCAGCTCGGCCGCGATCTCGGCGCCCTCGCCCTCCGGCAGCAGCGGCAGCATCATGGCGACGGCCTGCAGCAGGCCGCCGAGCAGGTAGGTGCTGTCCGGGGTGGCGGCGACCAGTGCGCGGACGGCCGCGACGTCCCCGGCGTCGACGGCCTCGACCAGCCGGGCGGGGTCGGCGGCGTCCTCGTCGAGCAGCACGCCGGAGGTGTCGGCGGGGGCGCGGCGGGCGAGCGAGCGCAGCACCCGGTCGGCGGCCTCGGGCGCGTACGCCTTGCGGACCGCCTCGGCCGCGATCCACACCAGCAGGGTGGTCACCTCGCGCTCCACGTGGTCGGCGAGGAGCCGGTCCAATTGCGCGTCGAAGGACAGCTGGTTCCCGTGCCGGAATGCCAGCAGCAAGGACGCCGCCCGGGCCTTCGCCGTCTCGACCTCGCACTGCGGCAGTTCGTCGGCCAACTCCGTGGTCGCCGCCATGACGTGCCCTCCCGTCAGTCGCAAACCCGCATGGGGACGTCTGCACACCGTACACATCCCAACTCCGAACACCGGTGGAACGCGCGCACGCACAAACGGAGAGAATGCGCGGTTCAAACGGTCGACGGGAATCATCGACCGAATGCCGGACGCGCACGATGAAATACCGCCGAACGGACTATCAAGAACGGCCGGAGATATACCGAATGGCGGATTCCGCGCCGGTCCGCGCCGCGTACGGGCGGGGCGCGGACCGACACGGACCGGCCGCCCGGGGCCTCCGAGGGTGGCCCGGCCGTCCCCTGGGTAGGGGGAGGACGAGGGGGGACGGCCGTCGCCGCCCGCCGCCCGGACCACCCCGGCGGGTTCGGACGGCCGTGCGGTAGCGTGCCCGGATACTCGCGCGGGCGACCGTGCGGGCACTGACGGGGAGTACGCCAAGTTCAGGCCGCGGAGCGCCGTGGCGGGGGAGATCGATTTTCGATGTACGGCCAGGGTCAGCAGTATCCGCAGGGGCAGCCGCAGCAGCCGTACGGCCAGCCGCCGCAGTACGGGGGCGCCCCGCAGCAGCCGGCGTACGGCGCGCCGCAGCCGCCGTCCTACGGCTACCCGCAGCAGCCTCCGGCCCCGCCGTACGGCGCCCAGCCCGGCTACCCGCAGGCCCCCGTGCCCGGCCAGCCGCAGCCCTACGGCGCACCGGGCGGCTACCCGCCGCCCCCGCCGAAGAGCAACACCGGCCTGGTGATCGGCCTGGTGATCGGCGCCGTGGTGCTGATCGGCGGCGGCCTCGCGATCTGGGGCCTGTCCGGCGGCGGCGGCACCGGCGGTACGGGCGGTACCGGCAGCACGGGCGGCGGCGGCACGGTCGCCTCCGCCGCGTACAAGCTCGACCTGCCGATGTCCCTGCCGGACGGCCACACCCAGCAGAAGGCCACCTCCGCCCCGGCCACGCCCGGCCCGGACGGCCAGAAGCCGGCCTGCTCGGACGGCACCGCCGTGGCCGGCAACTACACCAAGGGACAGACGGACATGGTGCAGGTCATCGGCTGCTACGGCTCGGTGGCGACCCCCGAGCT
Source organism: Kitasatospora sp. NPDC093679 (assembly GCF_040683455.1). Taxonomy (NCBI): domain Bacteria; kingdom Bacillati; phylum Actinomycetota; class Actinomycetes; order Kitasatosporales; family Streptomycetaceae; genus Kitasatospora; species Kitasatospora sp. NPDC093679. Next base: position 280,407 of record NZ_JBFBDW010000003.1, read on the forward strand.
CGTGCTGCTCGCGCTGGAGGCCGAGGCGGTCAAGCCGAAGACCTTCGCCGGCACGACCGTCACCAGCACCTGGAAGACCCGGCCGACCGAGTACCCGGCGGGCAGCGCGGGCGCGCCCGGCGCCAAGCTCAAGTGCGGGGTGCTGACCACCAACGCCACCAAGACCGCCGCCGGCAACACCGTCTGCTTCTGGGCGGACCGCTGGACGGCTGCCGAGGTGGTCTTCGCCGACCTGAGCTTCACCGGCAAGGCGCCGATCACGCCCGCCGAGGCCGCGGTGAAGGCCGCCGCCGTCCGCGGCGCCGTCGAAGTGAAGAAGTAGCCGAAGCATCCGGCGAGGCGGCCGACCGGGAGCACCGGCCGGCAGCAGCCGGTCCCGACCGGCCGGCAGGACCGGCCGGTCGGGGAGCAGCCAGGGCCGACCCGTCGAAAGGACCTCCGGTGTCCGAGCAGAATCCGTACGGCGGCCCGCCGCCGTCCCCCCAGCCGTACGGGGCCCCTCCCCCGCCCGCCCAGCCCGGTTTCGGCCCGCCGCCGCAGCCCGGCTACGGCTACCCGCAGCAGCCCGCACCGCCGTACGGACAGCCGGGCGGCTACGGGGTGCCGGCCCAGCAGCCGTGGGGCGGCGGCGTCGTCCCGCAGCCGCCGAAGTCCCGCAAGACGCTGTGGGTGGTGCTCGGCTGCGTCGGCGGTGCCATCCTGCTCGGCGGCGGCCTGGCCGGCTACTTCGTCTATGACGTGACCTCAAAGACCGACAACTACCGGATCTCGCTGCCGGGCACCTTCCAGGGCCTGCCGCGGGAGGACTCCAACCCGCTCGCGCAGAAGCTGGAGTCCGGGCTCGACGACTCGCTCGGCAAGGGCGACAACGCCTGGTCGCCGACCCCGGTCAGCACCGTGTACACCGACCGGAAGAAGGTGGTCGCGGTCTTCGGCGGCTACGGCACCGTCCTCTCCCCCCGCAGCCAGGTCGACGACTTCTACACCAACTTCGAGAAGGGCGCGAGCAGCCAGGGCACCACCTTCAGCGGCCGCCGGGACTTCGACCCGGGCCCGCTCGGCGGCCGGCTGAGCTGCGAGGTCATGCACGCCCCGACCGAGGACGACAGCCTGTGCGCCTGGGCGGACGGCTCCACCTTCGTCGCCGTGCTCACCGGCGAGGTCGACCAGGACTCCGAGGTGGACCTGGACGTCGCCGCGGCCGCCGCCCGCGAGCTGCGGCAGATCGCCGAGGTGCCGAAGTAGCACCCGCCCGGCCCCGCCGGGGCCGGGGACGGCGAAGACCGGCACGGCGAAGGCCCTGCACCGCTTCCGGGTGCAGGGCCTTCGCCGTGTGTCGTGGGGCCGAACGTCAGGCGCTCTTCTCCCGGCGCTCGCGCTTGATCATGTCGCGCGGCACGAGGGTGGGGATGGCGTGCTTGGAGACGACGTCCCCGGTCACGACCACGCGGGCGACGTCCTGGCGGGAGGGGACCTCGTACATCACGGACATCAGCACCTCCTCCATGATCGCGCGCAGGCCGCGGGCGCCGGTGCCGCGCAGGATCGCCTGGTCGGCGATGGCCTCCAGCGCGTCCCGGGTGAACTCCAGCTCCACGCCGTCCAGCTCGAAGAGCTTGCGGTACTGCTTGACCAGCGCGTTCTTCGGCTCGGTGAGGATCTGCAGCAGCGCCTCACGGTCCAGGTTGTGCACGCTGGTGATCACGGGCAGACGGCCGATGAACTCGGGGATCATGCCGAACTTCACCAGGTCCTCCGGCATGACCTGGCGGAAGTGGTCGCTCGCGTCCGACTCCCGCTTGGAGCGGATGGTCGCGCCGAAGCCGATGCCCTTGGCGCCGGCCCGGCCCTCGATGATCCGCTCCAGGCCCGCGAAGGCACCGCCCACGATGAACAGCACGTTGGTGGTGTCGATCTGGATGAACTCCTGGTGCGGGTGCTTGCGCCCGCCCTGCGGCGGCACCGAGGCGGTGGTGCCCTCCAGGATCTTCAGCAGCGCCTGCTGCACGCCCTCGCCGGAGACGTCGCGGGTGATCGACGGGTTCTCGCTCTTGCGGGCGACCTTGTCGATCTCGTCGATGTAGATGATCCCGGTCTCGGCCTTCTTGACGTCGTAGTCCGCCGCCTGGATCAGCTTGAGCAGGATGTTCTCGACGTCCTCGCCGACGTAGCCGGCCTCGGTCAGCGCGGTGGCGTCCGCGATGGCGAACGGCACGTTCAGCATCCGGGCCAGCGTCTGCGCCAGCAGCGTCTTGCCGGAACCGGTCGGGCCGAGCAGCAGGATGTTCGACTTCGCCAGCTCGATGGCGTCCTCGCGGCCGTTGCCGGCGCGGCCGTTCTCACCGGCCTGGACGCGCTTGTAGTGGTTGTAGACCGCGACGGACAGCGCCTTCTTCGCGAGGTCCTGGCCGACCACGTACTGGTCGAGGAACTCGTAGATCTCGCGGGGCTTCGGCAGCTCCTCGAAACGGACCTCCGAGGACTCCGCGAGCTCCTCCTCGATGATCTCGTTGCAGAGGTCGATGCACTCGTCGCAGATGTAGACGCCAGGCCCGGCGATCAGCTTCTTCACCTGCTTCTGCGACTTGCCGCAGAACGAGCACTTGAGCAGGTCGCCACCGTCTCCGATGCGTGCCACGAGGTGCTTCCCCTTCGCCAGGGGCCCCGCAGCTCTCCGGGGCCTGGTGCTGTGGACCGGCTGCGCCGTCGGCGGTCGGTCTCGCTATCCGACGGTACTCTGCCGAGCCGGTGATTCCGCCGACTTCGACAGCTCTGCCCTACGCCCTGGGCGAATTGATACCGAACAGAAGCCGTCTCACGGGCATGCGCCCATACTGCATTGTGCCCGTCCGAGCGCCTCGACCGGAACGGATCGGGGCGGGGCGTACGTCACTGTCGCGCGCCCCCGTACCGTCCGGCGCTCCTGCACCGGTGGTTCGTGAGGAACCGACAGCCGCGCACGGCCCCGCCCCCGAAGCCGCGAAGGGCTCAGCCCGTCAGCGAGGACTTGCGGGTCGAGATGATCTGGTCGATCAGCCCGTACTCCAGCGCCTCCTCGGCGGTCAGGATCTTGTCGCGCTCGATGTCGTCGCGCACCGTCTCGACCGGCTTGTTGGAGTGCTTGGCCAGCATCTCCTCCAGCTGCTCGCGCATCCGGAAGATCTCCTTGGCCTGGATCTCCAGGTCGGACACCTGGCCGCGGCCGGTCTCGGTGTACGGCTGGTGGATCAGGATGCGGGCGTTCGGCAGCGCCATCCGCTTGCCCGGGGTGCCGGCCGCCAGCAGCACGGCCGCGGCGGAGGCCGCCTGGCCCATGCAGACGGTGGTGATGTCCGGCTTCACGTACTGCATGGTGTCGTAGATGGCCGTGAGGGCCGTGAACGAGCCGCCGGGCGAGTTGATGTACATCTGGATCTCGCGGTCCGGGTCCATCGACTCCAGGCACAGCAGCTGGGCCATGATGTCGTTGGCCGAGACGTCGTCCACCTGCGAGCCGAGGAAGATGATGCGCTCCTCGAACAGCTTGGCGTACGGGTCGTACTCGCGGATGCCCTGGGAGGTGCGCTCGACGAAGCGCGGCACGATGTAGCGGCCCTCGGCGCGGGGGCCCTGGAACTCGCCGCGCGGCGTGTAGGGAGTGTTCATGGGGTGTTCGGTCCTCCGAAGCGTGCGGTCTGGAAGTCTGGGGCCGGCCGTCAGGCGGTGAAGCCTGCGCCGGTGCCGCCGCCACCGGGGACGTCCGCGGCGCTGTGCATGATCTCGTCGATGAGGCCGTACGCCTTGGCCTCCTCCGGGGTGAACCAGCGGTCGCGGTCGGAGTCAGCGGTGATCTGGTCGAAGCTCTGGCCGCTGTGGAAGGCGATCAGCTCGGACATGCGCTTCTTGGTGCGCAGCAGCTGCTCGGCCTGGATCCGGATGTCGGAGGCGGAACCGCCCAGACCGGCGGAGGGCTGGTGCATCAGGATGTTGGCGTTGGGCAGCGAGAAGCGCTTGCCCTTGGCGCCCGCGGTGAGCAGGAACTGGCCCATCGAGGCCGCCATGCCCATCGCGATGGTCACCACGTCGTTCTTGATGTACTGCATGGTGTCGTAGATCGCCATGCCCGCCGAGATCGAACCGCCCGGGGAGTTGATGTACAGGAAGATGTCCTTCTCCGGGTCGGCCGCCAGGAGGAGGAGCTGCGCGGTGATCTTGTTGGCGATGTCGTCGTCGACCTGCTGGCCGAGGAAGATGATGCGCTCGTTGAGCAGCCGGTTGTAGACCTGGTCGCCCAGGCCGCCGAGCACGTCACCGGCGGCGGCGCGCGGCGCCGTCAGGCCATCCATCTGCATCTGCGGGAACGTCACTTAGCCACCTGCTCAGTCGATCTGCGTGTGTGTCGCTGTCCACCGACCCTAACGCGCAGGCCGCGGCTCAGAATCCCCCACGCAGAACTGTTCGCTGTGAGCGCAGGGTGCGCGCGGAAATACGGGGGACCGGGTGGGTGGGAGGGTGGCGACCGGGCGGGAGGGCGGGTGCGGACCGGGCGGGAGGCGGGCGGCGACCGGGCGGGTGGACACCGGACGGGGCGGGCGGCGGGCGGGAACCCTCACGACACGACCCCGGCCCGGACACCTGGGGTGTCCGGGCCGGGGTCGTACGGGTGTGAGGATCAGGCCTCGGTGGCCTCGTCCTCGACCTCGACGGTCTCGACCGCGTCGGTGGCCTCGGTCTCGTCCTCGTCGTCCTCGAAGGAGACGGTCTCACCGTTGCTGTCGGTGACGGTGGCGGCCTCGACGACCAGGGCCAGCGCCTTGCCGCGGGCGACCTCGCCGACCAGCAGCGGAACCTGGCCGCCCTGGACGATCTGCTGGGCGAACTGGTCCGGGGTGAGGCCCGAGCCGGCGGCGCGACGGATGAGGTGCTCGGTCAGCTCCTCCTGGCTGACGTTGAGCTCCTCCTTCGCGACGATCTCGTCCAGGACGAACTGGGTCTTGATGCCCTTCTTCGCCTGCTCCTCGGTCTCCTTCTCGTAGTCCTCGACGGACTTGTCCTGGGTCGCGAGGTAGGTCTCGAGGTTCATGCCCATCGGCTCGAGCTGGTGGTGCTCGAGGTTGTGCTTGCGGGTCTCGACCTCGTCCTTGAGGAGCTTCTCCGGGTACTCCATCTCGACCCGGGTCAGCAGCTCGTCCAGGACCTTCTCCTGGGCCTGGGTGGCCTGGTCGAACTCCTTCATGCGCTCGAGGCGCTTGCGGGAGTCGTCCTTCAGCTCGTCCAGGGTGTCGAACTCGCTCGCCAGCTGGGCGAACTCGTCGTCGAGCTCGGGGAGCTCCTTCTCCTGGACGGCGGTCACGGTGACGGTGACCTCGGAGCTCTTGCCGGCCTGGGTGCCGCCCTTGAGCTCGGTGGTGAAGGTCTTGGACTCACCGGCGGACAGGCCGATCACGGCGTCGTCGATGCCGTCCAGCAGGCGGCCGGAGCCGATCTCGTAGCTGACGCCGGCGGCGGTGCCGTCCTCCGGCACCTCGCCGTCGACCTTGGCCTCGAGGTCCACGACCACGACGTCGCCGGCCGCGGCGGCGCGCTCGACGTCCTTCACGGAGGAGAAGCGCTCGCGGAGCTGCTCCAGCGACTTCTCGACGTCCTCGTCGGCGACCGAGACGGCGTCGACGGTGACCGAGATCTCCGAGAAGTCCGGAAGGGCGATCTCCGGGCGGACGTCCACCTCGGCGGTGAACTTCAGGTCGCCGCCGTCGGCGATCCGCTCCACGCCCTCGATGTCGGTGATCTCGGGCTGGCCGAGGACCTCGATCTTGCCCTCGTCGACGGCCTGCGTGTAGAAGCGCGGCAGGGCGTCGTTGACGGCCTCCTCCAGCACCGCGGCACGGCCGAAGCGCTGGTCGATGACGCGAGCCGGGATCTTGCCCTTGCGGAAGCCCGGAACCGTGACCTGCTGGTTGATCTTCTTGTACGCCGCGTCGAGGCTGGGCTTGAGCTCCTCGAAGGGCACCTCGACGGTGAGTCGAACCCGGGTCGGGTTCAGAGTCTCGACGGCGCTCTTCACGGTTTGGTCTCCTATGGGCTTGCGGTCAGGTTGTCTCCGCCAGACGTCCGCGGCCGGAACGGCCGGTCGGTCGGGCGAGACGGGCGATGGGCGATTGGGGCTGCATCTCCCGTACGGGGGTGGACGGTGAGCGTGACTCCTCGCCCTCGGGCGGCTGCCGCCTGTGTGCATGCCACAGGTACCACCGCCATCGGCCCATCCTACCGGTACCACGAAAGCAACAGGGCCCCGCCCGCCTGACGAGACCCTGCCGAAAGCGTCGGGGTGACCGGATTCGAACCGACGGCCTTCCGCTCCCAAAGCGGACGCGCTACCAAACTGCGCCACACCCCGTAGTGCCGAAAGAGAGAGTACACGCCGGTCCGGGCCCCCTCGCCGTAATATCAGCAGGCACCGGAGCGAAAGCGGTGTGCATTCGGCCGACCCGACCAGGTAGGCTGACCCCCGTCCCCGAGGCCCGCACCGGCCGAGGGGCGACGTGCCGTCAACGCACGTACGCGGGCGTAGCTCAATGGTAGAGCCCCAGTCTTCCAAACTGGCCACGCGGGTTCGATTCCCGTCGCCCGCTCCAATGTTAAGGCCCCAGCTCAGCGACATGATCGCGGAGCTGGGGCCTTCGTCGTCTGAGGGTATTTCAGGGCTTCGTGCCCCTCGTGTGCCCCTTCGGATCGGTCGTGCCCTTTCGTGCCCTCGGACGGGCCTTGCTCACGAGTTCGCTGACCGCCCGGGCGATCGAGCGCTCGCGCTCCGCGGTGGCGTGCTGGTAGATCAACGCGGCCCGCGCGGTGCTGTGGCCCATCCTCGCCATGAGCTCCCGGGTACTGGCCCCGGTCGAGGCGGCGAGGGTGTTTCCCGTGTGCCGGAGATCGTGGAAGCGAAGACCGGTGACACCTGCCCCGGCGCACGCCCTCCGCCAGAGCCGGTTGAAGTGGTTGCGCCGCGGCATGACGCCCGTGGGCCCGACGAACACCTTCCCGTCGCTCCCCTGCTCGGCGAAAAGGTCCAGGTGTCGCCTCACCTCGGCGAGGATCACCTCGGGGATCGCCACCGTCCGGACGCCGGCTGCAGTCTTGGGCAGCTTGGTGATCCGCTCCCCGTTCGGCAGCTCGGCCACGGACTGACGGACCCGGAGCGTGCCGAGACCCGGGTCGACGTCCCGCCGGCTCAGCCCCAGTAGCTCGCCCCACCGCAGCCCGCAGAAGGCGGCGAGCAGCACGAGCACCCGGTACCGCTCACCGATCTGCCCGGCCACGGCATAGACCTCGGCAACCGTGGCGATCGGCCGCTCCGGGGTCTCCTCCTTACTGCCTCCCTTGATCTGGCACGGGTTGCGCCGGATCAACCGGTCGGCGACGGCGGTGTTCAGCACGGCCCGCAGCAGGGCGTACGACTTGGCCACCGTCGAGGCCCCGACGCCGGCGGACAGCCGGGCGGCGCGCCAGGCCCGGATGGCGGCCGGGGTGATGTCGGCGACGGGAGTCAGTCCGAAAGTCGGCGCCAGATGAAGGCGGAGCAGCGTCTCGTACAGCTGAACCGTGCGCACCCCGAGGCCCCGCTCGGCGATCCAGGCTTGGGCGAACGCACCGAAGGCGATCTTCCCGGCATCAGGGTCGGACCACTCCCCCGCCCGCAGCTCGGTCTGTGTGGCGGCGAGCCAGTCATCGGCCTTCCGCTTGGTGTCGAAGGTCTCCGGGGCAGCACGGAGGATGCCATCCGGTCCGATGTAGCGAGCCTGCCAGCGCCCGGAGGGCAGCTTGCGGACCCGGCCGAAGGCACGGCGGCCGGCCATCAGGCAGCCACCCCCAGCCGGGCGCGACGGACGGCAAGGCGGACGGTGCCCGCTTCGATAAAGGCCGCCAGAACCGATGCCCGGATCCGGACGTGCCGGCCGACCTTCACGTACTCGATGCGCCGCTCCTCGATCAGGCGCCGCGGGAAGCGCACCGTGGTCCCGAGGACGTCGGCCACCTCCTCGACGCTCAGCAGCCGGTCAGCCATGGGTCGGTTCTCCTTCCGTTCCGGGGGCGGGTTGCAGTGCTTGGGCGAGCCAGGCTTCGCCGCGGGTGAGGCCGGTGCCGGCGAAGGCCCAGTGGGAGAGGACGAGGGTGGTCTCCTCGCTGTCCGGGGCATCCGGGGTGTTGGGGCCGTGGAGGTGTTCGAGGGCTTGGGCGCGGCGCCAGGCGGCGCGGGCGTCGCGGAGCGCGCCGAGGGTGGTGGAGTAGCGGCGGGTTTTGGTGGAGAAGTGGCCGCGGAAGCCGAGCATGTGGGCCCAGGCGCGGAGGCGGAGGTCGGCGAGTTCGGGGCGGTTGCCGAGGGTCCAGCAGGTGCGGATGAGGCGGCGGGCGTGGTCGGGGATGTCGAGGTGGGTGATCTCGGCGATCAGGCGCACGGGCCGGTCAAGGGTGCCGGTGGCGGTCTCGGCGCCCTTGGTGGCGTATTTGGCGATGTAGGCGGCGACGGCGCGTTCGGTGATCTGGACCGGGCCGGTGAAGTCGGCGCTGCGGATGGTGCGGATGTCGAGCTGGGTGCCGAAGGCGAAGCGGTGCTCGCGGCCGTCGAGGAGCGGGCCGGGGATGTCGGTGCGGCGGGCGGCGGCCCGGATCGCGTCGGTCAGCAGCTCGGGGGTGGCCCAGTCCGGGGGTGGGGTGTCGCCGCCGTCGGGGCCGTCGAGGCGGATCACGGCGTGGAAGTGGATCGCGCCGCGCTTTTGGTACTCGGCGACCTTCCCGAAGGAGATCCGGGCGAAGTCGCGGAATTCGCGTTGGGTGAGGCCGGCGCGCTTGGCGACCTCGCGGCGCAAGTGGATGGAGAAGCGGGCCCAGAGCTTCCCGGCGTGCGCGTTCCACAGCACCGCGGCCTGGTAGTCGTAGCGGTCCGGGTCGAGGGGTGAACCAAGGGCCGGGTCGCCCGCCGGATGCTCGGTGCCGCAGCGGCAGCGGCCGGCGGTGGGCCGGTTGTGGACCGGGCCGAAGCTGGGGGCGGTAAAGGTGGCGAACACCCGCGGGTGCGCGGCCACGGTCTGAGGGGTGCCCTTGCCGCCGGTCAGTCCGGCGGTGATCAGGTGGAAGGTGTCGCGGCGGTAGGTCTCGGCGCAAGACGCGCACCGGGTGGTGCGGCGGTTGCCGCAGCGCAGCAGCAGGCTCCCGGCGGGCAGGTCGGACGATTCCAGGTGGTGCAGCACCTCACCGGCGGTGTTGGTCTCGGTGCGCCAGCCGGTAAGGCGGATCGGGGTGGTGCAGCCGGCGAGCCCGGAGAGCTGGCGCATCAGGGCGGGCATGGTGCCGAGTCGGGCGAGGTCGAGGAGATCGGCGACCGGGGGTAAGGCGGTGGCGGTCAAGGTTCACCTCCGGTGAGGGCCGGGCCCCGAAGTCGGGTGGGTGGCTTCGGGGCCGGGCGGGTCAGGACGGGTCGGGGGCGGGCTTGGTGTGCTGGTCGGTCCAGGACTCGGCGCAGACCTTGTGGACGGGCTTGCCGCGATCCGAGCGCAGGTTGGTCGGCCGCTCGCAGACGCCGCAGGGGGCCGGCTTGCTGTCCCAGTGGCGGGAGTCGCGCCAGTCGAGGAGCGCGCCCACGACTCAGGCCCTGGCGGCGGCGGTGAGGCTGCGGGCGGGGAGGTGGCCCGTGCCCTGGCAGGTGCGGCAGTCGGCGGTGATCGTCACGCGGGTGCCGTCCGGGCGGCGGGTGCCGGTGGCGATGGCCGCCTTGGCGAAGCCGTCGCAGGCGGGGCAGAGCGGGGCGTTGGCGTGGCTGTGCTGGGGCATGATGAAGGTCTCCTTCGTGGGCCTTGGGTTCATGGAGGGGTGCGGTCCCCGGGACGGGATGCTTGGCGGCTTTGCCGTCCCGGGGACCGGTCTTGCTAGCGGCGGCGGGAGGTCCGGCCGCCGGGCTTGTGGGCGTACATGTCGCGGTCGGCCGCGGACAGCGCCTCGGTCAGGAGCAGGGCCGCGGGGCGGGAGGCCCCGACGGACGCACTGACGTCGAGGACCAGGCCGCCGATGTCGACCGGTTGGCGGAGTGCGGTGTGCAGCTGCGGGAGTCGGTCGGCGGAGTCGAGGGCGACGGCGGCGAATTCGTCCCCGCCGAGGCGAGCGGCCAGGCCGTTGGGTCCGCACCAGGCGTTGAGCCGGTGGGCGGTGGCGGTGAGGACGGCGTCTCCGGCGGCGTGGCCGTGGGTGTCGTTGACCGTCTTGAAGTCGTCCAGGTCGACCAGCAGCACCGTGGTCCGGTCTGGGTGGCTGCGGATGAGGCGTTCGGCGCGGGTAGTGAAGCCGTCCCGGGTGAGCAGACCGGTCAGCGGGTCGCGGCGGGCGGTGGCCAGGCGGCGGGCGAGCCAAGCGCCGTGGGTCGTCCAGCCGAGCAGCGGGACGCCGGCGGCGGCGAGGATCGGGGCGAGGTCCATCGGGGCAGTTCCTCTCGAAGGGGTGCGGAACCGCGGGGCGGGATGCTTGGCGGCTTTGCCGCCCCGAGGCCCGGTCAGATGCCGAGGGACAGTGCGCGGGCAGACGCCCGGTCGAGCAGGTGGTGCACATCGGCCTGGCGGGTGCCGGGCGCGTCGTTGAACCGGTCCGGCGAGGCGTGCGGCCGGCCGGTGGCGTGCAGGACTTCCATCAGCTGGACCCGGCCGCGGAGCACGGTGGTCGGGGTGCCGTAGCCGTGGGCGAGGACGGCAGCCTGAGCACCGAGCAGGCAGACCCGGCCGGCGGAGTCCCACAGGCGGCCCTGCGTCCAGCCGAATGCGGTCATGTAGCGGCTGGCGAGCGCCAGGTGATCGGCCACGGTCACCGGCACCGGGCGGGCCGGGCGGCGGGTGAGCCGGTCGAGGAGCGTCGCGGCCGGGGCCGGGAAGCCCGCGTTCCAGGGGCGGAGGGTGGAGCCGAGCGGGCAGACGTACGGGACGGCCGGCCGGGCGGCGGCGGGGAGGGTGGCGAGGTAGGTCTCGATCTCGGCGACGAGGGCGGCGCCCTCCGGACTGAGGGCGAGCGAGGCGGACAGCAGGAGCGCGGCGGTCATGGCGGGCCCGCTACTTGCCGGTGACGGCGGTGACGCCGGAGCGGGTGGTCTGGTCGATGGCCGGGGCGAGGAACGTGCCGGCGACGTAGAAGCCGAAGAGGGCGATCAGGGCGGCGACCCACAGGCGGATGCCGAGGAGCTTGACGGCGGTCCAGGCGAGGGCGCCGAGGACGACGACCAGGGGCAGGGTGACGTTCATGGCGGGTGTCTCCTGTCAGCGGACGGGGCAGTGGTGGGTGCGGGCGGCGATCTCGGCGGCGGCGCGGGAGTCGTAGTCGGCGGAGAAGCCGCAGCGCGGGGCGGTGCAGGCGGCGGTGTGCCGTTCGCGGCCGCGGCCGTCGTAGTAGGTGGCGACCTGCACCGGACCGATGCGGATCACGTTGCGCGGGCGGATCGGGCGGGGCATGACGTTCTCTCCTGTCAGGCGAGTTGGGCGGCGATGGCGTCGGCGAAGTGCGACGGGACGCCGAGGCGGGCGCGGAGGGTGTCGGTGTCGATCGGCTCTCCGGTTCGCGCGCGGTGGTCGTCGGCGACCTTCCGGGCGTGGTCAACCAGGGCGGCCGGAACCGCGAGCGGCGGAGCGGGTGCCGGGGCGGCCGGCAGCGCGTGCAGCGGTTCCGGGGCCGTGACGGCTTCGGGTTCGGGTTCGGCCGGTGCGGCGGGCGGCGCCGGTTCGGCTTCGTAGAGCGGGAGTTCGGGATCGGCGTCGACAGCCGGGGCGTCCGGTTCGGCGTGGCCGTTGGGGCTGTGGGCGAGGAGGGTGCCGCCGAAGAAGGCGAGGGCGGGCCAACCGGCGACGAGGATGCGCAGCCAGGCGGGGACGTGGACCAGGTCGAGGAGTCCGGCGGTGGCGACGTTCGCGCCGAGGGAGGCTGCCAGGGCGATGCCGAACCAGGTCCAGGCCGAGCCCGCCGGGCGGCTGGCGGCGCGCAGGGTGCGCATCCGGCGCCAGGCGGCGACGAGGAGCAGGTCGACGGAGACCGGGTAGGCCCAGGCCTTCCAGTCGTGCTGGCCGGCGGCTTCGGCGATGTCGTGGAGGTGGGCGAAGGACAGGGCACCGGCGATGGCGGCCTGGATGAGGACGGCGTCCGGGCGCGGCAGGCGCATGGTCCGTTCCTTCCTTGGGTGTCAGAGCGGGCGGCCGTCGCAGTCGACGTAGTCGCCGCGGGAGTTCAGGTGCGGCTGGAAGCAGCCGCCGTGCACCGGGTCACCGGCACCGGCGCGCACGGACGGGCTCCATCCGTCGGCGGAGTTGGCTTCGGCGTCGGCGGCTTCGTGGTCCTCGTAGGGGTCGGGTGTCCGGAACATCGGCGGGTTCTCCGTTCTTGGCGGGACGGTTACTGGGCGGTGGTGCCGCTGCCGAGGCAGGTGGGGCACAGGACCTCGACCTCTCCGGCGGGGCGGGACTTCTTGCCGCGGCCGACGGTGTGGGTCTCGCGCACCCAGCCCTCACCGGCGCAGCCGGTGCACGGGGGCGGGGCCTGCTTGGTGCTGGTCTTCCTGGCGGGCATGACCGTTCCTTCCGGCGTCGGGCATGGCGGGGGTAGGGACCTGGCGCGGGGCGGTCGCGCCGACCGGTGGGCAGGGGGGGTTAGTCGGTGGCGGGCTTCGGGACGAGCCGGGGCGGCGCCGCGGGCTTCGGCGGGACCACCACGGTCTGCGGGGCCGGGATCGCGGGGCGGAAGGCGGCAAGGGCGGGCAGGTCGGGGACCAGGTGGGCGTGCTCGCGGCAGATCCGGGCCGCGTCGGCCAACGACAGGTCGGGGGTGCGGATGCGGGACCAGCCGCCGGAGGTGTCGCCGGCCACGGCCAGGCCCGGGGTCTCGGGGGCGATCTGCGTCGAGGCGAGGACGGCATCGGGTGAGATGTCGCCGAGTCCCATGTCGGCGGTCTGCCGGTCGTTGACCCGGTGCACGACCCGGCCGGTGAGCTGGGCACGGAGCATGGTGGCGCCCTTGCCCAACTCGGAACCGAACCGCTGCCCGCACACCTCCAGGAACATCCCCGCCGCGCGGCCGATCTGAGCGAGGCGGATCAGCTGGGTGACCATGTGGTCGCGCCGTTCCTCCTCCTTGCGAGTGGCGACGAGGAACAGCTCGGCAACTTCGTCCACCAGCAGGACCAGCGGCACCGGCCGCAGCTCGGCCGGCAGACCCCAGATGTCCGAGGTGATGTCCTCGGCCGGCACCGAGCCGGGGATGCCCTGCTGGCGGCGGATCAGCTCGTACCGGTCTTCCATCTCGGCGACCAGCGCATCCAGCAGCAGGGATGCCTGCTCCGGGTCGGTGGCAAGCGCCGACAGGCGCGGGGCGAATGGCGCCTGTTCGACACCACGCTTGCAGTCGATCCCCGCCAGGGCGACCGGGCGCCGGGCGAGACCGGCGATCAGGTTCCGCATGTAAACCGACTTGCCGGACAGGGTTGCGCCGAGGTTCAGGCCGTGCGGCACGGCCCGGTAGTCCCGGACGAACGCCGTCCCGTCCTCCCGCAGCGCCACCGGCACCACCAGGTCACCGGACGGCAGCCGGCGCGGCATCCGCACGGTGCGGAGCACGTCGAAGCCGGTCATCCGTAGTTCCACCACACCAGGCTTGAGCACCGCCACGTGGACGGAGTGCACGCCCCAGGCGTGACGGAGGCGTTCGGCCGACGCCTGCACGTCCGCCGGTTCCTGACCCGGGGCCAGCCGCAGCCGCACCCGCAGGCCGGTCGAGGTCGGCCGGACCATCAGGATCCGCGGCGGCACCGGCCGGATCTCCCGCCGGGTGGTCGCCCGCATCAGCAGGACCCGCAGCCGGGACGGCTCCACCGTCAGCCCGCAGGCGTCCATCGTGCTGCCGTAGGTGGCGGAGAACCGCACCGCCGCGACCGGCAGACCCACCGCCGACCAGAACACGGCCGGCGCCTTGACCCGGGCGTACGCCGCTCCACCGGCGAGGGCCGCCGCGGGGGCGCCCAGCTCGGCGAGCGTCAGCAGCTCGGACATCGTGATCAGCCCCGGGCCGGCGCCGGGACGAGCGAGGTGATCGCCGTCGCGCGAAAGGAGATGCCGTGCCGCTTCTGACCGTTGAACTCGTTCTCCCAGTCCCGCGCCTTGAGCCCGGTCACCGCGACCATCGTGCCCACCGTCAGCCCCTCGCTGATCCCGGTCTCCGGCACCGACACGGTGTACAGGTTCGCCTCACCGTCATCCGCGATGGTCAGGCCCACCGTCAGCATCCGCGCACCGGTCTCCCGGTCGATCGCGATCTCCCTGGTCTGCTTGTTTACGACCTTCGGCGCCGGCGGGACGACCACGAAGACCACGGCCGTCGAAGTGTCGATCTTGAACGTAGCCATGCGGCAACTCTCCTCTAGAAGAGGTAATCTCATGCACTCATGTACATGAGTTGATGAATAGAAGAGTGCACGACTCCTGTACATGAGTCAACCCGCTACGGGAAGAATCCTGCAGCGGGTTGCGGAAGTTGATCGTCCGTCAGTCGCGCGCGGCGAACCTGTAGTCGAGAACGAACTGGTCAGCTGCCATCACGGTGTCGCAGACCTCGACCACACGGCCGGCCGCCGTTGTGGCGTTCCGCACCAGATGGATCACCGGCGAGCCGGGGCTCAGCGCCAGTGCCGAGGTCTCCGCCTTGGTAGCGAGCCGGGCTCGGACGGTCTCAGTGAACTCGGCGAGGGCATGTCCGTGCTCCTCCAGGCGGGCATAGATCCCGCCGCCCCCGGGGTTCTCGGCGAACATCTCCGGGATGTCCTTCACCACGTCCCACGGCAGATAGGAGGTGGCTTCCTCAGTGGGCGTACCGTCGCGGAAGTAGCGCCGCTTCCGAGCAAGCACCTTCGTGCCAGCCGGGACCTCCAGACGCTCAGCGATCTCCCCCGGCGCCTCCACAGGCCCCACGAAGAGGACATTCACCGACGGGGTGCCGCCGGACTGCTCGGCCTCAGCCAGATAGGCGGCCTTGCCTGCCAGGCGGTGAGCCCGGCGGAAGCGGTCGGACGACTTGCGCTGCACCGGTGGCCGAGAACGGACGAAGGACCCTCGCCCGTGGTGGGTCTCGATAAGCTGGGTCGTCCGCAGCTCGGCGACGGCCTTCCGAACGGTGCCGGACGCCACGCCGTAGCGCTCCATCAGCTCGGATTCGCTGGGGACGGCTGCCCCCGGAGCCAGGACTCCCGAACGGATCTGCGCGGCAAGGTCATCCGCGATCTGCAAATACTTCGCCTTGGCCGTCGAGGCCGCTTCGCCGCTCGCCATAGTCCTTAGGGTGCTCCTATTCTCCTGTACATGAGTAGCAGCCCCCCAGTTCAACCGTCAACGCCGCTCCACTCCGTGTCGGTCGCTGGCGTTGTCGTCCGCGCGGACGGCCGAATCCTCGCCATCCGGCGCGCCGACAACGGAACGTGGGAGCCGCCGGGCGGCGTGCTCGAACTCGGCGAGACCGTCGAGGAAGGTGTCTGCCGCGAGGTCTTCGAGGAGACCGGGATCAGGGTCCACGTGGAACGGCTCACCGGGGTCTACAAGAACATGACCCGGGGTGTGGTCGCCCTGGTCTTCCGGTGCCGGCCCGAGGGTGGGCAAGAGCAACTCTCCGAGGAGTCGACCGCGGTCGACTGGCTAACCCCGGACGAGGTGCGCGCGTCCATGGGCGAGGTGTACGCGGTCCGGATCATCGACGCGCTTGAAGACGAGGCCCCCCACGTCCGCGCCCACGACGGTCGCACCCTGGTGGCCGCCGCGAGCTGAGCTTCACCGTGCCCAGGTCCGACTGTCTCGGGCGACAGTGAAGACTCTCTCCACCTGCTCGGCGGACATCCGAGGTGTGCGGCCCGAGAGCCGGCGATCCGCCTCCTTCCCATCCAGGAGGAGCACGGGCGCCAGCTCGGATGTCACCGTAATCGAGGCTGCCCCGAGCACGGCGATCACGGGTTGCACGGGCACCTGGAAGCCGCACCGTCCCGATAAGAGCCGGCTGACCCGAGCGCCTTCACGCTGGCTGATCGGGACGTACTGCGTCGAGGCCCGGTTCACTGTGACGGCATGGTCGCCCTGCCATACCGCGGCGCCGCGATGATGCTTGGTGTTGACGACGAACACACCAGGCAGGCCGATGACCAGGTGATCAATGTCGGCGCCTCCGCTCGGCGGCTGAACCGAGTGCAGCACCTTCCAGCCGTCCCGACGGAGCCGGTCGAGTCGGCCACCGACGAGCCGTTCACCTCGCAGGCCGACCGCCCACGAATGCGCCGACGTCGTCTCCCGACTGAGCCAATAGGCAAAGCGGCGCTTCCACCAGGACGGCTCCTCTTCGGCGATCTTCCGCCGTAAGGCATCCCCGGGCTTGTTGAGCGCCAGGTCCAGGCTGCCGCCCTCCGCGGCCGACGGTGGTTCCGGCATGGCCTGCGGGGGTGTCTTGACCTCCGGCGTCAGACCGGCCAGACGTGGGGTCAGCACCCGCACCACGGCAGCGCGGTCCCGTTCGTCTGGGACCTCGATCCTTCCGGTGGCGAAGTCGTACCAGCCAACGGTCTGCTCAGCGCCCTGCCGGTTCACGTACAGCCGGTCATGCCCATACCGGCGCCAGCGCCGAACAGTGAACTCGCCGTCCATCCCCACCCCCGAGGCAACGATCACTCAACGCTCCAGCTCAACATGCCAGCCAGCAGGAGCCAAGACCGCCTTCGGCCATTGGTCGGTAGGCAGGAGGGGATGCGTAAAAACCTTCTCTACGGGTTCAAGGCGCCTCGCTTCGCTCGGCGGGCGGGGCGGGCGGAGCCCACGGGGAAGGCACATCACGGCGGGATCGGAGATCACCGGCGAGATTCCCGGCCTCCTGGAACTACTGGACGTAGCCTCACAATGTTCGGGGTGCCGCGCCTGCGGCGCGGCGGCGCCGGCCGTCCTCCGGCGCGCGCCCCGCCTCCTGTCTTCGCCCCGGCTGGGGCACTCGCCGTCGGCCGGCCGCGCCCACAAGGGGCGAAGAGCTAAGGCCGGGGCAGAGACGGACAGGTCCAAACTTCCACCCCCGCACGGGCGGAGGACGGCACAGAAGGCAGGACTCAGAACCAGGCCCGTCGGGGCCGGGGCGGGCGGCTCCGCGGTTTTACCCACCTGCCCGGACTGGGACCCGCGTCGAGCAAGAACGGGGGGCCACTCGGCCACATTGCGGCCAGGTCCAAGACCTGCCCGAGATCGCGGGCAAGCTTACGGCCCCCCGATCATGCTCGCCCCCAGACCGGACAGGACACCGGCCAAAACCACTACGCCGCCCTACGAGATTAGTGCCTCTGCAACTAGCCTGGCGGCTTGAGTCATCTCAAGCTCGTCGAGCTCATATCGAGATCGCCAGAATACGGGCTTCCTCTCCAAGGGGCGCAGGACAATTTCATCAGGAAACGTCCCCCCATATTCCACGTGCCGGTAAGGGTGGATTCGCTCCGGGCTTGTCTCGCGAACAGAAAAGAAGAGTGATGGGAATTGAGTAGCACCACCCGAAAGATCACACATCTTGTCGCTGTTGAATCCGTACCAAATGAGCCACTGCGAAATGCCAGAAGGGTCAATCACCTTAAGGCACCAGGAGTTCCCGTCCGCATTCCTCTCTTCCAGTAGGGCGAATGAGGTTAGGTCCGGCTTCCCTTGCGGAAGAGTGGACCATCCAGCCCTTTCAAGCTCTCCATCGAGATGTGAAATGAATTCATTAAGTTGCGTCAGCCAAAGCTCATGCCTTGCCTTTGAGCTTGTGAGTAGACGATCCTGGATGATGTCGCGAACATAGTCGGGCTTTGCCATTAGGCGAACGGTGCGATTCAGGATGGCAACGAAAAGATCATAGAGCGGCAGGATGTCACCCTCATCGCTGGCTGCCAAGGCGTCATAGTACTGACCTCTATCCACCTGTGACTGAACCAAGAGTGGAGGGAATCCGTTCCTGGCGAGCGCCATATTGGCCAGAATCCTGGCCATGCGCCCATTTCCATCATCAAAGGGGTGGATGTGGGTTAGCCACGCATGCACGATAGTTGACTCCAGGGCGGGATCAACCGCGCTTTCCTGCCACCAATCGCACAACTCCTGCATTTTCAGAGGAACATCCCAGGGCGAAGCCGTTCGAAGGCTGGTGCCGCCAATGCTGTTTTCTGCCTGCTTGTACCTCCCAGCATACTCTTCGCCGGACGTAATCAGGTCGTGAAGGGCGCGAATTTCAAATTCGCGAGGCCGGCTTGACGATTTGGCCCATTCATCTGCAATCTCATGGGCTTTATACAGGCCAAGAGCTTGGTATACTCGCGGGTCTTGACGAACGGCCCGCATGAGGGATCCGAGGGGCGCATCTAGAAGTTCTCGATAGGTGACAACGACCTCATTTACCTCCGAATAAGACCAATCATAGCCCTCGATCCTGTTGCTTTCGGAAACGATCCTTGAGCGAATAGCGCGAGTGTACGGCTCGAATAGCTCCTCGCTCTCTGCTGCGATTCTTGCTTGGACGGCCAATGATTTATCGCGCGATGTTTCAGCCTTCTGGCGAACGCTCATAAATCTACTGACTGTGGCCGTGTCGCCCGGAATCAAGTAGGGAGTGCGTGCAAAACTCGCTTCGACGCTATCCATGGAGGGAGCATACAGAGTCATTGAGTCTTGCGGGAGCTATTCAGTCAAAAAGTCATTGAGGCTTAGGGTCCTGCAGCGGACGGGTGATGCGCCAGGCGAAGTCTCTGGTTCTGGGGGCGGGCCTCGGGTAGGTATCTGGGCCAGCTGCTGAAACCGATCGAGGTCGGCGGGTCCCGCGATACGGTGCGCATCAGGCATCCGACGGGAACCGTCCGCGCTGTCCAGACTGCGGTCAGCCCCCTATTAATGAGCGATGGCACTCAGCTGTCGTGAGGAGGATGGGCAGCGCGTGTGCCGAGGCGTGTGGGGTTGCGATTGGGGACACGTCTGGTGGAAGTGATCGGGCTGGCCGGACGATCCGCTAGAGGTCTGCCCTTGCCCGAAGCTCTTCATGGGCTGACGGCCATACCACAGCCGTGCCATGTTGGGCAGGGAGTCCCGGGGACTCCCGGGTGGCAGCGGAAGAGACGCCGCCAATCGCGCAGCACGGCGAGCGTGCAGGTCAGAGAGTGAGTGCAACGCCCGTTCTCCTAAAGCCGGCATATTCACCTTCCCTGGTCGTACATCATGGCCAGCATGATGCTCACGGGCATCCGGATCACCGCGCTGAGGATGCTCCTGCTCAACTGGGTCGGCTTCGAGCCGTCACCCGGGGCCAAGAAACACCGTCCTAGACAGTCCACGTAACGTAAAAGATTGCCCCCCAGCGCCCACCCAAGGCTCACGAGGCCACTTCGCCGAATCGCAGGGCTTCTGAAGTGTTGTCGGCGCTGGCGTCAGCGGCGCCGGCTCTGTGCGCGCGTCGGCCGCGGCTGACGGCAAGGAGCCCAGCGAGTAGCTGGCCGGACTCGAGCGGGATGCTGCCAGGGCGCTTGGCTGGTGGTCAGTCTTCGTCGCCTTCGTCCACCGGATCGGTAGTGGCGTACCCGTCCTCGGTGACGACCGCCTTGCCCGTGGCCTTCTCAATCGCCTCGACCAGGGCCCGCTGTCGGGCTTCGAAAAAGCCCGCGAAGTCATCCTTGGCGAGCAGCGCAGGATCAGCCAGGTGGGTGCGAATGTGGTTGGCCAAAGTGTCCGCCTCCACCTCGGCGTTCTTGGCGAGCCTGGGGAGGTAGGAGGAGGGCGCTGCCCCGCCGATGATGCGGTTAGTGCGTCCGGTCAGCGGGGTCTTGTTGACAATTGAGTTGTAGCTTCCCCGGGGGATGTTCTCCCGTTCGCACCACGCTTGCGGGAAGATGTGATGGATGTCCACGGCCTCCGCGAAGTACTCGGTGATCTCGGTCTTCTCACCAGTCCGCCAGTCGACGGCGCCTTCCTTCATCAGCAGCGCGTAGATCCCCTTGTAGGCGGCGCTGTTACGGGTACGCAATGTCAGCAGGCGGCTCTCGCTGAACCGCGCGTCACGGATGGTCCGAGGTTCGGCCCCCGTGCCGCGTACCCATCCCACGGTCTCGGGGAGGTCGTGGCTGAACCTGGTCTCTGTCGAGCCGCCGTACAGCTCGCCGAACACACCACACCAGTACCAACGGGCCAGCTTCTGCTGTGCACCAGCCGGTTCGGCATGCTCGCCGAGCACACTGAGGATCGCGGCGAGCGGGATCAACTGAGTACCGTAGGGCAGGAACTTGGTGTCGAAGAGGTACTGCTGGCGGAGGAACTTGGCGGCGTCCTTGAAGCCCCGGACGACCAGTGGCGCGAAGCGGCGGTACTCGTCCAGACCTAGTTCCAGCATGTCCTTGCGCTTGCAGCCGATCCGGGGCAGACGTTCTTCGTCGACCCCGACGGTAGCCGCCTCGGCTCGCCGGGCGGCCGTCGCCATCAGGGTGACGGTCTGGAGGAAGTCGGTGTTGGAAACCTCTTTGAGGACGCGGTATTCCGGTGCTTTCCACGCGGCCCGGACCACGTTGTCCCAGTGGTCGCGCAGGTCGAACTCGTCGGCGGCGTAGGTGGCGGTGAGCAGCTCGAAGACAGTGAGGGTGACACCGCCGGTGTTGACCTTCTCGAAGACCTGGCAGACAGCCTGGCGCTCGGTCTGCTTCCCGAGCTCGATCACCGGCACCTGGTAGAGCTCGAAGGGGCGGACGAACGCCTCCTCGAAGTCCCGCCACCACTTACGGCCGTCCTCGCCCCGTGCCTTCCAGTAGTCCTCGTAGCCATAGCTCCAGTCGCGGTTGGTGAAGAGCTGAGAGAGCGGGAAGAGCCGGGACGCATACTCCTTCTCCGGGGTCGAGCAGTCCTCGACGGGATCGCCCCGGAAGCTGCGGACCACCCGGTCCGCCGGCAGCAGGCGGATGGCATCCTCACGGTCCAACTGGGGGTCGAGGGCTTTGACCATGTCGACGTAGAACCAGCCAGAGATCCGCTGCTTGCGCTGGTTCTGTGTCTCGACCGGCTTGCCAAGCATGAGCGACTGGAAGAGCGAGGTCATCCGCTGCTGGCCGTCGAGAATCAGGGTGTCCGGTTCAGTGCCCGGGGGCGGGGTGGCGCCCTCAACCGGGCGGCACTTGAAACGGACGTCACCGCCAGTTTGCAGCAACATGAGGGTACCGACCGGGTATCCACGGGAGATCGAGGCGAGCAGGCCGATGATGTTGTGGTCCGGCCACACCCAGCCGCGTTGGAACTCCGGCAGCTGCGCTTCGCCCTCGGCCACCCGCCGCAGCAGTTTGACCAGCTGGATCTTGTCGATCCCGAATGCTTGCTCCGCCACGGCCCGCCCCCTCCTCGACGCTGAACGCTGCCGAGAGGTTATCGGGTGACCGAGTGGCCACGAGGTCGGTTCCGAAACTGAAGCCGACAAGGGCTGGTTGCGTGTCTGCCTTTGCTCTTCCCAAGGGGCCGATGTACTGCGTCGACTCGGTATTGATACACGTTCTCCCCGGTCCAGGTGACCGAACCAGAGACAAACGTGCCGGGGAACGCTATGCCCGACGAGGCACGTCAGCGGTCCTATCCGTGGGGGTCGGTTGTTCGGCAGCGGGTGCGGATGTCGACGACGGCGGCACTGGGCCGCACCGTCTTCACACTGGATCTGCCGCTCTTCCTGATGCCGGGTGACGGTCAGGTGGGCCGAGGAGCGCTCAATGGCCGTTCTGCGGGCTTCTGAGGCCCTCGAATGGCGTCGGGCTCGTGAGACACCGAGCATTGGTCGTTCAAGCTGTTGCGAGCCGCTGTGCCTGCTCCGTGCCCCTTGCGTGCCCGTTCGGCCAGGAGACGGCGGGGAGTCGCGGGGAAAACCGGCGAGACGCCCGGCTCCCCGCAGGTCAGCGAGGCGCCAGCTCAGCCCAGATTCGGTGCCGTCGTCTTCCAAACTGGCCACGCGGGTTCGATTCCCGTCGCCCGCTCCAACGTCAAGGCCCCAGCTCAGCGACATGATCGCGAAGCTGGGGCCTTTGTCGTCCGCGGCACTCCCGGAGCACCGCGCCGCGGGCTCGGTTCCATGGCTCGAAGGCGACGCGGCTGCCGCACCGCGCGGACTGCTCCCCGGCGCGCAGCTCATTCGGCGCCACGGGCAGTGACCGCACGAAGAGGACCCGACCTCCCGTTCGGCGAACGTGCATGGATCCACAGGAGAGGTCTCGGCGCACGAGGTGCGCAAGGTGGTGCAACGGTTGCCGCACTCCGCGGCAACCTGCCGACGGGCACGTGTCAGGGGCGGGTCGTACGCACAGCCGCGAAGACGCTCTTCGCACCGGGTCCGCGGAACCGGACGTCGCGAGGACGACCCGGGTGGCGTTCGTGGCGCCGGTCTCCGGGGTCGTCGTCGATGGGGTTTGGCCGGTCAGCCCAGGTGGTGGCGGGTGACGGCGGTGGCGACGGCGAGCAGGACGGCGGCGCGCTTCGCCCCGGTCGGCTGTTCGGGAACGTTCGGCCGGTCGGGGGCGTGTTGCCCGCCGTACCGGGGAGCCGCGCCGACACGGCGCGGGAGCGGTGAAGTGCCCGTGCGGCACGGGGGGTTGGGAACGGCCGAGGCCCGGCCCGGGATCACGGGATCCCCGGGCCGGGCCTTCGGATGCGGCGCGGTGTGCCTCGGCGGCGCTGCCTCGGCAGGGTTCGCGTCAGCGGTGTGCGTCAGCGGTGTGCGTCAGACGCGGACACCGTGGGCGGCGAGGTACGCCACCGGGTCGATGTCGGAGCCGTACGACGGGGTGGTGCGGACCTCGAAGTGCAGGTGCGGGCCGGTGACGTTGCCGGTCGCGCCGGAGAGGCCGATGATCTGGCCGGCGGTGACGGTCTGGCCGACCGAGACCTTCAGGGCCGAGAAGTGGGCGTACTGCGAGTACTTGCCGTCGGCGTGCTTGATGACGACGTTGTTGCCGTAGGCGCCGCCCCAGCCGGCCTCGACGACGGTGCCGGCGGCGATCGCGTGGATCGAGGTGCCGGTGCTGACGGCGAAGTCGACACCGGTGTGGTAGCCGCTGGACCAGTTGGAGCCGGCCTTGTGGTAGGGGGTGCCCAGGGAGGCGGCGACCGGCGCGACGTAGCCGGAGGCGGCGGCGGGCTTGGCGGCCTCGGTCTTCGGGGCGGCGGGCTTGGCGGCCTCGGTCTTCGGCGCGGCGGGCTTGGCGGCCTCGGTCTTCGGGGCGGCCGGCTTCGGCGCGGCCTGGACCGGGGTGCGCTTCTCGGAACGCGAGGCGGCGGCGTCGGACTTCTTCGTCTCGGCCTGCGGGGCGGCGGCCTGCGGGGCGGCGGCCTGAACGGCGTGGCCGCCGACGGTCAGCTTCTGGCCCGGGAAGATCAGGTTCGGGTTGCCGCCGATGACCTGGCGGTTGTCCTGGTAGAGCTTCTTCCAGCCGCCGTCGACGTGCTGCGCGTTGGCGATCTTGGACAGGGTGTCGCCACGGACGACCTTGTAGCTGGCGTCGGCGGCCGGGGCGGCGGCCGGAGCAGCGGCGGGGGCCTCGGCGTGCGCGGCGGCCGGGGCGGCGGCGGCCGGAGCGACGGCCGGGGCGGCGCCGTGGGCGCTCGCGGCGGAGGCGGCGGTGACGGGGATGGCGATGGCGGCGGCGGCCACACCGGTGGCGACGGCGACGCGGGACAGACGGGTGCCCAGAACGGACATGGGGGTGTTCCTCTCCGACGCCTGCGAGGTGAGCTGTCGGGTTCGGGCGGGGAGTTCGCCCGGTCGCGGAAATGACGCGACTTCACCCCAAGCCGTCCCGGATCACCGGGTGCGGCACTTACCTTGGGTCCCCCGCTCCTGCCGTGCACGGAAGGGTGCGTGACCCCGGACGGCGGCAGGACTCGGCGTTCCGCCCGGTGGCCCGCCCGGCCGGTGTGGCCGGGCAGGCTCCGAGGAAAACCGATGGGCCCCTCCGGAGGCAAGCTCCCCGTCCCCGGCGGCCCCCCGGGGGCCTCGCGGGGGTCACTCTCCGCCCGCTGCCGGTGGGCGGAGCGCAGTCGCTGCAGTGACCGTACGTGTCCGGATCATCAGCAGTCAGGCAAATCGGACACCCCCCGTGGCTGCCCGCTCGCGGCCCGGCACGGATCATGGCCCGCCCGGTGACGCTGGTCACCCGGGGGGCCGATAGCCTCGCTCCCGAGCGGTGTTCGACCCCTTTTCGAGCGAGGAGCCCCGGGTGCGCGCGCAGTCCCGGCTGGATGTGATCCAGCGCAGCGTCGTCCGGGAGATGGCCCGGTTCGGTCAGCGGTTCACGGTCGAGGGCAGTGTGGTCCGCGGGCCCGGGACGACGGCCGTGGCGGTGCGGGAGCACCCGGGCGAGGGCGGCGGCGCGGGGCACGTCGACCTCGGTTTCGCCTTCGACGTGGGGCGGGCGGACGGCCTGGTGGTGTGGGACTGCACGGCGGGCCTCGGCCGGACGGAGGAGGAGCGACTGGAGAGCGCGGTGCGGATGTGGGCGACCACCACCGCGGCCGCGGTGGTCGAGCTGCAGGAGGGCCACGGGGTGCACGGCGACCACGTCCGCGCGGCGCGGTTGCCGGGCTGGCGGGCCGTGCAGGGGCCGGCCGCCGTCTTCGGCTTCGACAGCGAGCGGCTGTCGGAGTGGCTCGCCGGCCACCGGTTGCTGCCGGAGCTCGCCGGGGTGCTGGCCCCGGAGCTGGCTCCGGACGGTGCGGAGCCGGCCGTGACGGGTGTGAAGCTGTTCCTGGGCGGTCGGGCGGGCGAGGACGTCGCCGAGGTCCGGGTCAACGGCGCGGTGTCCGGGTCGGCCTCGGCGGCGCTGCGTGCGCTCGGCTGGCCGCGCGGCGAACGGCTGTGCTGGGCACGGCTGTTCGTGCTGATGGTGCCGGAGGGCCGGCCCGTCGGGGAGGCCCCCGCGGCAGTTCGCTCCGCCCCCGTGGACGCCGGCGGCGCCCGGCCCGCCGGGGCCGTGGGGAACACTGTGCCCGCCGCGCGGCCGGGGGTGCTGGCCCGCTGGCGGCGGGCCAGGGCCGGGCGGTAGGTCCGGACGGCCGGACGGCTCACGACGGCGGTCGGCCCGGGTCGGGCGACACCTTGGGGCGGACGGGCACGACCGGCTCGGACGACACGGCCGGACCGGAGTCGGAACCCGGCCCGCGAGGGCGGAGTCCGTCCCGCGAAGGGGACTTCGGCCCATCGGAACGGACCACTGGAGCGGCGTTCGCCCGCCGGGGCGGAGTCCGGCCCGCGGGAGGGGTCAGCTCGCGACGGAGGAGATGGTCTTCGCCAGCTGGTTGAGGAAGTCCTGGATCGGCCGGGCCGCCGTGGACTGGCTCACCATGAAGCCGAAGAGTGCCGCGATGATGGCGTGGCTGGTCTTCAGCTGCTTGTTGCGGATGAAGATGACGACGATGACGCCGAACAGGAACAGCGCGGAGACGGAGAAGGCCACCCGGACTCACTTCCTCAATCTGTGGCGGGGGTTCGTGCTGGAACCCCGTGTCGGAACCGGACCGCGGCCTGCGCCGACCGTCCCTGGCACGAGTCGACCGATCCCGCCGCCGTGGAGGCGTCCGCGGCGCCGGTGACGCCTGCTGTCTGCCGCACCTCTCGCCCCCCGTCCCCCGAGCATCGACCAGCCCACCCGGACTCAGTGTGGTCGTTCGTGCTGCCTGCGTAAAGGACTAGCCGGGAGCCCGGAGCGAAGATCCTGCCATGTGAGACGAATTTCCGCCGACCGAGACGATAGCCGATGTCTCCTGACGAACCGTCGGCGGGGGCGGGGTGGAACGCGCCGCAACGGCCGATCGGCAGGCTCGGGGCCTGCGGTCCGCAGGTGAAGAGGTTGTCGGGATTGGCCGAAGATCACTCCCGGGGGTTGACAGGGGCTACTGCCGCCACACCAGCAGCACGGCGCGGTCGTCGTTGACGTCCTTGGCGACGGTCTCGATGAGGCGGCCCGCGGCGCCGCGGAAGCCGTTGACGACGAGTCGGTCGGCCTCCCCCATCAGCCGGTCCATGCCCTCGGCGAGGTCGCGGCCGGGGATCTCGACCATGCCGTCGGTGCACAGCATCAGCACGTCCCCGCTGTCGAGCCGGCCGCGCAGGCCCTCGAACTTGGCGCCGTCGTAGATGCCGAGCAGCGGGCCCTCCTCGGACTCCTTGGCCTCCCAGGCACCGGTGCCGCCGTGCCGCTGCATGCCGGGCAGGTGGCCGGCGGAGAGCAGTTCGTACTGGCCGGTGTCGAGGTCGAGCACCAGGTGGACGGCGGTGGCGAAGCCCTCCTCCCACTCCTGGCGCAGCAGGTAGCCGTTGGCGGCGGGCAGGAAGTCGTGCGCGGGCAGCGAGCCGAGCAGTCCGCCGAAGGCGCCGGAGAGCAGCAGGGCGCGGCTGCCGGCGTCCATGCCCTTGCCGGAGACGTCGGCGAGGACGACCTCCAGGGTGCGGCCGCCGGGGCCGGTGCGGGCGGCGACCACGAAGTCGCCGGAGAAGGACTGGCCGCCAGCGGGACGCAGCGCCATGTCCGCGGACCAGCCCTCGGGCAGCCGGGGCAGCTGGCTCTGCACCCGGAGCCGTTCGCGGAGGTCGAAGAGCATGGTGCCGCCGCCGCGCCAGGGCACGCCGACCCGGCTGCGGAACTGGGCGAGCAGCAGGCCGGCGACGCCGACCGCGCCGACGACCAGGGCGGCGCCGGGGGTGACGCCGTAGACGTAGGCGTCGGGGTTGTCGCTGGCGACGCGTTCGCCGGTGTGGATGAGCGATTCGGTGGAGAGGCCGACCGCGGCGGCGGCGTAGAGCAGGACGAGGGTGCCGGGGCGCAGCAGCAGGGAGCCGGCGAGGACGGGGAGCACCAGGGAGGTGGGCGGCACCCAGGCCGGGATCCAGATGTTGAGGACGACGAGCAGTGGGACGGCGGCGAGGAAGAGCGCGAAGGCGAGCCAGTCGGGGGCGGCGCCGCGGAAGTAGTCGACGCCGGTTCGGCGCACGGTGCGTCGGGCCCGGCGGAGCCTCGTGCGCAACCGGGCCGTCACGGGCTCCCTGGCCGCGCGCGCGGTGGGGCCCGTCGCAGTCGTCCGGGGCGGGGTGCCCTGCGTGCTGCCAGCCATGGGGTCCGACCTTATCCACGGTTGCGGGTCGGCGTCGACGCCTGCGCCGGGGCTGCGCGGGCGCCCGGGTGTTCTGCGGCGGGTTTCGGCCGGGTGGCGGGAGTGCGCCGTCGTCCGCGCTCCGGGGGCGCGTTCCGTCGTCCGGGCGCCGGTGGTGACGGCGCGGCGGTAAGTCGGTCGCACACGGCCGGCGCCGGGTGCGAGGGTGGGCGGCATGACGACAGGTGACACCGGCGCGCTGACGGTCCGTCCGCTCGCCGCGGAGGAGTGGGACGACTGGTACCGCCGGCTGGAGGTCGCGTTCGGCGGTGAGGAGGAGTCGGCCGAGGAGCGGGAGCTGTACCGCTCGCTGACCGAGGTCGGGCGTTCCCTGGTGGTGTGCGACGGTGCGGAGCCGGTCGGTGGCGGCGGTGCGTTCAGCTTCCGGATGGCGGTGCCCGGCGGGGCGGTGCTGCCGGTGGCGGGCGTCACCATGGTCGGCGTGCTGCCCACCCACCGCCGCCGGGGCGGGCTGACGGCGCTGATGCGGAGGCTGCTGGACGACGTGCGGGCCGCACGGGAGCCGCTGGCGGCGCTGACCGCCTCGGAGCCGGGCATCTACGGCCGGTTCGGGTTCGGACGGGCCACCTGGCGGATGGCGGTGAAGGTGCCCTGCCACCGGGTGTCGCTGCCGGTGGCGGAGAACCCGGCGCTGCGGTTGCGGCTGGCCGACCCGGTGGAGGCCTCGCCGGCCTGCGAGGAGCTGTACGCCGCGCTGGTGCCGGGGCGTCCGGGCCGGCTGGAGCGGAGCCCCGGCTGGGAGCGGCACCCGCTGCTGGACGTGCCGTCCTCGCGGGGCGGCTTCTCACCACGGCAGTGCGTGCTCGCGGAGGACGCCGGGAGCGGCCGGCTGCTCGGCTACGCCCGTTACTCGGCGAAGGTGGACTGGTCGGCGGCGGACAACGCGGTGGGCCGGGTGAAGGTGCGGGACGTCGAGGCGCTGACGCCGGCGGTGTACGCGCGGCTGTGGCGCTTCCTGCTGGACCTGGACCTGGTGGACACGGTGGAGGCCGGGAACCTGCCGGTGGACGATCCGCTGCTGCACCTGGTGTCGGACGTGCGCCGGCTGGAGCCGCGGCTGAGCGACGCGCTGCACCTGCGGTTGGTGGACGTCGGGGCGGCGCTGGAGTCGCGGGGCTACGCGCAGCCGCTGGACGTGGTGCTGGAGGTGGCGGACGGTTTCTGTCCGTGGAACGCGGGCCGCTGGCGGCTGCGCAGTGCCGGTCCGGGCCGGGCGACGAGCTGTGTCCGCACCGGGGCGCCGGCCGATCTGGTGCTGGACGTCCGGGAGCTGGGGTGCGCCTACCTCGGCGGGGAGACGCTGGCGGCGCTGGCCCGGGCGGGTCTGGTCACCGAGCTGCGGGAGGGGGCGCTGGCGCAGGCGTCGCGGGCGTTCGCCTCGGACGTGGCGCCCTGGCTGCCGCACGGGTTCTGACGGCCCGTGCGGCCCAGGCGTCTCGGAGGGGTCGGTCAGCCCTGGGGGTGGTGGGCCGGGATCGGCGGGAGCTCGCCGGTGGTCTCGTACTCGCTCAGCATCTCGATCCGGCGGGTGTGCCGGGCCTCGCCGCTGTACGGGGTGTTGAGGAAGATCTCGACGAACTTGGTGGCCTCGTCGAGGGTGTGCATGCGGCCGCCGACGGAGATGACGTTGGCGTTGTTGTGCTCGCGGCCGAGGGCGGCGGTCTGCTCGCTCCAGGCGAGCGCGGCGCGGACGCCCTTGACCTTGTTGGCGGCGATCGCCTCGCCGTTGCCGGAGCCGCCGATGACGACGCCGAGGGCCTCGGGGTCGGCGGCGGTGCGCTCGGCGGCGCGCAGGCAGAACGGCGGGTAGTCGTCCTCGGCGTCGTAGATGTGCGGGCCGCAGTCGACCGGCTCGTGGCCGGCCCCCTTCAGCCACTCGACGAGGTGGTTCTTCAGTTCGTATCCGGCATGGTCGGAGCCCAGGTACACGCGCATGACCATGAGTGTGGCATGCGCGTGCACCGGCCCGCGGGAGGGGGCGGGCGCGGGCCCCCGCGCCCCGGTCAGCGGGTGCGGCCGAGCAGCTTCCAGGCGAGCGGCAGGGCGCCCATGGCGAGGACGGCCTTGAGGGCGTCGCCGACCAGGTAGGGGTAGAGGCCGAGGTCGGCCGCCTTCGCGAGCGGGACGTGCAGGGCGGCGGCGAGGTAGGGCACGCCGACGGCGTAGATCGCGAGGTTGCCGAGGACCATGGCGCCGGCGGTGCGCAGCGGGCTGCGGTCGGCGCCGCGGCGGGCGAGCGCGCCGGTGAGGCCGGCGGCGAGGACGAATCCGAGGACGTAGCCGAGGCTGGGCGTCGTCCAACCGGAGGTGCCCTCGGCGAACCAGGGCAGGCCGGCCGTGCCGGCGAGCAGGTAGAGGCCGAGGGAGGCCGTGCCGCGGCGGGCGCCGAGGGCGGTGCCGACGAGCAGGGCGGCGAAGGTCTGGCCGGTGACGGGGACGGGCGAGCCGGGCACCGGGACGGACAGCTGGGCGGCGAGGCCGGTGAGGGCGGCGCCGCCGGCGACGAGGGCGAGTTCGCGCACCTGGCCGCCGAGGCGGGTGGTGGCGCGGGGCAGCAGGTCGGCGAGAACGGGGGTGCCGGTGATCGGCGCGGCCGTGGCCATCGGGAGGGCTCCGCATCTGCTCGATGATCAGTGAACAGTTGTGAACCTACGCGCAGGTGTGCGAACCGACGGCGCCGTCCCCGACAAAGCGTCAGGCCCGGGTTTTGTGGGGTCCTGCCTGCGGCACTGCGCCGGCGCTCCGGTGCCACGGTGAGACGTCGGGCACGCAGCGTCACGGGAGTGTCCGAATTGCGGTCTCTCGCCGGGATTTCTTGGCGTGTCCATCCGGCCTGCCGAATAGTGGACAACTCGTTCCGATATCCGACGAACTCTGGATGCGCCGATGACGACCACCCCCACGCCCACCCTGGAGCGGCCGGCCACCGAGCCCGCCGCCGAGGGCACGCTGGCCGCGGGCCTCAAGCCTCGCCATCTGTCCATGATCGCGCTCGGCGGCGTGATCGGTGCCGGCCTCTTCGTCGGCTCCGGCGCCGGCATCGCGGCCGCCGGCCCGGCGATCATCCTGGCGTTCGCCATCTCCGGTGTCCTCGTCATGCTGGTGATGCGGATGCTCGGCGAGATGTCCGCCGCCCGCCCCTCCAGCGGTTCCTTCTCGGTGCACGCGGAACGGGAGATCGGGCCGTGGGCCGGCCTGACCGTCGGCTGGATGTTCTGGACGCTGCTGTGCGTCGGTGTCGCGGCGGAGGCGATCGGCGCCTCGCACGTGATGCAGGGCTGGTTCCCCGGGGTGCCGCTGTGGGTGTGGGTGGCCGTCTTCATGGCCTTCTTCTGCGCCAGCAACCTGGCGGCGGTGAAGAACTTCGGCGAGTTCGAGTTCTGGTTCGCCGCGATCAAGGTCACCGCGATCGCCGCGTTCCTGGTGATCGGCGTCCTGGCCATCGCCGGTGTGCTGCCCGGCACCGACTCCCCCGGCGCCGCCAACCTGACCGGCCACGGCGGCTTCCTGCCGAACGGTACCACCGGCCTGGTCACCGGCCTGCTGGCCTCCGTCTTCGCGTACGGCGGCCTGGAGACCGTGACCATCGCCGCCGCCGAGTCCAAGGACCCCCGGCGCAGCGTGGCGGGCGCGGTGCGCACCGCGATGTGGCGGATCGCGCTGTTCTACGTCGGGTCGATGGTCGTGATCGTCACCCTCGTCCCGTGGAACGACTCCTCGATGCTGAGCCCCGGCCCGTACGTGGCGGTGCTGAACAGCCTGGGCATCCCGGGCGCCGGCCAGGTCATGAACGTCGTCGTGCTGATCGCGCTGCTGTCCGCGATGAACGCCAACATCTACGGCTCCTCCCGCATGGCGTACTCGCTGGTGCAGCGCGGCCAGGGCCCGAAGGCGCTGGCGAAGATCGGCGGCGGGGTGCCGCGCCGGGCCGTGCTGGCCTCCTCCGGCTTCGGCTTCCTGGCGGTGCTGCTGAGCTACTGGTGGCCGGAGACCGTCTTCACCTGGCTGCTGAACATGGTCGGCGCCTCGGTGCTGGTGGTCTGGGCGTTCATCGCGGTGGCGCAGCTGCGGATGCGGCGGCGGCTGGAGCGTGAGGCGCCGGAGCAGCTGTCGGTGCGGATGTGGGCCTTCCCGTACCTGACCTGGGTGGCGCTGGCCGGCATCCTGGGCGTGCTGGCGCTGATGCTGCTGGACGAGAGCAACCGGATCCAGCTGTACTTCACCGGCGGTCTGGCGGTCGTGCTGGCCGTGGCCGGCTGGCTGAAGCAGAAGCGGGCCGTGACGGCCTAGTGCACGGGTACGACGGAGGGGCGCGGGAGAACCCGCGCCCCTCCGTCGTGCTTTCCGCCGGGGTCCTTACTCGAAGGACGGGCCGGCGGTGCGGGTGCGCTTGATCTCGTAGAAGCCCGGGGTGGCGGCGACGAGCAGGGTGCCGTCCCACAGGCGGGCGGCGGCCTCGCCGCGCGGGGTGGGGGTGACCACCGGGCCGAAGAAGGCGATCCGGTCGCCGTCCGGTCCGTCGACGGCGATCACCGGGGTGCCGACGTCCTCGCCGACCAGCGAGATGCCCTCGCGGTGCGAGGCGCGCAGGGCGTCGTCGTGGGCGTCGGTGTCGGCGGCGTCGGCGAGCTCGACCGGCAGGCCGGCGGCCTCCAGGGCGGCCTCGATGGTGGCCCGCTCGTTCGGCAGGCCCTGGTTGTGGAAGCGCAGGCCGAGCTCGGTGTAGAGCGGGCCGAGCACCTTGTCGCCGTGCGCCTGGGCGGCGGCGATCAGCACGCGCACCGGGCCCCAGCCCTTCGCGAGCAGTTCCTTGTACTTCTCGGGCAGCTCGTCCCGGCCCTCGTTGAGCACGGACAGGCTCATCACGTGCCAGCGGGTGTCCACCGGGCGCAGCTGCTCGACCTCCAGCATCCAGCGGGAGGTCATCCAGGCCCAGGGGCAGATCGGGTCGAACCAGAAGTCGGCGATCTTGCGGGAGTCGGCAGTCGTCACGGACGGCGTCCTTCGGTCGGCGTTCGGGTGCATGGGTGTGTCCCGCGGTGCCAACCGCGCGGCGGCCCGGTTGATTCCGTGCGCACCACCCGGTGCTGTGCCGGGGCGGCGCGGGCGGCGCGTGAAAGGATGCCCCCGGCCGGGCCCACCGGCGCGGCCGTGCAGTTTTCCTCACAGCGTGCGATCCGGACAAAGGAGTACCGCCGTGCCGGGCAAGAACCTGAGCCGCGAAGAAGCCCAGCAGCGGGCCGAGTTGATCCAGGTGGAGGGCTACCGCGTCCATCTGGACGTCACCTCCGCGCCCGACCCGGCGGTCGACGTCTTCCGCTCCACCACGACCCTGGTGTTCCGCTGCTCCGCGCCGGGCTCGGACACCTTCGTGGACCTGCTGGCGCCGGCCGTCCGCTCGGTGGTGCTGAACGGCCGGGCGCTGGACCCGGCCGAGGTGTTCGACGGCGCCCGGGTGGCGCTGCCGGGCCTGGCCGCGCAGAACGAGCTGGTCGTGGAGGCGGACTGCGCGTACAGCCGCACCGGCGAGGGCCTGCACCGGTTCGTCGACCCGGCGGACGGCGAGACCTACCTGTACACCCACTTCGAGCCGGCCGACGCCCGCCGGGTGTTCGCGAACTTCGAGCAGCCGGACCTCAAGGCCCCGTTCTCCTTCACCGTGACCGCGCCGGCGGCCTGGGACGTGTACGCCAACGCGGTGCACGAGGAGGTCACCGCGGACGGCAGCGGCAGCCGGACGTGGCGGTTCGTCCCGACGAAGCCGATCTCGACGTACCTCACGGCGGTGGTCGCCGGGCCGTACCACGTGGCCCGCGACCACTACGGCCGCACCCTGCCGGACGGCACCCGGCTGGAGATCCCGCTCGCCGCGACCTGCCGCCGCTCGCTGGCGCCGTACTTCGACTCGGACGAGATCTTCACCGTCACCAAGCAGGGCCTGGACTTCTTCCACGACGAGTTCGACTACCCGTACCCCTTCGGCAAGTACGACCAGTGCTTCGTCCCGGAGTACAACATCGGCGCGATGGAGAACCCGGGCTGCGTGACCTTCCGCGAGGAGTTCGTCTTCCGCTCGAAGGTGACCGAGGCGGCGTACGAGGGCCGGGCCAACGTGGTGCTGCACGAGATGGCCCACATGTGGTTCGGCGACCTGGTCACCATGAAGTGGTGGGACGACCTGTGGCTGAAGGAGTCCTTCGCGGACTTCATGGGTTCGTTCTCGCAGGTCGAGGCGACCCGGTACCGGGCGGTGTGGATCACCTTCGCGAACCGCCGCAAGGCCTGGGCGTACCGGCAGGACCAGTTCCCGACGACCCACCCGATCACGGCGGACATCCGGGACCTTGAGGACGCCAAGCTCAACTTCGACGGCATCACCTACGCCAAGGGCGCCTCGGTGCTCAAGCAGCTGGTGGCGTACGTCGGCCGCGAGCCCTTCCTGGCCGGCGCCCGCACCTACTTCAAGCGGCACGCGTACGGCAACACCGTGCTCACCGACCTGCTGGACGCCCTGGAGGAGACCAGCGGCCGCGACCTGACCGCCTGGTCGGCCGCCTGGCTGCAGACCTCCGGGGTGAACACCCTGGCCCCGCAGCTCACCGTGGACGCCGACGGCCGGATCACCGAGCTCGCCGTCGTCCAGGACGGCGGCGTGCTGCGCCCGCACCGGATCGCCGTCGGCCTCTACGACCGGGACGAGACGGGGGCGCTGGTGCGCACCGCGCGGATCGAACTCGACGTGACCGGCGGCCGCACGGTGGTCGCCGACGCCGTCGGGCTGCACCGGCCGGCCCTGGTGCTGGTCAACGACGACGACCTGACGTACTGCAAGGTCCGCTTCGACGAGGGCTCGCTGGAGACGCTGCGCGCCGCCCTCGGTGACGTCCGGGACGACCTGGCCCGGGCGCTGGCCTGGTCCGCGGTGTGGAACCTGACCCGCGACGGGCTGATGCCGGCCCGCGACTACCTGGCGCTGGTGCTGGACTTCGCCGGCCGGGAGTCCGAGATCGGGGTGCTGCAGTCGCTGCACCTGCAGGCGCAGACCGCGCTCGACCTGTACGCCGACCCCGAGTGGCGCGAGGAGGGCGGCCGGCTGCTCGCCGAGTGCGCCGTCCGCGAGCTGCGCGCGGCCGTGCCGGGCAGCGACCACCAGCTGGCCTGGGCGCGCTTCACCGCCGCGGCGGCGCACGGCCCCGAGCAGCTGCGGCTGGTCCGCGGCCTGCTGGAGGGCACCGCCCGGATCGACGGTCTGGACGTCGACCAGGAGCTGCGGTGGTCGCTCTGGTTGGCGCTCGCCGCGGCCGGCGCCGCGACCGGCGAGGAGATGGAGCAGGAGCTGCAGCGGGACAACACCGCGAGCGGCCGCCGCCAGCTCACCCAGTGCCTCGCCGCGCTGCCCACGCCCGGCGCCAAGGCCGCCGCCTGGACGGCCGTCGTGGACTCCGACGAGCTGCCGAACGCCCTGGTGGAGGCCCAGATCGCGGGCTTCGCGCAGGCCGGTCAGCGGGAGCTGACGGCGCCGTACACCGAGCCGTACTTCGCGATGCTGGAGGACGTCTGGAAGCAGCGGTCGATCGAGATCGCGATGCGGATCGTCGGCGGCTTCTTCCCGAAGTACCAGACCGAGCAGGGGACCCTGGACGCGGCGGACGCCTGGCTGTCCGAGCACGAGGGGGCGGCGCCGGCGCTGCGGCGCCTGGTGGTCGAGTGCCGCGACGACCTGGCCCGGGCCCTGCGGGCGCAGGCCTGCGACCGGGGCTGACCCGGGGGACGACGAGGGGCGCGGGGATCCGCGCGGCGGGACGGCACACGCGGTGCCCTTCCGACTCGCGCGGGTGCCCGCGCCCCAGGTGTCGCCG